>JAKBBM010000008.1 GCA_021808545.1 Pseudomonadota bacterium | reverse complement strand
GATCGTGCATGTGGTCGAGAACCCGACTGTCGACCAGGTGTTCTTCTCCGGCAACAAGGCGATCACCGACAAGGATGCGAAGGCCGCCATAAGCCTTAAGCCGCGTTCGGTGTTCACGCTGGAAGAGGCGGCGAAGGCGCGCAGTGCCCTGCTCGACCTCTACGCCCAGAAGGGGCACTTCAACGCCACCGTCACGCCCAAGATCATCAAGCTGCCCGACAACCGGGTGAATGTGGTGTTCAACTGCCATGACGGGGCGATGACCCAGATCAGCCGCATCAGCTTCATCGGCAACCGGCATTTCAGCCAGGCCACGCTGCGCGACGTTATTTCCAGCCGGCAATCGGCCTGGTGGCGGTTCCTTTCCAGCGCCGACGACTATAACGCCAAGCGGATTGAGTACGATGAGTACCTGCTGCACAAATTCTACCTGCATAAGGGCTACGCGAACTTCCAGATCAGGAGTGTCAACGCCAATCTCAGCCCGGACCGCAAATCCTTCTATGTCACCTTCGATATTTCCGAGGGCGCGCGTTACAAGGTTGGCTCGGTCAAGATCGTCTCGGGCATCCGCTCGCTGAGCGAGAAGAAGCTGCGCGGCTTGGTGCCGCTCTCCAAGGGGGAATGGTTCGATGGCGATGCCCTGCAGGAAGGTGTGGATGCGCTGACCAAGCGCGCCCTCGATTTGGGGTATGCCTTTGCCCAGGTAAACCCCGACGTGAAGCCGGATCCGGCCAAGAAGACGCTGGCGATTACGCTTAATGTTGTGAACGGGCCGCGCGTTTATATCCAGCGCATCGACATTACCGGCAACACCCGCACCGAGGATAAGGTGATCCGCCGCGAGCTGACCGTGGCCGCGGGCGATGCCTATAATCAGAGCAAGATCGACGAATCTAAGAAGAAGCTAAAGAATTTGGGTTTCTTCAAGGATGAGAAAATCACGACCAGCCCAGGCTCCACGCCGCAGCAGGTGATTTTGAACACGCAGGTGACCGAGGAAGCGACCGGCCAGTTCTCGCTGGGCGGCGGGTATTCCTCCAGCCTGGGCGCGCTGCTCAATGCCGGGCTTAGCCAGAATAATTTTCTGGGTACCGGTATTAATGCTTCCATCAACACGTTGCTGGCGCAGCGCGGCACGCAGCTGAATGTGGGCGTGACCGATCCGTATTTCCTCGATCGTAACCTGATCGCGGGGGTCGATGCCTTCCGCACGGTGACGAATTCCTACACCGCCGCGTCGCAGGCCTATGCTTATTCGGAAAGCTCGGTCGGCGGGGATTTGCGGCTGGGCTACCGCTTTAACGCGCATGTTCGCCAAAGCTTCACCTATACGCTCAGCCAGCGCAATATTTACGATATTCCCACCGCCAGCAGCACGAATATTTATATTCAGAGCGAAAAGGGCTCGTCCAGCCTGTCGCAGATCAGCCAGACGCTGACATTCGATTATCTGGATGATGACCAAAACCCAACCTCGGGCCTGATGGCCGATCTCACCACCGATTTCGCCGGGGTGGGGGGCAATGCCAAATATATCCGCATCAGCCCGGATATTTCCTATTATATCCCGCTGGAGCATCTGATGGGCTCCAAGGCGTGGGTGCTGAAATTCTCCGCCACGGCGGGATATTTGCTGCCCATCATGGGGTATCATGACAAGATCGAGGACCGTTTCTTCCTGGGCGGCGACAGTCTGCGCGGTTTTGCCGATGGCGGTGTGGGCCCCAGCGTGGCGGGGAGCGCGCAGCAAAATGGCAGCCAGATTGGCGGGCGGTATATGTGGACGCAATCGACCGAGTTGCATTTCCCGCTGCCTGTCTCGCCCGATCTGGGGATTTCCGGCTTCGCCTTTGTCGATGTCGGCTCGCTCTGGGGCGCGCGGACCATCTCGCTCAATGGCGTGACCCAGCCGCTTTATGACAGCTCGGCCCCGCGTGTGGGTGTGGGGGTGGGCGTGTCCTGGAACACCCCGTTCGGGCTGATCAATCTTTCCCTGGCCGACCCTGTTGTGAAACAGAAGGGCGACCAGACCCAGCAATTCCGTGTTTCTTTTGGTACGAGGTTCTAAGTGTCAGCTATTTCCCGTATTCTTCTGGCTTTGCCGCTTGTAACCCTGGGCGGCATGCCGGCCGCATGGGCGCAATCCGCCGGTTATTTTGTGCCCCCCACCCACAAGGAAAGCGCGCCAACCCCTGAGGCGGCGCATGCGCCCAAGCTGCCCGCCGCCATGACGGCCAAGCCTGAACAGCAGGCGAAGCCCAAGGTGCCCAATCTGCCGCCCTTGCCGGCCGAGGCGCCGCCGCCCACCGCCGTGATCGGCGTGCTGAGCGTGCCCGAGGTGATGCAGAAATCCACCGCGGCGCAGGGGGTGCAGAAGGTGATCCAGCAGCGCCAGGAAGCGCTGTCGAATGACGCCAAAGCCGCGCGCGCCAAGATTCAGGACGAACAGCAGGCGATCAACAAGGAACGCGGCAAGCTTAGCGACTCGCAGCTCGAAGCCAAGGAGCAAGCGCTGCGTAACGAGATCGCGGCGACCCAGACCAAGTTTGAGGAGCGCAACCAGGCGATCCAGAATGCCGGGCAGGCCGCATTGTCGCAGATCGAGGGTGAGTTGATCGCCATTATCCGCCAGGAGGCCACGGCGCACGGCATGAATCTGGTGCTGCATCGCGAACAGGTGCTGCTCGACGACAAGGCCTTTGACATCACCAACGAAACCGTGGCCGAGCTGAATAAGCTGCTCCCCAGCGTAAAGGTCCCGCCCAGCGTGGTGACCCCTGAGTTGAAACAACAGGTGCAGGAACAAGAGCAGGAGCAAGGCAACGGCCAGGCCGCGCCATAGGACCCGCTATGTCCGATGAGAGCAAACCCGGTGACGCGCGGTTTTTCACGCGCACCGGGCCGCATGGTTTGGGTGAGATCGCGGCCCTTTTGGGCTGCGAGACAGATACGCCGCAACGGCTGATTCATGGCGTGGCGCCGTTAGCCGCTGCCGGACCGCAGGATGTGAGTTTTCTCGACAACCGGCGTTATGCGGCGCAGCTGGCCGCAACGAGGGCCGGGGCGGTGATCCTGCATCCTGATTTCGCGGATAAGGCGCCACAGGGCTGCGCCGTTCTGGTGGTGCCCGAGCCCTATGTCGGCTGGGCCAAGGTGCTGGCGCTGTTTCATCCCAGCCCTGCCGTGGTGCCGGGTATTCACCCCAGCGCGATGATTGACCCCGCAGCCATCATTGACCCCACCGCCGCGATTGAGGCGGGGGCTGTGATTGGCGCGCGGGCCGAGATTGGTGCTGGCACCAGCATCGGGCCGCTGGCCTGCATCGGCGATGGCGTGGTGATCGGCCGTGACTGCCGTATCCATGCCCAGACCACGATTAGCCATGCGCGGCTGGGCGATCGGGTGACGATCTATCCCGGCGCGCGTATTGGCCAGGATGGGTTTGGCTTTGCCATTTCCCGCACCGGCTTCACCCCCGTGCCGCAATTGGGGCGCGTATTGATTGGCGATGGCGCCGAAATTGGCGCGAATACCACCATCGATCGGGGCTCGGCCCAGGATACGGTGATTGGGCCGGGCGCACATATCGATAATCTTGTGCAGATCGGCCATAATGTGAAGGTCGGCGCCAATGCCGTGATTGTCGCCCAGGCCGGGATTTCCGGCTCGACCGAGATCGGCCCCGGCGTAATGATCGCGGCCCAGGCGGGCTTGACCGGGCATTTGCACATCGGGGCTGGGGCCAGGGTGGGCGCGCAAGCCGGGGTGATGCAGGATGTGCCGGCCGGCGAAGAGGTTCTGGGCTCGCCGGCGCAGAAATCGAAGGCTTTTTTCAGGGAGGTGCTGACCCTCCGTAAACTCGCCCAGGGCGGGCGCAAGGGATAAAATACAGGTAGAGCTGAGCGATGAACGACGTGACGAACCCAGACATGCCCCCGGTTGATGTCGAGCTGATCGACATCAAGCAATTATTGACGATGATCCCGCATCGTTACCCATTCCTGCTGCTGGACAGGCTGGTGGATGTGCGCAAGGACCATTCCGCCGTTGGCATCAAGAACGTGACGATGAACGAGCCGTTCTTCCAGGGGCATTTCCCAGGCCATCCGGTGATGCCGGGTGTGCTGATCGTGGAGAGCATGGCCCAAACCGCGGCCGGGCTCGTGATCGCCACGCTGGGGCCGGAGGCGGGCATTCCGGTCGTGTATTTCATGTCGATCGAGAACGCGAAATTCCGCAAGCCGGTGACTCCGGGCGATACGCTGCGCCTGACCCTGAGCAAGGATCGCAGGCGGGGTAATGTCTGGCGCTTTAATGGCGTGGCCCGGGTGGATGGCGCGGTGGTGGCGGAAGCCTCGATCACGGCAATGATCATGGAGCAGGTCAAGCCGGTCTAAGCCTTGGCTTGAGGGCGGTTTTGAAGGCAATATCCGGTCATAATGATTGATTTGGCCGCAAACCCCGCCGCCGCGTAGAGCGGGACGGACGGAGCAAAGACAGGCGGAGCATGTTGAATACGGTGCAGAGCAATATCCATCCCAGCGCGATCATCGCCGAGGGGGCGCGCATCGCACGGGGCGTGAAAATCGGCCCGTTCTGCACGGTGGGGCCGAAAGTGGTGCTGGAGGAGGGGGTCGAGCTCGTCTCGCATGTGGCGATCGAGGGCCGCACGCGGCTGGGCGCTGGCGTAAAATTATTTCCGTTCTGTACGGTGGGGCTGGCGCCGCAGGATTTGAAATATAAGGGCGAGGATACCGAGACCGAGATCGGCCCGCGCACACAGATCCGCGAACATGCCTCGATCCATCGCGGCACCGTAACCGGCACGGGCATTACCCGCATCGGCGCGGATTGCCTGCTGATGGCGACCGTGCATGTCGCGCATGATTGTCTGCTAGGCGATGGGGTGATCATCTCCAACAATGTCGCATTGGGCGGGCATGTCGAGATTGGTGCGCGCGCCGTGATCGGCGGCAACGCGGCCTTGCTGCAATTCGTGCGCGTGGGGGCGGGCGCCATGGTTGGCGGCTTAACCGGTGTGACCCGCGATGTGATCCCCTATGGCCGCGTGTTTGGTACACGGGCCGAGCTGCTGGGGCTGAACCTGATTGGGCTGAAGCGAAAGGGGCTGGAGAAGGCCGAGATCACGCGGTTGAACAGCGCCTATAAATTCCTGTTCGCGGGGGATGGCGTGTTCGCCGAACGCGTGCGGGCGGCCCGCGAAACCTATGCCGATGCGCCTTATGTGATGCAGATGCTGGATTTTATCGCCACGCCAAGCCGGCATGGGATTCTCACCAATCTCGCCGGCGCGGCGGATGCCGAGGGCTGACACTTCGCCGTGAGCGGGGCCTTGGGCATTATTGCCGGCGGCGGGCCGTTACCAGGCCAGGTGGCGGCGGCCGCGCGCGCGGCGGGGCGGGATGTTTTTGTCGCCGGGATTGAGGGCTTTGCCGAGCCCAGCGTACTTGCGCCCTATGCGCATCAATTCTTCCGGCTCGGCGCCATTGGCGCGATGTGTCAGGCTTTTCGCGCAAGGGGCTGTGCCGAGCTGGTGATGATCGGCCCGGTTAAGCGGCCGTCTTTCCTGTCGCTGCGGCCAGATGCGGAGGGGGCCAGGCTGCTGGCCCGGGTGGGGCGCGCGGCTTTCATGGGCGATGATGGGCTGCTGGCCGCCATTGTGCGTGTGCTCTCCGAGGAAGGATTCCAGATTTTGGGCGCGCACGACATTATGGGCACGCTGCTGGCCCCAGAAGGCGTGCTGACCAGTACGCCCCCCGATGCCGCCGCCATGGCCGATATTGAACGCGCGGTAAGCGCGTTGAAGCTCATTGGCGCCGCCGATATTGGCCAAGCCTGTGTGGTGCAGCAGGGCATTATTCTGGCGGTGGAAGCGGTGGAGGGCACGGACGCCATGATGGCGCGGATTCCGCTGCTGGTCCGGCCGGGCCCAGCCGCGATTTTGGTGAAGCTCGCCAAGCCGGGGCAGGAGAGGCGGGCGGATTTGCCGACAATGGGGCCAGAAACGATCCGCCATGCGTGTGATGCGGGGTTGCGGGGAGTGGTATTTGAGGCAGACAGCACTATTTTAGCCGATAGACCATCCATGGTCGAAATGGCCGATGCCGCGGGTATGTTCCTGCTTGGCATCCGGCCTTGATCTAACTCGCGCGGAGGCTGAAGCATGAGCGAATTTTCCTATCTGCACACAATGCTGCGGGTGGGCGACCTGGAACGGAGCATCGCCTTCTACGCAGGACAGCTTGGAATGCGCGAATTGCGCCGCACGGACGTGCCGGACGGTAAATATACGCTGGTCTTTCTGGGGTATGGCGACGAGGCGACCCACACCGTGCTTGAGCTGACCTATAATTGGGGGGTTGATCGTTACGAGATCGGCTCTGCCTTTGGGCATCTGGCGCTTGGCGTGCCGGATGTGCGGGCCACCTGTGAGCGTCTGCGCGCGGCGGGCGTGAAGATTACCCGCGAGCCGGGCCCGGTGAAATTCGGCACCACGGTGATTGCCTTCATCGAGGATCCGGATGGCTACAAGATTGAATTAATCGAACGCAAGCCGCGCTGACCATGGCGAGTCTTGCTGCGTTGATTGGGCCTGGATTTCGTATCGCCGAACCCCTGGTGCCCGATAGGCTGCTGCCCTCCCTTGCGCCGCGCGACCTGATCCGTGCCGCGCATGCCACGCCAGATATCGCCGCGCGCGCCGGGTTGGAGCAGCTCATGGCCGCCGTGCGAGCCGAATCCAAGCTGACCTTGTTTGGCAAGCTCGCTCTGCGTTGGGATATATTGCGGCTTTTGCGCAATGCGCAAAAAATCCACGATGCGCATGCGGCCAATCCGGCGCTGGGGCAGGCCCCCATCACGGCGCCGGTTTTTATTCTTGGCCTGCCGCGTTCGGGCACGACCTTTTTGCATACGCTGATGGCGCAAGATCCGGATAGTCTCGTGCCGCGCAACTGGCAGACCATCTATCCAGGACCGCGCCCGCCAGGGTTCAACCCCGCGCGCAATGCCCGCGCCCGCGCCGTGGAGCGGCAATTGCGCCTGTATGGGCAGCTTGCGCCAGGGTTTGACGATATGCACCCGATTAGCGCCGACAGTCCGCAGGAATGCAGCGAAATCCTCGCCCATGTGTTCCAGAGCCTGCGCTTTGATGCGACCCACCGTGTGCCCTCTTATTTTGCCTGGCTGGAAGCGCACGGCTATGATGACGGTTTTGCGTTTCACCGGCGGTTTCTGCAGTTTTTGCAAGATGGCCGCCCCGCGCGCTGGGTACTGAAATGCCCAGACCACACATTCACCTTGGATTCAATTCTAAAAACCTATCCCGATGCGCGCTTTGTTGTCGTGCATCGCAACCCCATAGCGGTGCTCAGCTCGGTCGCGCATCTGACCGAGGTGCTGCGCCGGCCCTTCCTGCATAATATAGATGCCGGGGAAATCGGCGCGCAGGTTTCGGAGCGCTGGATTGAAGGAGCCAACCGCCTTCTGGCTTTTGACCACGCGGCCAAAGTGCCGCAAGAGCGCAAGCTGAATGTGCAGTATGATGAGCTGGTGGCCGACCCGCTGGCCATGGTGGCACGGATTTACGCTCAGTTTGGTCTGCCTTTGTCGGCTGTGGCGCGCGCGGCCATGACCGCGTTGCTCAATGCCCGCCCCCATGGCGGTTATGCAAGGCATTCCCCTTACAAGCTGGAGAGCTTCAAACTCAGCCTGCCGGCGCTACAAGCCCGTTTCGCGCCTTATGTGCGGCAATATTGTCAAGGATCGCGTTGATGCTGTCGATTAGGAGCGGCGCGGTGACGTCCAGACAATAGGTTTGCTCAACCCGTGCGCGCGCGGCATGGCCCATGGCTTGGGCGTGGGCGGGGTTATCACGCAGGGCGCGCAGGGTGTTTAGCCAGTCTTGCGGCGCGTGGGTGAGATAGCCGGTTTGTCCGTGCAGGATGATCTGGTTATTGGCCCCCACGGCGCTGCCAATCGCCGGCCGGGCCATCGCCATATATTGGATCAGCTTGTAACCTGATTTGCCATTGGCCCAGTCATCGTCGGGCAATGGCATGATGCCAGCATGACATTCGCCGATCAGCTTCGCCTCGGTGGCTTCCGACCAGGGCAGATTTTCGCACGCCACGCCCTCAACCTGTGCCGCGGGCGCGCCGATGATGCGCAGCTTAAGCGGCGCCTCGGCCGCCAGTTGCCGCAGAGGCGCTGCGATTTGCGCGAGATAGGTGGCGGTGAGCGGTGTGCCGATCCAGCCAATGGTAAACACCCCGTCAGGCGGCGGGGTAGGGTGGTAATGGGCCAGATCGATCACGGTGGGCAGATGCAGCACCCGCGCCGCTCCTTGCGCCTGTGCCCAGCGGTACAGGGTTTCGTTGGCGGTGACGGTCAGCGCCGCGCCGCGCACGAGCTTGCCGAATTTGTCGCCAAACAAACGCCGGATCAGGGCCGAGCTGGCTTGCTCGTAACGCAGCGACCACGCATCGTCGAGATCCAGTATATAAGGTGTGCGGCCAATGGCCAGACGTTCCACCCAATAAGGCAGCCAGGGCAGATATTCCTTTTCAATCCAAAGCAAATCGTGCCGGCGCGCGGCCCAGGGCGCGCCAAAGGCTCGCAAATAGGCGCTTGCCGAGGCACGCAGGCGGGATTGGCCCTTGTAAAGGGCCGTAAGATAAGAATCGGACAAAAACGCCCGCTGCGTGACATCAAGCCCCGCGCCGCGAAGATAAGGCAGATATTGAGCAAGACGCAGGCGCGAACTGGCTCCCAGCGCGGCATAACGGGTGGCGCAGAGCACTCGGGGCCGGGAGGAGGCCGGTAACGGGGGCACGGCCTTGCGTTTTACGTCAAGCCCCATCAGAGCATCGTAGCGCCGGGAGATGGGGAGTTGGTCTGGCATGGTTATTTTCATAAACGAAGCCTCATGATTTGAATATCATCAAGACACATGAAAATGCCCCGCGTGAGGGGGAGGGCAGGGGCAGGATGGAGCGTTTGTCGCTGGCGCACAGGATATGGCGCAGGTTACCGCCAAATGCCCGCCGGGCGGGGTTGGGGATGATGGCGCGCGCGCTGGCCCCCGTGGCAGACAAGGTGCCGCCGGATAAAAGCCAGGGGCTGGCGGTGGCCGGGGAGCTGTCGCGCGCGAGCGGCGTGGGCGAGGCCGCACGGCTGCTGGCCGGGGCCGCGGCCAAGCTGGGCTATGGCGGGGTGGAGATCGACCTTGGCATTGGCCGGCGGCCGCGTGGCACAATGGCCGGTGATGCCGCTCTGCTGATGGTGGTGAACGCCCCCAGTATTCCCTTAATGCTGGCCCGCGCTGGGCGGGATTTTTTGCGTACCCGGCGCGTGATTGGCGCCTGGGCCTGGGAATTGCCGGTGGTGCCGTCCATCTGGCGCCAGGGTGGACGCTATGTGCACGAGGTCTGGGCGGGCTCGCCCTTTATTGCCGCGGCGCTGGAGCCGCTGCTGCCCGGGCGGGTGCGCATGGTGCCCAACCCGCTGGGCTTGCGCGGTGTGGCCCCGGCCATGCCTGACCGTGCCGCGTTCGGTCTGCCGCAAGATGCGGTGGTGACCTGCATGGTTCTCTCGCTTGGGTCCAGTTTTTCGCGCAAGAATCCGCTGGCAGGTATTGCCGCCTTTAAGCGCGCGTTTGGCGACAGGCGGGACCAGATGCTGGTGGTGAAACTCTCAGGTGGCGCGGCGGACCCGCGCGCGGCGGCGTGCATTACCGCCGAAGCTGCTCATAATATATTGATTTTTAATGAAACATGGCCCCGTGCGCAGGTGGATACGCTGTTGGAGAGCAGCGATATTGTGTTGAGCCTGCACCGCTCGGAAGGGTTTGGTCTGGTGCCGGCCGAGGCCATGTTGCGGGGCAAGCCGGTGGTGGCTACGGGATGGTCTGGCAATATGGCATTCATGGATGAAACCAGCGCGGCCCTGGTGGGGTATGAGCTGGTGCCGGTGGCCGATGAGAGTGGGCTGTACGGCCATTTGCCCGATGTGCGCTGGGCTGAGCCCGATATTGGCCATGCCGCCGAATGGCTGCGCCGCTTGGGCGATGATGCCGCCTTGCGGGCGCGACTGGGCGCGCGCGGGCAGGCGTTTGCCGCGCGGGCGCTGAATGGCGATGAAATGCGCGAATCCTTGGCCGCCAACGGCATTTTGCCTGTGGCTGACTTAATTTAATAGAATCAAAAACCTATAAAAGTTTTTTGGGGCCGCCACTTTTTTGGAAAAAAGGGGCGGAGTCCCTTTCAGTTATTCCGCCGGCAGGACTGTCTGCTTCTTGGCATGAATTTCGGCCATCTTGGCCTCCACATGCTTGGAGAACACGAATTCCGCCGGGCGGGCTTTATCCAGCGGGATATCTTTGGCCATCGCCCCCTCGGTACGGATGCCGTTTAACGCCAGTGCCGCCATCTTCCAGGGGCGTTTGACCGAATCCATCACCGCCGAGGCCTCGAAGCCGGAATGGACCATGCAGTCGGCGCATTTTTCATAATTGCCGACGCCATATTTGTCCCAATCGGTGCTGTCCATCAGCTCTTTGAAGGTTTTGGCATAGCCTTCGCCAATCAGGTAGCAGGGGCGTTGCCAACCGAACACGTTGCGCGTGGGGTTGCCCCAGGGCGTGCAGGCGTAGGTCTGATTGCCGGCCAAAAAGTCAAGAAACAGCGGGGACTGGTTGAATTTCCAGTTAATTCCGCGCTTTTTGCTGTCTTTGCCGAGACGGAAGATGGCGCGGAACAGTTCCTTGGTGCGGGTGCGGTTGAGGAAGTGCTGCTGATCGGGCGCGCGCTCATAGGCGTAACCCGGCGAGGTCATCACCCCATCAATGCCAAGGCCGGCCACGGTGTCGAGGAATTTGGCCACGCGCGCGGGGTCCGCTCCCTCGAACAAGGTGCAGTTGATGGAAACGCGGAAGCCCTTGGATTTGGCGAGCTTGATCGCGGCGACAGCGCGCTCATACACGCCCTCCTGGTCCACCGCGGCATCGTGCATCTCCTTGTCGCCATCCAGATGGATGTCCCAGCAGAAGGCGGGGTCGGGCTTGTACTGGTCGATTTTCTTCTCGAGCAGCAGCGCGTTGGTGCACAGATAAATGAACTTCTTCTTGGCGAGCAGACCACGCACGATTTCGGGCATCTCCTTATGCAATAGTGGCTCGCCGCCCGCGATCGCCACCACCGGCGCGCCGCATTCATCGGCGGCCCCCAGCGCATCTTCCACCGAGATTCGCTGATTGAGGATCTCGTTTGGATAATCGATCTTGCCGCAGCCCGAACAGGCCAGATTGCAGCGGAACAAGGGTTCTAGCATCAGCACCAGCGGGTAGCGCTTATTGCCGATGAGATGCTGCTTGAGGATATAGGCGCCCACACGGATCGCCTGGTTCAACGGTACACCCATTTTCGCCTCTTATATGCTGGCCACTTCGGCCGGCAGTTTGAATTTAACATCTTCTGGCGTGCCCGCCAGTAATTCGATCTCGACCCGGCCGAATTGTTTTAGCCCCTCGATCACGCCATCCACCAGCACTTCGGGCGCGCTGGCCCCGGCGGTTACCCCCACGCGGGTGATCCCCTCGAACCATTCGGCGCGCAGGTGGGCGGCATCGTCGATGAGATAGGCCGGCAGGCCAAGCTCGGTCCCGATTTCACGTAAACGGTTTGAATTTGAAGAATTCTTGCTGCCCACAACCAGGATCAGATCGACCTGCTTGGCCAAATGCTGCACCGCCTCCTGGCGATTCTGGGTCGCGTAGCAAATATCCTTCACGTCTGGCCCGGCAATGGCGGGAAAACGCCGCTTAAGGGCGGCGATGATCCCGCGCGTGTCATCCACCGACAAGGTGGTTTGCGTGATATAGGCTAGCTTCTCTGGCGTTTTCACCACCAGAGTTTCGGCCTCCTCGACCGTTTGCACCAGATAGACGGTGCCGTCGATCTGGCCGATCGTGCCCTCCACCTCGGCATGGCCGGCATGGCCGATCAGCACGATCTCGCGCCCTTGGGCGGCATAACGACGTCCTTCGGCATGCACCTTGGCGACCAGCGGGCAGGTCGCGTCGATTACCGGAAGAGAGCGCTCGGCCGCGGCACTCACCACCTTGCGGGCCACGCCATGGGCGGAGAACACGGTCCATGCCCCTTCGGGCACTTCGTTCAGCTCGTCCACGAACACAGCCCCCCGGGCACGTAAATCCTCCACGACATGGCGGTTATGCACAATTTCGTGGCGTACATAGATGGGCGGGCCGAATTTGCTTAACGCGCGTTCGACGATTTCGATCGCCCGCTCCACCCCGGCACAGAATCCACGGGGCTGGGCGAGAATCACTCGCATTGTCTTCGGATTCGGTGAACCGTCCATGTCCTTGATCCTGTTGCCGATTCTGTTGCCTGTGTGTCACGCCGCGGCGCTTTCTTGCTCAGCATTAGGTCATTGCCTCCACAATTCGCAAGCTTAGGGTTAAAAAGAACGTTCATATTCGCCCCGCAAGGGGGGCGGAACAGGGAAGGTGCTGGCATTTCCGGTTGCGGTCGCTTATGTGACCATGAATGACAGGGTAACCAGCGGCGAGTCCGGCGAAACCGGCGCCGTGAGGCGGATTTGAGTGAAGGGTAGGGCCATAATGCGGATGAAACAGGCGCGGCGCGTTGGAGGGTTTTATTGATGTCGCCGTCGACCCCGCTGTTGGATAGGGTAAAGATCCCCGCTGATTTGCGTAATTTTTCAGCCGAGCAGCTGAGGCAATTGGCGGATGAGCTGCGTGCCGAGACGATCGACACCGTGTCCACCACGGGCGGGCATTTGGGCTCCTCGCTCGGTGTGGTGGAACTAACGGTCGCCATCCACGCAATATTCGATACGCCGCGTGACCGGCTGCTCTGGGATGTCGGTCACCAATGCTATCCCCATAAAATTCTCACCGGCCGGCGTGACCGGATCCGCACGCTGCGCCAGCCGGGCGGGCTGTCGGGCTTTACCCGCCGCTCCGAGAGCGAATACGACCCGTTTGGTGCCGCGCATTCCAGCACGTCGATTTCCGCGGGGCTGGGCATGGCCGTGGCCCGCGACCTGAAGCATGAGGAGAATCCGCGCAATGTCGTCGCCGTGATCGGGGACGGCTCGATGAGTGCCGGCATGGCTTATGAGGCGATGAATAATGCCGGGGCCAGGAAGTCGCGGCTGCTGGTCATCCTGAATGATAACGATATGTCCATCGCCCCGCCCGTGGGTGCGATGAGCGCCTATCTCTCGCGGCTGATCTCCTCGCGCAGCTTCATGTCTCTGCGTGATTTCGCGGCCAAGATGGCCAAGCGCTTCCCCCGCCAGCTGGAGCGCACGGCGCGCCGGGCCGAGGAATATGCGCGCGGTATCCTGACCGGCGGAACCTTGTTCGAGGAGCTGGGCTTTTATTATGTCGGCCCGATCGACGGGCATAATCTCGACCATCTGCTGCCCGTGCTGCGCAATTTGCGCGACTCCGATACGGACGAGCCGGTGCTGCTGCATGTCGTGACTCAAAAAGGCAAGGGCTATGCGCCCGCCGAAGCGGCGGCGGACAAATATCACGGTGTCGCCAAATTCAATGTCGTGACCGGCGAGCAGAAAAAAGCCCCGCCGGGCCCGCCGACCTATACCAATGTGTTCGCCAAGGCGCTAATCGCGGAGGCGGAATCGGACAATAATATTGTCGCCGTTACCGCCGCCATGTCGCCGGGAACGGGGCTGGATAAGTTCGAGAAGCGATTCCCTGAGCGCATGTTCGATGTCGGCATTGCTGAGCAGCATGCCGTAACCTTTGCCGCCGGCATGGCGACCGAAGGCTTGGCGCCGTTCTGCGCCATCTACTCCACCTTCCTGCAACGCGGTTACGACCAGCTGGTGCATGATGTGGTGCTGCAGTCGTTGCCGGTGCGCTTTGCCATGGACCGCGCCGGGCTGGTGGGCGCCGATGGCGCCACCCATGCCGGCGCGTTTGACATGTGTTATCTTGGCCCGATGCCGCGTATGGTCCTGATGGCGCCCTCCGACGAACTGGAGCTGATGCATTGCGTGGCCACGGCCGCTCAGATCAATGACCGCCCCTCCGCCTTCCGTTACCCGCGCGGCGAGGGATTTGGCCTGGAATTGCCCGCGCGTGGCACACCGTGGGAGATTGGCCGCGGGCGGATTGTGCAGGAAGGCGGGCGGATCGCCATCCTTTCCTACGGCACGCGCCTGCGCGAGGCACAGAAGGCCGCGGCCGAGCTGGCCGCGCGGGGCTATCCCTGCACCGTGGCCGATGCGCGCTTCATGAAGCCGCTGGATACGGCATTGATCGAGCGGCTGGCCCGTGAGCATGAGGTGCTGATCACCATTGAGGAAGGGGCCGCCGGCGGCTTTGGCGCGGCGGTGGCGCAGCATCTGGCTTGGCGCGGCGCCTTCGATAAGGGCTTGAAATTCCGGCCGATGACGTTGCCCGACCGGCTCATCGACCATAACACGCCGGCGGCGCAGATGATCGAGGCTGGGCTGACCGCCAGCCATATCGTCACCCATGCCCTGGCGGCACTGGATGTTAATCATCTCCACGATATGGTCGCAATTCCGGCACAGTGAGCGGGTACAGACCCATCGCATGAAACATTTTCTCCGTATCCTGGTGCTGGGGATGGGGCTGGCAGCCCCCCTCGGCGCCCTCGCCGCGCCGCCGCCACCGGCCGCTATTCCCGTACAGGCCTTGGACAACGCGCTTGCCGCCACCATGAAGGCAGCAAGTGCCGGGCAAAGTTTTAACGCCCGCGCCGCGGCCTTGGCCCCGGTGATCGCGCGGACCTACGATTTGCCGGAAGTGGCGAAGAATTCAGTTGGATTCCTATGGGGGACGCTGCCGGCCGCGCAGCAGAAGGAGCTGACCAGCCTGTTCGCGCAATTCACCGTGGCCTCCTATGTCTCGCAATTCAACGCGGATAACGGGCTGAAGTTCGAGCTTCTGCCTACGGAAAAAGATCTTGGCGCGAAGCGGATCGTGCAGACCCGGCTGGTGCCCGCCGATGGCGGAGGGGCGACAGAGCTTGATTATGTGGTCGCCCACGACGCCAATGGCTGGCGGATTACCGACGTATTATTGGATGGAACCATTAGCCAGGTGGCCGTGCATGCCTCTGATTTCGCCTCTCTGGTCAAGGCTGGGGACGCCACGCCACTGATCGCGGCGCTGAAACGCAAGATCACGGCGTTGTCAGGGACGCCGTCGTGAGCCATCCGGTCCTTTGGAGATAGGCTTGGCGCTATTCGCCGCCCTTGCTGCCCTAGCCGCGCTTATTGGCGCGGCGCAGCACTATATTGGCACGATATTCTTGCAGCGCTTTGTCGCCGCGCCAGCCCGCGCGCCGCATGTGCGTGTGCCGGTTTCCATCCTCAAGCCGCTTTGCGGGGTGGATCCATTGACCGAGCTCGCCCTCGAATCCTTCTTTCTGATCGATTATCCAGATTATCAGATTGTCTTTGGCGTGCAGGACCCCAACGATCCGGTGCTGGCCATGGTGGCCGCCTTACGCGCCCGCTATCCCACGCGTGAGGTGGTGGTGGTGGTCGACGGCACTTTGCATGGCAGCAACCGCAAGGTCTCCAACCTCATCAACATGTTGCCCGCGGCGCGGCATGAGCTGTTGGTGATGTCGGATGCCGATATTCATGTGCCGCCTTATTTTCTGGACCGTGTGGTGGCGGCGCTGGAGGCGCCGAGCGTGGGGCTGGTGACCTCGCTCTATACCGCGCTGCCGGGAACACCGGCTTTGGCGACAAGGCTGGGGGCGGCCCAGATTATGTATAATTTCCTGCCCGGCGCGTTGCTGGCGCGCCAATTGGGGCGACAGGATTGTTTGGGTGTGACCATGGCGCTGACCCGCTCTGTGCTGGCTGAAGTGGGTGGCTTGCAGGCCGTGGCCAATAATCTGGCCGACGACCAGGTGCTGGGCCGGTTGGTGGTGGCCGCTGGCTATAAGCTGACGCTGGCGCAGGTGATTCCCGCGACCACCGTGCCGGAGGGTAATTTCCGCGCCTTGTTCCGGCACGAGCTGCGCTGGGCCCGGACCATCCGCGCCCTGGTGCCGCTGGCTTATGGCGCCTCGGTCCTGCAATTCTCGCTGTTCTGGGCGGGGCTGGCGGTGCTGTTCGCGCAGGGGGCGCTCTGGTCGTGGGGGCTGTTTTTGGCTGTACTGCTGGCGCGCATGGTTGCGGTGCGGCGGGTGGATGCCATTTTACGCATGCCCGCCACCGGCGCCGGCTGGCTTTTCTTGTTGCGGGATTTCTGTTCCACACTCATCTATATTGTAAGCTTTGCCGGCAGCCAGGTGGATTGGCGCGGCCAAATGATGCATGCCGATGCCGGCAAGACCGGCGAACGTTGAGAGAGAGACCATGACGATTTTGAAAACCTTGTTCCTGCAGCCTCCCTCCTTTGACGGTTTCGATGGTGGCGCTGGCTCGCGCTATCAGGCACGGCGTGAGATCAAATCCTTCTGGTTTCCAACCTGGCTGGCCCAGCCGGCCGCCTTGCTGCCCGATTCCACGCTGATCGACGCGCCGCCCGCGCGCCTGACCATGGCTGACGTGCTGCCGCACGCGAAAACGCATGATCTGCTGATCATCCACACCTCCACCCCTTCCTTTGGCAATGATGTGAAGGTGGCCGAAGAGTTCAAGGCGCTGAACCCGAAGCTGAAAGTCGGCTTCATCGGCGCCAAGGTGGCGGTGCAGCCCGAGGAATCGCTGGCGCGCGCCAAGGTGCTGGATTTTGTCTGCGGTAATGAGTTCGATTTCACCATCAAGGAAATCGCCGAGGGCGCCGAACTCAAGGATGTAAAGGGAATTTGGTGGCGGAACGAGGCAGGCGAGATTGTGAAGAACGAGGACCGCCCGCTGCTGATGAATATGGATGAGCTGCCCTTTGTCGTGGATGTGTACAAGAAGCATCTCAAGATCGAGGATTATTTCATCGGCTATCTCAAGCACCCCTATATTTCCATCTATACCGGGCGGGGCTGCAAGTCGCACTGCACCTTCTGCCTGTGGCCACAGACTGTGGGCGGGCATAAATACCGCACACGCTCGGTGGAGAACGTGATCGCCGAGATCAAGCGGGCGAAGGAATTGTTCCCGCAGGTGAAGGAATTCATGTTCGATGACGATACCTTCACCGACGATTTGCCGCGCGCCGAGGCAATTGCCCGCGAGCTTGGCAAGATGGGGGTCACCTGGTCGTGCAACGCCAAGGCCAA
The DNA here is from genome assembly GCA_021808545.1 of Pseudomonadota bacterium. Classification (GTDB taxonomy): domain Bacteria; phylum Pseudomonadota; class Alphaproteobacteria; order Acetobacterales; family Acetobacteraceae; genus Acidocella. The sequence goes on along the minus strand of JAKBBM010000008.1, from coordinate 34,459 downwards.
TGTGCCGTATGCGACGCTGAAAGTGCTGAAGGAAAACGGACTGCGCCTGCTCTTGGTGGGCTATGAGAGTGGCAACCAGCAGATCCTGCATAATATCAAGAAGGGCATGCGCATCGAGGTAGCCAAGCGCTTCACCGCCGATTGCCATAAGCTTGGTATCAAGATCCACGGCACCTTCATCGTCGGCCTGCCGGGCGAGACGCGTGAGACCCTGAAAGAGACCATCGCCTTCGCCAAGGAGATCAATCCGCACACCATTCAGGTGTCGCTGGCTGCCCCTTATCCTGGCACGTTCCTGTATAACCAGGCCGTGCGCGAGGGCTGGCTGGATGTGGAACATGCGGAGCTGATCGACGAACATGGCGTGCAGATCGCGCCGCTGCATTATCCGCATCTCTCGCATCAGGAGATTTTCGACGCGGTGGAGGAGATTTACCGGCAATTCTATTTCCGCCCCTCCAAGATCATGTCGATCCTGAAGGAGATGGCGACCTCGCCGCAAATGCTGGTGCGGCGCCTGCGCGAAGGCGTGGAGTTCTTCGCCTTCCTGAAGGAGCGCAGCACCGCCAAGGCGGCCTGAATCAAAAAGCCCCGGTTCGCGCCGGGGCTTTTTTATTAGCGCAGCCGGCCGCTCCAGGCGCGTTCGGCGAAATCTCGTATGTCCGCGTTCAGGGCGTGGTCTTCCGGCGCCATGCCGAAAAAGCCGCCATGGGGCATGGCTTCCTCGATGATCAGCTCGGCATGGTTGCCGGAGCGGCGCAGCGCGTTATGCATGCGCACGGCGTTGGAGAGGAACAAATCCCGCGTGCCGGCGGTGAGCAAGGTGGGCGGAAACCCTTGGGAGAGATCCGCGAAGAGCGGTGAGAGATACGGGTCCGCCAAATCGTGCCCGTTGGCATAGAGCAGGTTGGCGTTCATCAGCGATGGGGGTAGCACGATGTCCGCCCCGGCATTGACGGCGAAACTGTCTCCCGATTCGGTGAGGTCGAGTTCCGGGGTGGACAGGATAATCCCGGCGGGCATGGGGGCGCCTGCCGCGCGCAGGCGCAGAACCATGGCGGCGGCGAGATTGCCACCCGCCGAGCCCCCATGCACCACGATCTGCGCTGGATCGTGGTGTTGGAGCAGGAACTGGTAGCCGGCAAGGCAATCTTCCAGCGGGGTGGGATAGGGATGGTCTGGCGGCATGCGGTAATCGACCGCATAGGTCCGCGCACCGATGGCGAGTGCCGTGCCCGTGGCCATGAGGCGGCAAACCTCGCCCGCCCCCATGACCAGCGCGCCGCCATGGATGAGATAAAGGATGCGGTCGGCCGGCACGTTGGGGTGCGGGTCGATCCGGTAGCCTGGCACGCCGCCCAGGCTGAAGGGCTCGCTCCTGATCTGTGCGGCCATCTCCTGGCGTGCGGCGCTTTTGGCGATTTCGGCGGCCATGGTGAGGATTGTCTGGTCGGACTCGCGGATATAATCGCGCCAGGCGGCCTTGTCGCTTGGCGCGGGCTGCGGGGGGATGGGCCGGGCGGCCGAAGCCAGGAAGGCCTGCGCGGTCGGACTGACGGAACGGGGCACCGGAATCTCACGGGCGGGAAGATGCAGGGTGGTGGCGCGGGACATGGCGTTTCCGTTGTTTTTGGCATGAAGTTTGGCCGCCGCCGGAGCGGCGGCGGCTATTGCGCGAAGGGTTAGGCCTTCAGCGTATTCATGTCGATGCAGAAGCGGTATTTCACGTCCGATTTCAGCATCCGCTCATAAGCCTCGTTGATATAATTCATCGAGATCAGCTCGATCTCGGCCGTGATGTTATGCTGGCCGCAGAAATCCAGCATCTCTTGCGTTTCCCGGATGCCGCCAATGAGCGAGCCGGAGAAATTGCGGCGCTTGAGCAACAGGGGAAAAACATTGATGGGCAGCGGATGTTCGGGCGCGCCGACCTGCACCATCGTCCCCTCGCGCTTGAGTAGCGCGAAATAGGGCTCAAGATCATGGCTGGCGGAGACCGCATCGATAATCAGGTCGAAGCTGTTATTATGCAGGGCCATGTCGGCGGCGTTTTTGGAAATGATCACCTCATCCGCGCCAAGCTTGCGGCCATCTTCCACCTTGCCGGGGGACGTGGTGAACAGCACTGTGTGCGCCCCCATGGCGTGGGCGAGCTTAACCCCCATATGGCCAAGCCCGCCAAGCCCGATAATGCCAACCTTCTTGCCGGGCCCCGCCTGCCAATGGCGGAGCGGCGAATAAAGCGTGATGCCCGCGCATAGCAGCGGGGCGGCGGCGGCGGGATCAAGATTGTCGGGTATGCGCAGAACGTATTTTTCATCCACGACAATTTTTTCCGAATACCCGCCCTTGGTCGGCTCGCCGGTCTGCCGCTCGATGCCGCCATAGGTGCCGCCCGCCATGCCCGCATCGCAATATTGTTCCAGCCCTTCTTGGCAGGAGGGGCAGGTACGGCAGGAATCGACCAGGCAGCCCACCCCGACCAGATCGCCCGCCTTATATTTGCGCACGCCAGCGCCAACGCGCTTGATCCGGCCCACGATTTCGTGGCCCGGCACGGCGGGATATTTGGTGAAATGCCATTCATCACGGGCGAAATGCAGATCGGAATGGCAGACGCCGCAATAGAGAATGTCGATTTCGACGTCATTTTCACCGACATCGCGGCGGTTGAAGGTCAGTGGTTCCAGGGGGGCTGTGGGGGATTGTGTGCCATAGCCAGTGCAGACGAACATGAAGATCTCCGTTTATGTCCCGGCGAGATATTGGTCTCCACTGGCGTCTTTCAATCCTTTTGGGGACGGTACGGGCATGCGGGCATGACGGCGGCGCGGTGCCGAAGCTCCCTCGCCGCCGCCGGCTATTTCGTCACGGCGTTGATGTCATTTCGTTGAAGGCGAAGCGTATGCTTTGAGAAGCCGTTCGCGTAACCGAGGGTCGGTTTGAGCGGCGCTGATGACCTCTTTGTATTTGTTTAGAGAAATGCGGTTAGCGGCGAGTTTTTGTTATTCTGCCCGGGTCGCGATCTTGTTGATCTTCTGCATTTTTTGCGTATCGTTGTGCTTCCGTGCGGCCTGCATTTCAGGCAAATAGCGCGACCGGATTTTTTCAACATCCTTCATGGCGTGGCCGGCTCGCTCAATTGTTTTGCTGGAGAAGTGAGCCGTCTGCGCGTTGTGCGCTGGCAGGGACGGGCGGGCTGTTGTTGTCTGCGCAATAGCCGGGCCCGCCATGGAGAGTCCCGCCATCATCCCAAAGGCGGTCATTACGCGGCGCGGAATGGTGCGCGCGATAGGAAATGGCGTGAGATTCTTGGCTAAAATCATTGGTACTCCTTGTTGAGAGACAATCCTCAACCTTAGAGACCGCGGGGCTTGAGCCAAGTTTAAATTAGGACATGTTGTTGTATATTTTTTAATAATGAGAGCGGCTTAATCAAACAATCAAAATTATTTATGATCGTTGTTCGAAATGAAAAATCCACCCTCAAGCTGGAAGCGGCAGCCAAGGCTGGATTGCCAAGAAACAAGACTTGCTCCACCGGGGGGCATGGATGCAAACTGGCTTCATGCTTAGCCTCCTCACGCCCGAGAATCTGGATCTTGAGACTCTACGTGCGCTCAATAACGCGCAAGGGCGGGATCTGCCCTTTGCCGATCAGGCGCGGTTCAAGCATCTGGTCGGCCAGGCCTTTTTTGCCGCGACGATGAATGGAACAGAGGCTTTCATTCTCGCCTTCGATCAGGACGCCGATTATGATTCACCGCATTTCCTGTGGTTCAAGGCGCATTTTCCCCGGTTTATTTATATTGACCGCGTGGTGACGGAACCGGCCGCGCGGGGGCAGGGCCATGCGGGGCGGTTGTATGACGAATTATTCAAGCGCGCCCGTGCCGCCGGCCATACGCGGGCCGTGTGCGAGATTAACGGCGATCCGCCCAACCCAGCCTCGGCGGGGTTTCATGCCAAATTCCGGTTCCAGCAAGTCGGTCCGGCCGACTTATCGGCGCCTGGCAATGTCGTGCATTATTACGCAAAGGTTTTGTAAGGGGGGGGCGCCGCCCCGTTTAAAAAGGGACAAAATAAATGTGGGGACTTTTTGGAAAAAGTCCCCACACCCTCAAAAACTTTTAAAACTTAAGCCTGGGGCTTAACCAAGCTGGGCCTCGGCATATTCGTAATTGGCGATTTTATCGAGCCAGTTGGTGATGTAATCCGGGCGGCGATTGCGGAAATCCACATAATAAGCGTGCTCCCACACATCATACACCAGCAGGACCTTGCCTTCGCCGGTCACCAGCGGGGTGGAGGCGTTGGGGGTCTTGGTGACTTTCAGCTTGCCCTCGGGCGAGAGCACAAGCCACGCCCAGCCGGAGCCAAATTGCGTGGCGCCCGCGGTTTTGAAGGCATCCTTAAAGGCGGCGACGGAGCCGAAATCCTCAACAATCTTGGCTTCCAGCTTACCCGGCATCTTGCCGCCGGTCGGGCTCATGCTCAGCCAGAACTGGCTGTGGTTGAGATGCTGGCCGGCATTGTTGAACACCGCGGTCAGCTCGGGCTTGTTATGAGCGAATTTCACGATATCTTCGAGGCTCTTGCCCTGCAGCTCGGGCATTTTTTCCACAAAGCCGTTCAGCGTCGTGACATAGGCGTTATGGTGCTTGCCATGGTGCAGCTCCAATGTTTCCTGGCACATGCCGACAGCGGCCAGCGCGTTGGAGGAATAAGGCAGGGTGGGCAGTTCAAATGCCATGGGACACTCTCCGAACAAGGTTTGTTTCGTGGTAATGCACAGCTATGGAGAGATGATGCCCCCGTCAAGCGATGCTCTGCTGCTTAATCGTCTACGCCGTGCCGATCCGGACAGGTATTTTTGCACCTTGTTCGCGCCCCGGCCCGCGCGCGCGCCCTTGGCGCTGCTTTATTTGTTCAATCACGAGCTGGCGCGTGCCCGCGAAGTAGCCAGTGAACCGCTGCTGGCGATGATCCGCCTGCAATGGTGGCGCGAGGTGGTGGAGGGGACCCCGCGCCAGCATGAATTGGCCACGCCGCTGGGTGCTGCCCTGGCGGCGAGGCGCTTTGCGCGCGCGGATCTGCTGGCGTTGATTGCCGCGCGCGAGGTCGAGGCGGCCCCAGACATCCCAGATCTGCCTGCCTTTCTGGCCTATGCGCGTGGCACGGGCGGCGGGCTTGCGCGAGTCGCGGGCAGGGTTCTGGGGGTGGAGTCACAGGAGATCGAGGATGTGGGCACGGCCTATGCCATTACCGGTATTTTGCGCGCGGCCCCGTATCTTGCAAGCCAAGGGCGCTCTTTGCTGCCGGCCGATGGCACGGATCAAGCCGACATGATCGCCCAAGCGCGGCGGTGTCTTAATGTCCGTATCCCGCGCGCCGGGCTGGCGGCTTCATTGCCGGGGGCGTTGGCCAGGGTCGATCTGGCAGCGCCCGGGGCCACTATGTTGCGCCGCCGCTTGGCGGTGCTGCGCGCGGCCCTTACGGGGCGGGTTTAAAGCTCTCGCCGGTCAGGCGTTCGGCTTCCTCCCATAGTTGCGCGCCGGTTTGCAGGTTGAAGGCGGCGGGCTCGATCTTGGCGATGCCCGGCCGGCCGCGAAATTCAAATAGCCCTTGCGGGCCGTAATAGGCGCCGGGCTGGGCGTACGGGTCTGTTGCGGCAAGCAGAATGGGCCACGCCCCGGCGGTGGCGGATTGGCGCACAAGGGGCGAGGCCAGCTTCAGCAACCAGGCCATGGCGCTGGCCGGGCCTGGGCCGTTGGCCACCAGTTCCGTGGCCGCGACACCGGGATGCGCCGCGAGCGAGAGAATGCCCCAGCCCCCCGCATCGGCCCTGCGGGCGAGTTCCTGCGCGAAGACCAGCATGGCGAGCTTGGATTGGGCATAGGCGGTCCAGCCCCGGTAGGCGCGCACGGATTGCAGATCGGCGAAATCGATCCGCCCGCGCCGGTGCGCGACCGAGGAAAGCTGGATCACGCGCGGGGCCCGGGCGTCGAGCAGCGGGGTGAGCAGCAGGGCGGTGAGCAGGAAATGGCCGATAAAATTCACGCCGAACTGCAATTCGAGCCCTTGCGCGGTGAGCAGGCGCTGGGGTGGGGCCATGATTCCGGCATTATTGATCAGCAGGTCGAGCGCGCCGTAACGCTCTTTAAAATTGCCGGCGAATTCATGCACGGCGGCAAAATCGGCAAGGTCGAGCGGCATGAAGATGGCCCGGTCCGGGGCTTTTTCATTTATCAGCGCGGCGGCTTTTTCGCCCTTTTGCGTGTTGCGGCAGGCGAGAATGACGGTGGCGCCGGCCCGGGCCAATTCCAGCGCGCTGTAAAAGCCAATGCCGCTATTGGCGCCGGTGATGATGGCGATTTTGCCGTTAAGGTTGGGCAGATGCGCGCCGGGCCACAGAGACATTTACTTCTCCATCAGCCGTGCCGCCTGCACGGCGAAATAGGTGAGCACCCCGGAACAGCCGGCGCGCTTGAAGGCCAGCAGGCTCTCCAGCATGGCCCGGTCATGGTCGAGCCAGCCATTGCGCGCCGCCGCCATGATCATCGCATATTCACCCGAGACCTGATAAGCAAAAACCGGCATCTCAAAACGCTCCCGCACGCGGCGGATGATGTCGAGATAAGGCATGCCGGGCTTGACCATCACCATGTCGGCGCCCTCGGCGATATCCATGGCCACCTCGCGCAGCGCCTCGTCGGTATTGGCGGGGTTCATCTGGTAGGTTTTCTTATCGCCCTTCAACGCGGTGGACGAGCCGATCGCATCGCGGAACGGGCCATAAAAGGCCGAGGCATATTTGGCCGCGTAGCTCATGATGCGGGTGTTGATGAAGCCCGCACCATCCAGCCCGGCGCGGATGGCGGCAACGCGCCCATCCATCATGTCGGAGGGGGCGATGATGTCGATGCCCGCATGCGCCTGGTTGACCGCCTGTTGCGTGAGAATTTCCACACTCTCATCGTTGGCGACATAATCGTCAATAATCACGCCATCATGCCCATGGTCGGTATAGGGGTCGAGCGCGACATCGCCGATCAGCGCGATTTCGGGGAATTCGGCTTTTAACAGGCGTGCCGCGCGGCAGATCAGATTATCCGGGTTCAGGGCTTCGGCGCCATCCGGGGTTTTAAGGCCCGCCGGTGTGGCGGGAAACAGGGCGATGGCGGGAATGCGCAGCCGGGCTGCTTCTTCCACATGGCGGGCCAGCCCATCGAGCGCCGTGCGGAACACATCCGGCATGGTGGCGACTTCTTGCGGCGCGCCCGTGCCTTCGCGGATAAAGATTGGCCAGATCAGATCATCGGCTGAGAGCTTGTGTTCGGCCACGAGGCGGCGGGTGGCGTCGTCGAACCGGTTGCGGCGTGGGCGCGCGGCGGGAAATGTTTGCGGGATCATGGTGGCAATCTAGCCTGCTTGCGGTCTGGTGGCGAGGCGCTTGACAGTGAGGGAGGATGCGTTTAGCACAAACATGCAAATGAGAATAATTCGCAAAACCGGGCGGGGATAAAGATTACTGATTTGATCTGGATCAATGAACCGGAATGAAGAGCGCCGGATAGGTTTTCTTGCGACTCTTTGATGAGAATGAATTGCAATTTCAGAATGTAGGAGCGCGAACAGCCCCCATGTCGACCACGTCTCTTCCGCCGGAAACCGCCAAATCGCGGCGCATCTTCCGCCATCTGCCTTGGCTGGCCGTGTTTGGCCCCGGCCTTGTCGTCATGCTGGCCGATACGGATGTCGGTTCCATCATCACTGCCGGGCAGAGCGGCGTGCAATGGGGCTATAAGCTGCTTCTGCCGCAATTCATCCTTATCCCCGTGTTGTATATCGTGCAGGAACTCACTGTTCGGCTTGGGATTTTTACCGGCAAGGGGCATGGCGAGCTGATCCGCGAGGCGTTTGGCCCGCGCTGGGCCTGGGTGTCGGCGGCGGGGCTGGCGGTTGCCACCATCGGCGCGCTGCTCACGGAATTCTCAGGTGTCGCCGGGGTGGGGGATCTGTTTGGCATTCCGCATTACGTGTCGCTGCCCATGGCCGCGATCGCACTGCTCGCGGTGGTGCTCACCGGCTCTTACCGGCGGGTGGAGCGCGCGGCCATGGTGGTGGGGCTGTTCGAACTGGCGTTTTTCTTTGTTGCCTGGGCCGCGCGGCCGGATCTGGCGCATATCGCCATGCAATCCATCCATGTGCCTGTGCTGAACCCGAATTATGAATATCTGGTCGCGGCCAATATCGGCGCGGTGATCATGCCCTGGATGGTGTTTTACCAGCAATCGGCCGTGGCGGATAAAAAGCTCAAAGAATCGCATTTCCGCGCCGCGCGCTGGGATACGGCGATCGGCGCCGTGGTGACGCAGCTGGTCATGGCGGCGGTGCTGATCGCGGCGGCGGCCTCCATCCGCCCGCATATGCCCCAAGCCAGCCTGTCCACCGTGGGGCAGATGAGCCAGGCCATGACCCCCTATCTGGGGGCTGAAACCGGGCGCGTTATATTCAGTCTTGGCGTGCTGGGGGCGGGCATGGTGGCGGCCATTGTCGCCTCGCTGGCGCTGGCCTGGGGGCTGGGAGAGGTTTCGGGCTATCGCCGCTCGCTCGAATTCCATCCGCTGAAGGCAAAATGGTTTTATGGTGTTTATACCGTCTGTGTCATTGGCGGGGCCGCGGCGGTGGGGCTGGCGCCTAATCTCGTCTCGCTCAATGTCGGCGTGCAGGTGATGAACGCGCTGCTGCTGCCCATCGTACTCGGCTTTCTGGTGCGGCTGGCCATGGTGACCCTGCCCGAGGCGCAGCGGCTGAAGGGTAAATATATGTGGCTGGTGGTGGTGGTGTGCGCCATTACCTGTGCCTTTGGTGTGCTGGGCGGCATAGGCGGGTTGTTCATCGGTTAGTTTCCCTCGCCCCCCGCGCATGATAAGGGGGCGCATGATTGAGACTTTGACCATCGCCATCGGCGCCGACCATGGCGGCGTGCATATGAAGACAAGGCTAGCAACGGCATTACGCGATGCCGGGCATGAGGTGCTGGATTTTGGCACCGATGGCCCGGCCAGCGTGGATTACCCGGATTTTGCCCAGGCGGTGTGCGCCGCCGTGGCGCAAAAGCGGGCGGCCTATGGCGTGCTGGTTTGCGGCACGGGCATTGGCATGAGCATCGCCGCCAACCGCAACCCCGCGATACGCTGCGGGCTGGTGCATGATGTCACCACCGCGCGCCTGACCCGCGCGCATAACGATGCCAATGTTCTGGCGCTGGGCGCGCGCATTATCGGCGAGGAGGTGGCGCTGGATATTCTCGCCGCCTTCCTTGGCACCACATTCGAGGGCGGACGCCATGAGCGGCGCCTGTCCAAACTCAACAAGACCACGGAACCCACGCCATGAACGAGCAGAATCTCTCCCCCCGTCTGGACCGTTTCTTCACTGCCCCGCTGGCCGAGATCGATCCCGAGATTTTCGGCATGATCGGCCAGGAGCTGGCGCGTGAGCAGGACGGGATCGAGCTGATCGCCTCCGAGAACATCGTCTCCGTCGCGGTGCTGGCCGCGCAGGGCTCGGTATTCACCAACAAATATGCCGAAGGTTATCCGGGCAAGCGTTATTATGGCGGGTGCGGGCCGTCGGATGCGGTGGAAACGCTGGCGATCGAGCGCGCGAAGAAGATTTTTGGCTGCGGTTTCGCCAATGTGCAGGCCAATTCCGGTTCGCAGGCCAACCAGTCGGTGCTGCTTGCCCTGGTCAAGCCGGGCGACACTATTCTGGGCATGTCGCTGGCTGCTGGCGGGCATCTCACCCATGGTGCTGCCCCCAACATGTCCGGCAAATGGTTCAATGCCGTGCAATATGGCGTGCGGGCCGAGGACGGGTTGCTGGATTACGAGGAGTTGGAGCGGCTGGCGCGTGAACATAAGCCCAAGCTGATCATTGCCGGCGGCTCGGCCTATCCGCGCTTCATCGATTTTGCCCGCTTCCGCGCCATCGCCGATGAGGTGGGGGCGTATCTGATGGTGGATATGGCGCATTTTGCCGGGCTGGTGGCGGCCGGCATTTTCCCCAGCCCGCTGCCGCATGCCCATGTTGTCACCACCACTACGCATAAAACCCTGCGCGGCCCGCGCGGCGGCATGGTGCTGACCAACCATGAGGACATCGCCAAGAAGATCAATTCCGCCATCTTCCCCGGCTTGCAGGGTGGGCCGCTGATGCATGTCATCGCCGCCAAGGCGGTGGCGTTTGGCGAGGCGCTGACCCCCGATTTCGCGGCCTACCAGAAGGCGGTGGTGGCCAATGCCAAGATGCTGGCGCAAACGCTGGTGGCGCAGGGGCTGGCGATTGTCACCGGCGGGACAGACAGCCATCTGATGCTGGTCGATCTGCGGCCCAAAAACACCACCGGCAAGGCAGCCGAAGCCTCGCTGGAGCGCGCCCATATCACCGCCAACAAGAATGCGATTCCCTTTGATCCGCAAAAACCCGCCATCACATCGGGTATTCGCCTGGGCACCCCGGCGGCCACCACGCGCGGCTTTGGTGAGGCCGAGTTCAAGGAAATCGGCGAGATGATCGGCCAGGTGTTGGATGGGCTTTCGCGCTCCAACGATGGCACCAACGATGCGGCGGAAGCCGAGGTGGGCGCGCGCGTGAAGGCGCTTTGCACGCGCTTTCCCATCTACCGGTAACGGGCGATGCGCTGCCCTTTCTGCGGCGAGGCCGACACCCAGGTAAAAGACAGCCGGCCGACCGACGATGGCAGCGCCATCCGCCGCCGGCGTTTTTGCGCCGGGTGCAGCCAGCGCTTCACCACGGTGGAGCGTGTGCAGCTGCGCGAGCTGGTGGTGTTGAAAACCGATGGCCGCCGCGTCGCCTTTGACCGCGACAAGCTGGCCCGTTCCATCCGCGTGGCGCTGAACAAGCGCCCGGTGGATGAGGAGCGGCAGGAGCGCATCGTGAATGGCATCGTGCGCAAGCTGGAAGCGAGCGGCGAGACCGAGATTCGCTCCGAAGCGATTGGCGAGCTGGTGATGGAGACGCTGAAAGAGGTGGACGCGGTCGCCTATGTCCGCTTTGCCTCCGTCTATCGCGATTTCCGCGAGGCCAAGGATTTTGAGGCGTTTCTGGGCAGCATGCCGCGCACCCTGCCAGCACCGGACCCCGCATGAGCGACGAGGCGCATATGCGCGCCGCCCTTGCCCTGGCGCGGCGCGGGCTGGGGCAAACCGCGCCTAATCCGGCGGTTGGCTGTGTTATCGTGAAGGACGGCATGGTGGTCGGGCGCGGCTTTACCGCCCCAGGTGGGCGCCCGCACGCCGAGGTGCGCGCCCTGCAGGCCGCAGGTAAGCGGGCCAAGGGGGCTACCGCTTATGTCACGCTGGAGCCCTGCGCCTTTACCGGCAAGAGCGGCCCCTGCACCGAGGCGCTGATTGCCGCCGGTATTGCCCGCGTGGTGCTGGGCGCGCAGGACCCGCACCCCAAGGTAAATGGCGCAGGCATTGCCCGCTTGCGCGCGGGCGGGGTGATGGTAAGCGAATCTGTTCTGCGTGCCGAATGCGAAGCGCTGCTCTCCGGTTTTGCCATGGTGGTGCGCGAGGGGCGGCCTTTGGTGAGGTTGAAGCTGGCCTCCTCGCTCGATGGCAGGATCGCCACCGCGCGCGGCGAGTCGCAATGGATTACCGGGCCCGAGGCGCGGCGCGTGGTGCATGCCATGCGTGGCCGGCACGATGCGGTGCTGGCTGGCGTGGGCACCGTACTGGCCGACGACCCGGAGCTGACCTGCCGGATTGAGGGATTCCGCACCGCCCCCCTGGTACGCATTGTGGTAGATAGCCATTTGCGCACGCCGCTGCTCTCGCGCTTGGTGCGCGGGGCGGAGCAACATCCGCTCTGGATTCTGCATCGCGACGGGGCGGATAAATTGCGCCGCAAGGCGCTGGCGGCGGCGGGGGTAAAGCTGATCGAACTGCCGGCCTCGAGTGCGGGCGTGGATCTGCGCGCCGGCATGGAAGCCCTGGCCAAGCATGGGCTGACGCGTGTTCTGGTTGAAGGCGGCGGCAGCATTGCCGCCGGGCTGCTTCGCGCCCATTTGGTGGACCGGCTGGCCTGGTTCCATGCCCCTTGTGTTATTGGCGGCGACGGCTTTTCCGCCGCACAGGGGTTTGGCATTGGCAAGCTGGCGGAGGCGCCGCGCTTTGTTCAGGTCTCGCGCCAGGCGTTCGGGGCGGATATGCTGACAAACTTCACGGTAAGGGCGGGATAGGAATGTTCACGGGTCTCATCACTGGCATCGGCACGGTCAAATCAATCACACCGCTGGGCGAAGGGCGGGATGCGCGCTTTGTCATCACGACCCCGGATCATGCGCCCTGGGCCGGCGCCAACAAGCCCTTGGGGGCGTCTATTGCCTGTTCGGGCGTGTGTCTGACCGTGGTCGAGGCGGGAGATGACTGGTTCGCCACCGAGGTTTCGGCCGAGACGCTGGCGAAAACCACCCTGATCAATTGGAAACCGGGCAGCAAGATCAATCTCGAAGGCGCGCTGCGGGCGGGTGACGAATTGGGCGGGCATATTGTCTCGGGGCATGTGGATGGCGTTGCCATCGTGCGCGCCTTGGTGCCCGAGCATGGCTCGGTCCGCTGGCGCTTCGTGCTGCCCGAGGAATTGGCCCCCTTTGTCGCGCCCAAGGGCAGCATCGCCATCAACGGCGTCTCGCTTACCGTGAACGAAGTGGAGGGGCATGAATTCGGTGTGAATATCATCCCCCATACGGCCGCGCACACCAATTTTCACGCCTTGGCTGTGGGCGAGGCGGTGAATGTGGAAATCGACATGCTGGCCCGCTATGTGGCCCGGCAGTTGAGTTTTAAGGATGCATAAACACATACCCTTATTATGGAAGATGGCCGGCGCCCATAACGCGGCCAGGAAGGATAACGTGCCATGGATGGCTTGAAGACGACCCATAAATCCGCCGAACTGCGCGAATATATTGCTTCGCCGGCGGAAATCATCGAGGAAGCGCGCGCGGGGCGCATTTTCATCCTGGTCGATGACGAGGACCGTGAGAATGAGGGCGACCTCGTGATTCCGGCCCAGTTCGCGACCCCGGATGCGATCAATTTCATGATCAAGCATGCGCGCGGGCTGGTGTGCCTGGCCATGACCAAAGCGCGCTGCGAGGCGCTGGGTCTGCCGTTGATGACCCAGGCCAATGGCACGCGGCATGAGACCGCCTTCACGATTTCCATTGAAGCGAAGGAAGGTGTGTCCACCGGTATTTCCGCCGCCGACCGGGCGCGCACCGTGGCCGTAGCGATTAATTCAGAGCTGGGGCGGTCCGATATCGTCTCGCCCGGCCATGTGTTCCCGCTGATGGCGCGCGATGGCGGCACCTTGGTGCGCGCCGGCCATACGGAAGCGGCGGTGGATATCGCCCGCCTGGCCGGGCTGATTCCCGCTGGTGTTATCTGCGAGATCATCAATGACGACGGCTCCATGGCGCGCCTGCCGGACCTCGTCGCCTTCGCGCAGCGTCATAATCTCAAGCTCGGCACCATCGCCGATCTTATCGCCTACCGGCGCATGAATGAGCGGCTGGTCCGGCGCGTGGAAGAGGGTAATATCATAGCCCCCCATGGCAAGGCGTGGCGGCTGGTCGCCTTCGAGAGCAAGGTGGATCATGTTGAACATCTGGCGCTGGTGAAGGGCGATATATCGGGTGATGAGCCCGTGCTGGTGCGCATGCATGGCGTTGATACGATCAGCGATGTGGTGGGGGGGGAGCATCTCTCCAGCCTGCATGGCGCGCTAGAGGAAATTGAGCAGGCCGGACGCGGGGTGGCCGTGCTGATCCGCGAAACCTCCAAGAGCGCGATTTCCGAGCGTATCCGTCAGATGGTCAGTAACGCCAAGCCGCAACAGGAACTGCGCGATTACGGGATTGGCGCGCAGATCTTGCTGGAGCTGGGGGTTAAGAACATGATCCTGCTCTCCAACCACAAGCGCAATATTGTGGGGCTGGAAGGATATGGGCTTAATGTTGTCGAGCAACGCCAGATCGAGGGCCGGGTATGAGCACGGCTGACGCCCCCGCCCCGCAGGCCCCCGCGCTGCCGGGGCCAGCGCCGCGAATCCTCGCCATCAGCGCGCCCTATTACCAGCATGTGGTTGATGGCATGCTGGATGCCGCGCGCGAGATTTTGGCGCAGGCCAAGGCCGAGCTTGATGTGGTGGACGTCTCCGGCGCGTTTGAACTGGCCCAGGGGCTGGCAATCGCCGCCGGCGCCAGCAAGGATTATGATGGTTATATCGTGCTGGGCTGCGTGATCCGGGGCGAAACCGACCATTATGAATTTGTTTGCAACTCGGCCATGGATGGGTTGATGCGCGTGGCAACCGCAGGGCGCTTGTGCCTGGGCACGGCGCTGCTGACCGTGGATACGCTGGCCCAGGCTTTGGCCCGCTCGCGCGAGACCGGCGCCAATAAAGGGGCCGAGGCCGCCGTGGCCTGCTTGCGGCAGATCGCCTTGAAGCGGAGCTTGGCATGAGCGGCCGCCCGCGTACTCTGGCCCGCTTGGCCGCCGTGCAGGCGCTCTACCAGGCCGAGCAGACAGGGGTGAATGGCGAAACCGTGATCGACCAGTTTGTGCGCCATCGCATAGGCGATCCGCCGGGTGCCGGCGGCATGGAGGAAGGCCGGTTGCCCGCCGCCGACGTGCCGCTTTTTGCCCGTATCGTGCGCACCGCCACGCAACAGCAGGATGTGGTCGATAACATGATTGCCGAGGCGCTGCCGGAAAGCTGGCCGATGGCGCGGCTGGACCCGGTGCTGCGCGCGGCCTTGCGCGCCGGCGGAGCCGAACTGTGGCAGGCAGAGGGGCCGCCGGCACGGGTTGTGATCAACGAATATATGGATGTGGCGCACGGCTTTTTCACGGGCGATGAGCCGCGCATGCTCAATGGCGTGCTCGATCGGTTGGCCCATTTGCTGCGCCCGGCTGAGTTTGCCACCACCTGATGGGCGACGAGTTCGCGCGGATCGCGGCGTATTTCGCGCCGCTAGCGGGGGCGGCGGCGCGGGGATTGCAAGACGATGCCGCCGTGCTGACCCCGCCGCCCGGGCGCGAACTGGTGCTGACCGTGGACCAGATGCTGCAGGATGTGCATTTCCTCTCCCATGATGCGCCGGATTTGGTGGCCCGCAAATTGCTGCGCCGCAATCTCTCGGATCTGGCCGCTATGGGGGCGGTGCCGCTTGGCTATTTGCTGACCACGGCGCTGCCGGCTTCTTTACCGGAAAGCTGGCTTGCGGACTTCGCCAAGGGGCTGGGAATCGATCAGAAATTATTCGGCATCACCTTGCTGGGGGGAGATTCATCCTCATCGCGCCACGGCATTGCGTTATCGGCCACGCTTTTGGGCCATGTGGCGCCAGGGGATGCCCTGCCGCGCGGCGGCGCGCGTGCTGGCGATGGCATTTGGGTGACCGGCACGATTGGCGATGCGGCGCTGGGGCTGGCGGCGCGCCAGGGTAAGCTTAACGATCCATCTGGCTATCTCATCGCCCGCTCGTTGTTGCCCGAGCCACGGGTGGGGTTGGCGCTGGCGGGAATCGTCTCGGCCGCCATCGATGTGTCAGACGGGCTGGTACAGGATTTGGGGCATCTGGCCGCCACCTCTGGGTTGTCGGCCGTAATTCGGGCGGGGCTGGTGCCCGCTTCGCCTCAGGCGCAGGCCGTGGGGCCGCAAATGCTCGAAGCACGCCTGACCGGCGGAGATGATTACGAATTGCTGCTGGCGGTGCCGCCCGGCCAGGGCGAGGCGCTGAAAGCCGCGTGTGGCGATGTGCCGGTGACCAAGATCGGCGTGTTCCAGCCCGGGGCGGGCGTGCATGTTTTGTCCGAATCCGGCACGGTGATGGATTTCGCAGCGGCCGGTTGGCGGCATTTTTGAACGCCGGACGACAGAAAACCCCGGCGCCCTAAGGGCCGGGGTGGATGCAAGCCAGACAGGCAGCCTTGCGGGCCGTTACTTGATCTTGGCTTCCTTGAATTTGACGTGCTTGCGCACGACCGGATCGTATTTGTTTAACTCCAGCTTCGCGGTCTGCGCGCGGGTGTTCTTTTTGGTCACATAGAAATAGCCGGTATCTGCGGTGGATACGAGCTTGATCTGTACAACGTTCGATTTGGCCATGATTCAAAATTCTCCAGAGCGCGCCGTATGGCCCAATTGCGCCGTGGCCGTCAAGATGGCCCTGTTTAGTTTGCGGGCGCTGCGGGCAGCAAAGCGGCCTGATAGGCGCTGGCATCCTGCAGAATGGCGTTGGCGGCGGACAGGTCGAGCTTGGTGCCGATGGCGGCGGGGCATTGGTCGCGCACGGACAGGATGGTGTTCACGCTGGCGGGGGCGCGCACGGCGCGCGACTGGGCCAGGGCCGAGGCCATGAGATTATGCCCTTTTGCCAGTGCGTCGAGCTGCGCTTGCAGGGCCTTCTGGCCCAGGCTGGTGCAGATTTGCGGCATCACGCCCAGCGTTTGCAGCGGCCAGCCGCGCGGCGCCAGCACGCGACTCCAGGTCACGAATAATTCGCCGCCATCGGGCAGGGCGGTTACGGTTTGCACCAGCCCCTTGCCCAATGTTTCCGACCCGATGACCACGGCGCGGCGGTTATCGGCCAGGGCGGCGGAGAGAATCTCGGCCGCACTTGCGGTTTGGCCATCCACCAGCACGGCCAGCGGCGCGCCGTTGGTCAGGTCAGCGCCTTCGGCCGTAAAAGTTTGGTCGGCATCCGGGTCGCGCCCCTGGGCGGCGGTGATCTCGCCGTTAGGCAGCAGCGTGTCCGCCACCAGCACGGCCTGGCGCAAAATCCCGCCTCGGTTGCCGCGCAAATCCAGCACCAAGGCTGAAGGTGGGGTGGTGCTGGTCATCAGCTTGCCCAGGGCGGCGGAGAATTGGTCGCCCGTGCCCTTGTTGAAGCCGGAGATGCGCAGCACCGCGATTCCGGGTGCGGGGTCGGGCTCGGAAAACACGGTTTGCGGCGGGACGAAGCCGCGCGTGAGGGTAAGGGTTTGCGGGGACGAATCGGGATTATCCAGCGTAATGGTGAGGGTGCTGCCTTGGATACCGCTCATTTCATCGTTAAGGCTGCGTATGGCACCTGGATAGGCGGTGTGGCCCGCCACCGCGCGCACAATGCTGCCAGGAGTGATTCCCGCGGCTTCGGCTGGGCTGTCGGATGCCACATTGGTCACCGCAACATGCCCATGCGCCACCCCAAGCGTTAAGCCTGTGCCCGCCAGCCCCACGATCATCAGCTGGTCCGAGGCGGCCTGCAGCGGGCTTTCGTAACGCGAATAGGGATCGAAATGATTGAAGAGTTCGTCGAAGAAATTATTAATGATGCCTTGCGTGCCGGCTGTGCGCAGGGCGGGCGAGGCGGCATAGGCCGAGGCCGCGATTTCGGCCGCGGCCTGACCCCAGGCGGTGGCATTGGCCGGCGGCGGCGCGGGCACGGCGCGCAGCAGCGAATCTGGCCCATAGAGGCGGATTTGCCCGTTTTGCAAGGTGGTGTTGAGGTTGGGGTCGAGTGCGGCCAGCCCGTTTAAGCCCCAGAGCGTCATTTGCGGGACGGTGAGCGCTTGCAGCGCGCGCGGTTCAATATAGGAAAGAGCCGCCGACCAGACCGAGGCGGCGGTGGCGGTGCTGAACCCTGGGGTTGTGGCGGCCTCGGCCCGCCGGCCAAACAATCCGCCGGGTAAAACAATACAGACAAATAGGATGAGGAGGGGGCGGATCACCTTTTATGCTTTGGCTTGGGCGTGGGTTTGGCGCGCATTGTTTTGCGTCGGGGTGTTGGCGCGCCGGGCAGCGCGGGCAGCTCAGGCAGGGTAAAGAGCAGGCCGCCCGTTACCGGCCGGGCCTCGTGCAGACGTACATCCAGCATCTGTGCCAGGGTAAAGACATGGCGCGAGTGACGCCCAGACAGGGTTTGGGTCGGCTCATCATACATCCAACGATCATTCGGCAGATTTGCCATGCTCAGGAATCCGCTTGCCCCGCTTTCCGTGAGAGTGACGAATAGCCCGAATTTCGTCACCCCTGAAACCCGGCCCGAGAACAACTCTCCGATGCGATGTTGCAAATACAGCGCAAGGTAGCGGTCGGTGGAATCGCGCTCGGCCAGGGTGGCGCGGCGCTCTGTCTGGGTGATTTGCTGGGCGATGTCGTCCAGCCCGGCCATGTCCTCGGTCGAGAGCCCGTCGCGCCCGAGCTTCAGCCCTGTAATTAACGCCCGGTGCACCAGCAGGTCGGCATAGCGGCGAATCGGTGAGGTGAAATGCGCATAGCGCCGCAGGGCCAGGCCAAAATGCCCGATATTGCCGGGCGCATATTCCGCCTGGCTTTGCGAGCGCAGCATGGTTTCGTTCACCATGCTGGCATGCGGCGTGTCTTCCACCAGGCGCAGGATGCGGTCGAGATCGCGCGGGTGGAGCTGGTCGCCGGGGGGGAGGGAAATGTCGAGCCCGGAGAGGAAATAGCGCAGATTATCCAGCTTTTCAGGGCTGGGCGGGGCATGCACGCGGTACATGCAGGGCAGGCGCAGGCGCTCCAGCTCCTCGGCCGCGCAGACATTGGCGAGGATCATGAATTCCTCGATCAGCCGGTGGCTGGTCAGGCGCGGGCGCGGGGCAACGCTTTCCACCTGCCCCTCCTCCGACAATGTCACTTTACGCTCCGGCAGGTCGAGATCGAGCGTGCCGCGCTTGTGCCGGGCCTCGGCCAAGGCGGCATGGGCGGCAAATAAGCTGGCATGGGCTTGCGGATTTTGCTCGAACTCGGCCTGGATCTGCTCGTAGGTTTTGCGCGCGGATGAGCGCATCAACCCGCGCCCGAACCGGTGGCGCTGCTTATGGCCATGCACGTCGATATGCATTTCCACGAACAGGCAGCCGCGATCCTCGTCGGGTTTGAGCGAGCACCAGCCATTGGACAGGGCCTCGGGCAGCATCGGCACCACGCGGTCGGGGAAATAGCAGCTATTGCCGCGTTCGCGCGCCGCACGGTCCAGGGCCGAGCCTGGCCGTACGTAATGCGCCACATCGGCGATGGCGACGATCAGCCGGTAGCCATGTTCCTCGGCGTCGGCAAAGACAGCATCGTCATAATCGCGCGCATCCTGGCCATCGATGGTGATGAGGGGTAAATCGCGCAGATCGGTGCGGCGGCCAAGGGCTATGGGTTTGGCCTTGTCGGCCTCTTTTAAGGCCGTGGGGTGAAAATCCAGCGGAATGCCATGCTGCGCGATGGCGATGAGGCTGACCGCGCGCGCATCCTCTATACTGCCGAGCTTTTCCGTGATCCGTGCGGGCTTTGGGCCAAAGGCACGGCCGCCGGGCAGCGGCTCGGCGCGCACAATCTCGCCTTCGCGCGCGTCCATCGTCTCGCCCGCCGGCACAATCCATTCGGTTTTCTGGCGCCGGTCGGTGGGCTCTATGCGCCCGCCTTGCGGTGTGGGGTGGAACAGCCCGACAATGCTGCCCGCCTGTTCGGCGATGCGGCGGATGGTGCGGCCCTCATATTTATCCGGCCCCAGAGGTTTAAGCCGGGCCAGAACCCGCGCGCCGGGGGCCAGGGCTGGCTGGCCCTTGGCCTCGGCCTGCATGAAGATAACCGGCGGGCGGCCCGGCCCTTCCCACGCGACCGGACGGGCGATGGCCTCGCCATCGCGGTCAATGCCGGTGACCTCGATGAGCGCATTCTCCGGCAGGCGCCCGGCCTCGGTAAAGCGCCGGCGGGCCGTGCGTTCGGCATCGCCGCTCATCTCCAGGCTTTTCATGATTCCGCGCAGGGCCTTCTTATCCTCAGGCGCTATGGAAAAAGCCCGCGCGACATCGCGCAGATGCACCTTGTGCCCGGCCTCGGCCAGAAAGCGCTTTACATCCGCGCGGCTGGGCAAGGCCGCATAACGCGGGGCCACCGCCACGGGGCGCGCCTTGGCGCGGGGTTTTTTATGCACGGTCTTCATGCCCTCTAGTATGGGCGCGGAATGGAGCAAGGAGAATGGGCGCGGGCATAAATGAGGCGGAAATATGTGAAGGCAGTTTACACGCATAAGTTGCTTATTAGGCGTTGCTTAATGGTTAAGATTGTATAACTTCCAGCTGTGACCAGCCGGCTCGATATTTCCTCCCCCGCGACGCTGACCGTGCTGGCCGGCAATGCCACGCTGTCCTCGCTTGGTCAGGGGCCTGGTTTGCGCGTGAGCGCGCCCAGCCCCACCGATCAGTTGAGTGTGAGCGTGCAGGCCGGTAATGGCGCGGCCCTGCTCTCGGCCAGCAGTTTGGGCGGGGCCACGGTGTCTGGCACCGGCAACAGCCTGACACTGCGCGGCGATGAAGCCCAGGTGAATGCGGCCCTGGCCAGTCTGGAACTAACCGAGCCGGTGGGGACGGCGGGCGATGTGCTGAGCCTGTCCGCCACCGATAGCGCGGCTTTGAGCGCGCAGACCAGCCTGGCCGTGGATGTGGTGCCGCTGACCGGGCCGGCCTTTGTTGCTCCCGCGACCTTGGTGACCCTGCACCCCAACAGCCTGGTCGCGCTGCCTGATATGCTGCTCTCCGACCCCATTGCCAGCGGTCTTGCCGCCATGGGGCTGGGGGATGAGGAAACGCTGAGCCTGACCCTTTCGGTGCGCGCGGGGGTGCTGGAATTGCCGGGAGTGAATCAGCTTTCCGGCATTGCGGCGAAGGGGCTTGGCACGGGCACCATTCAGCTTGGCTTCACCGCCGATGAGATCGGCGCGCTGAACACACTGCTCGCCGGGCTGGAATTTGCCGGCCCCACCGTGACTGGGGGGCAGCATCTCGATTATTCGCTGTGGAATGCCAGCGGCGTGCTGCCGCGCGAACTGACCTATGGCAATATTTTCCTCTATAATGTGGGCACGGCGGCGCTGGGCGGCACCTTTGCGGCCGGCAATAACACGCTGATTGACGGCCCGGCCACGCTGACCGGCACAATGGGCATTGGGAGCACGCTCTCTGTGCTGGGCAATGTTGGCGGTGGCGGGGCTGTGTCCATTGCGCCCGATGCGGCGCTGGAATCGCCCTATAACAACATCTTCCTGGGCGGCACGAGTTTTGACTTTGGCGCGCTGGCGGCGGTGGGTTTGCAAGAGAGCGGTACGCTGCTGGTGGGGGATGGCGCCTCCTTTACCGGCGAGGTGGCGCTGAGTGGATCGGCCTTGCTCGATTTTGCCGGCGGTACGCTGGCCGTTGGTGATGCGCAGACGGGCGGGGTGGTCGCACTTTCGCTGGCCAGCGGCGCCATGCTGGCCGGGGGCGGCACGCTGAGTGCGGGTAATTTCGCCAATGCCGGGACCATTGCCGGGCCAGGCACGATTGCCGCCCTGGGGGGCGAGACGCTGCAAATAGATGCCGGGCTGCTAACCGGCGGCACAGATCTGGCAGTGGGTGGCGGCGGCGTAATGGTGCTGGGGCCGCAAGCGCCGCTCTTTGGCATTTTCACCACCACGCCGCTGACCATCGATAATTCCGTGACGCTGAGCTTTGCCGGGGTCGGCGCCATGCCGGTGGGTGGCGGCTATGCCAACCCGCTGGGCGGTGCTGGGGGCGCCTTTGTTATTAACGGGCCGCAGGTTTTCTCGGGTACGGTAACCGGGTTCGCCCCGGGCGATGAGCTAATTTTTCCTGGGTTGAGCAACCTCAGCGTCTATAATATCGGCGCCGGTTCGTTTGACGTGTCGGGCCTGGATGCCAGCGGCACGACCGATAGTTATACAATTTTCTCCAGCATCGCCGCCTGGCTTGTGCCCAGTGCGGGCACCGATGCGGCTGGGGATTCAACCGTGTTTCTGCGCCCGGCCACAGCCGCCATTTCGCTGGCCGCGAATTTGGCCGCCAGTGCCGGGGTGGCGCAGCCATTGCCCGGCATCAGCCTGAATATGCCCGGTAGCAGCACCCAAAGCCTGGTGCTGACCGTAAGCGTGGGGCAGGGGGTGCTGGAGACGGGCGGGCTGAGCCCGGCTGCCAGCCTGGTTCTGACGGCGGCGAATATCAGCGCGCTGGAGGCCGATTTGGCCGCGCTGACCTATACCGGCAATGGCCTGGCCGATATGCTGAGCTTTACCAGCAATGCCGGGCTGCTGGCCGGGCTGCAGGCCACGGCCACGATTGCGGCGGGCGGAACCGGCACGGTCAGCGCCTATGGTGGCGGGCCGGTCACCAGCGCCGAGATGGTGGCTTTTGGCCCTGCCGCTGGAATGCCAGACATAACAACGCCCTACGTGCTAGGCGGCGCGCAGGTGAGCGGGCTGGTGACATTTAACGATGCGCTGCGCGCCACCGGCTATTCTGGCACCGCGCTGGTGGTGGAGGGCGGCGGGCAGGCGGTGTTTGGCGCCGCCGCGCAGGTGGCGCTGGCGGGCGGGGTAACGCTGGGCGATGCCAGCGGCGCGGGCAGGCTGGATGTGCTGACCCATGATTTTTCCCTGAGCGGGGATATGGTTTTGGCGGCTTCCGCAGCGGGAGCAGGCAGCGAGGCGGCGATTCTGGGCGGGCTCAGCGCCGCCGGGTCGCTGCAAATTGGTCTCTCGGGCGCGGCGGGGCTCGCACTGGGCGGCACGCTGGAGGCCGCCGCCGCGACATTGGGGGCCAGCGGCACGCTGGCGGTATATGGCAGCGCGCACGCAACGCTGGGCACTGTGCTGGATAATGGCACGCTGCGCCTGAGCGGCGATGCCACGCTCGCCGCCGCAAGCGCGCTTGGTGCGGGCAGCATACAGCTGAGCGGCACGGCGTTGCTTGATATGACCGGGGCAATGGCGCCGCAAGCGGGCAGCCTGATCGAGGTTGGCCCCGGGGCGACGCTGGCGGCGGCGGTACTCAGCCAATCTGGGGGCACGATTCTAGATTCCGGCTTGGTGACGGCCAGCGGGGCTGTGCAGCTGGCCGCCCTTAGCCTCAGCGGGGGCGAATTGGCGGCGGGCAGTTTGCAGCTTGATGGTTTGCTGGCCGGAAATGGAGAGATTGTGGCCCAGACCGTGGCGGGCACGGGCACGCTGCTGGCCCAAGGCGGGCGGTTGCTGGTGGCGGGCAGTCTGGCTGTTGCCGGCGGCGCGGAACTTGGCCCGGGCGCCACATTGGAGCTGGCCGGGGGCGAGAGCGGTGCAGCGCTCAGCTTTGCAGGCGCCGATGCGCTGGCGGTGCTGGATAATGTGGCCGCTGGGGTTGCTGGCGTGCAGCATATGGGCGCGGGCGATGCGATCGATTTGGTTGGGGTGGCGCCCTCGCTGGTCAGCTATAGCGGCGGCACGAATGGCGTGCTGGATGTTCTGGATACGCAGGGCAGCCTGGTTGCCTCGTTCAGCCTGCAAAATTCGGGCGCGGCACCGGTCACCGTGATTTCCGACGGGGTCGGGGGATCGTTGCTCACGCTTGGCGGGGAGCTGCCTTGTTTCGCGCGCGGCACCGGGATTCTGACCCCCCATGGGTATAGGTCGGTGGAGGCGCTGCGTCCGGGCGACCCTGTGATTACCGCGCGCGGCGATAGGCGGCCGGTGCGCTGGGTGGGCTGGCGTACGCTTGATTTGGGAACAGAGGCGGCGCGCTTCGCACGGCCAGTAATCGTGATGCCAGGCGCCTTTGGCGAAGGGCAGCCATATCGGCGGCTGCGCCTGTCGCCGCTGCATTGTGTATATGTGGATGGTGTGCTGGTGCCGGTGACGCATCTGGTCAACGGCGCCACCATTCTGCGCGATATGAGCGCGCAGGCCACAACCTATTATCATATAGAGCTGGACCGGCACGATGTGGTGCTGGCCGAAGGGCTGTCTTGCGAAACCTATTTTGACAATGGCAATCGCGGGCCCCTGTATCGGGAGCTTGGCCGCCGCTGCCCGGCGCGTAAGCCGTGCGCGCCGCATGTAACCGGCGGGCCGCGTTTGGCGCAAATTCGCCGCCGCCTGCATGACATTGCGGTGGTGGCCGGGTTCTCGACCAGTTTTTACCCCACCTTGCGCGTTGTGGCTGGCGGGCAGGAGCTGGTGCCCGAGATTACGCGCAGCGGGGACGAACGCCGCGCACGGCTTTGTTTTGCCCAGCCCGTGCGCAGGCTCATCCTGCTAAGCGCGGCCAGCGCCCCGGCCGAGACCGACCCGGAGTCAGAGGACCGGCGCGAGCTTGGCATTTGCCTGGGCGAGATGCGCGGCGCGCGACTGGAAGAGGGATGGTACCCGCGCGCGCCCGGCGATGCCGGAACCTGGATGGGGGCGAAGGGCGCGATTATTCTGCCACTGGCCGCGCGCGAAATTGTACTGCCCTTGGCCGCGATCGCGCAGAGTTGGGTGCGCCCGCAGCCGGTTGACGCGGCAAGGAGGGGCAGGTAAAGGGCGGCCTCGTTGCCGGGAACGTGGACGGGCGGTGGTCGCTCGCGCCCGCCTTTATTGCATTCGCAATTTAGGACTACTGGCGGAATTTTAACAAGAAAGGCAAGCGCCGTGACCAAGCGCACCGAGAGTAAGTATAAGATTAACCGCCGTCTGGGCGTGAATTTATGGGGCCGGGCGAAATCGCCGGTCAATAAGCGCGAATATGGCCCCGGCCAGCATGGCCAGCGCCGCAAGAAGCCCTCCGATTACGGCGTGCAGCTGATGGCCAAGCAGAAGCTGAAGGGCTATTACGGCAATATCTCCGAAAAGGCGTTCTACAAATATTACGAGGAGGCCGTGCGCCGTAAGGGCGACACCTCCGAAAACCTGATCGAGCTGCTGGAGCGCCGCCTGGATGCGGTGGTCTACCGCCTGAAATTCGCGATCACGCCATTTGCCGCGCGCCAGCTCGTCAGCCATGGGCATGTCATGGTCAATGGCAAGAAGGTGAACATTCCCTCTTATCAGGTCCGCGATGAGGATGTGATCGAGGTGCGCGAGAAATCCAAGCAGCTCGCAGTGGTGCTGGATGCCGCACAGAGCGCCGAGCGCGACGTGCCGGAATATATCGAGGTTGACCATCGCGCGATGAAGGGCCGCTTCATGCGCGCGCCCAAGCTGGCCGATGTGCCCTATCCGGTGCAGATGGAGCCGCATCTGGTGGTGGAATTCTACTCCCGCTAATCCAACAGCGTATGAGATCTGGGAAAGCGGCGCCTCTGGGCGCCGTTTTTCGTTACATGCACGCGATGTGAAGGTTACAATCGCGGTGTACCCGGAGATTCCAATTCATGTTTGGAGATTTTCGGATGCGCCGTATTCTACTGGCTTCCTGTGTTGCGCTGTTGCCGGGCTTGGCTTTTGCCCAAAGCAGCGATAAGGCATCGCCGCCCGGCCCGGGCCATTTTGGCTGGGAGGCGAATCATCATCATGTTTGGTCGCCCGAGCAGATGTTAATGAAGTTCTACGCCGCCAACACGACTCATGATGGGCATTTAACCCTGGCGCAGGCCAAGGCGGCCGATTTCAAGCCGGTGGTCGCGCATTTCAGCCAGATTGACACGGCGCATCATGGCTATGTGACTTTTTACGATATTCAGGCGTGGCGGCTGGATGAGCTGGCCAGCCATTTGCAGGCCCGTGCCAACGCCCTGCGCGCAAAGGATTAGTCTCGCGATTCAAATATGAGGGTCTAACCCAGCCCCGCGTGGCCGCGTGCGGGGCTGGCGGTATCAAACATCTCGCGCGCGGGATGGGAATGAGGTAGAAACAAGGACGATGAATAGTCTGGCCCCCTTGCCGGCGCGGCTTGTGGTTGAGGTCGTGTTCGATTTCGTCTGCCCCTGGTGTTATCTGGGCGTGCAGCGCCTTTTGCGGCTGCTCGATCGGCGGCGGGATTTAGATGTTACCTTAAGCTGGCGGCCCTTTTTGCTGAACCCGGATATGCCCCGTGGGGGAATGGCCCGGGCCGACTATCTGATTCGCAAATTTGGCGCTGAAGACCGCGCCCGGCGCCTTTATACATCCATTGCCGAGCTGGCGGCGGCGGAAGGGATCGTGTTCAATTTTTCCGCCATTGGACGGACCCCCAGCAGCGTGGACGCGCACCGCCTGGTGCGCGAGGCCACGAAGGAAGGGCTGGCCGACGTGCTGGTGCGGCGCATTTTCGCCGCCCATTTCGTGCAAGGGTTGGATATTGGAAGCCATGCCGTTCTGGCGGGTCTGGTTGCTGATTTGGGAATGAATGAGACGGCGGTGGCTTCATTCCTGGCCGAGGGCACCGGGATTGAGCTGGTGCATGCCGAAAATTTGCATGCTCATAAGCTCGGAATCAATGGTGTGCCCTGTTTTTTGATTGATGGCGAGCATGCCATTGCCGGAGCGCAGGAAACCGAAATCTTGGAGCGGTTGCTCGATTTAGCTTTATGCACCAGCCTGGAAGCATGATTTGGATCTGGCATGTTTCTTGACATCTTGTAACATCAGCATGTCACTCCGAATAAAAGGTTCATGAAAATCGTGTCACGTACTCGTTTCGTCGCCTTTGCGTCTCTTACCCTGTTGGCGCTGCCCTATGCCGCGCGCGCGCAGAATCAGCCGCCGCCGCCCGATCCGGCGAGCATCGTGACCGCGCAGCTGGAAAATGATGCGCTCTCCGTGCCCAGCACGGACGAGCTTTATACAAATGGCCTGCGCCTGGGTTATGTGAGCCCAACGGGGGATCTGCCTGGTTTTGTCAGCGGCCTTGGCCGCCAGTTTTTTGGGCCCGGCACGCAGCGCATGGAGATCGACCTGCAACAGGTGATCTTCACGCCCACCGATACGCAGCTCTACAATCCCAACCCGAATGACCGCCCCTATGCTGGGGATTTGTCAGTCAGGTTCAGCTTGATCCAGGACACGATAAGTACGCGCAGCGTGGCGGGTCTGGCTGTGGGCATTGTGGGGCCGGCGGCGCTGGGACAGAGCGTGCAGAACGGGTTTCATGAAATTATCGGCCAGACGCCCAATCGCGGCTGGCATTATCAGCTTCATAATGAGCCGACTCTGGATGTTTCCGGCGCGCGCATCTGGCGGGCCGATCTGCTCGATTTCGGCAATGGGCTGGGCGTGCAGGCGTTGCCGCAAATCTCGGCTCAGGCCGGCAATACTGAAATTTATGCCCAGGCCGGCGGGATTGTGCGCTTTGGCCAGGGGCTGCATTCAGATTTTGGGCCTGCCCTCATCCAGCCGCAGCTCTCTGGCACCGATGCCTACACCCCAACCCGGCCGCTGGTCTGGTACGTGTTCGCCGGCGCGCTGGGCCGCGTGGTGGCGCATAATATGTTGATCCAGGGGAATGATTTTACCGCCAGCCGGCATGCATCGCTGATTCCGCTGCAAGGGGATTTAGAGATTGGCGGGGCGATTATTTATCGCGGCGTGCGAATCTCAGCGGTGGAGACATTCGAGACACCGGAATTCCATGGCTCGGCCCCGGCCTTCCAGTACGGCTCGGTCGCGATCTCGGCCCGGTTCTGAAAACAAAACGGGCGGCTCCGTCTGGGCCGCCCGGTTTTATGTGGTTACTCGGCCATGGCCGAGGCTTCGGACCTTGTCGCGCCAACCCGGGCGGCAAGCGAGGCCGCCATGAAGGGATCCAACGCGCCATCCAGCACCGCCTGCGGGTTGCCGCTCTCGTAATTGGTGCGCAGATCCTTCACCAGCTGGTAGGGGGCCAGCACGTAAGAGCGGATCTGGTGGCCCCAGCCGATTTCGGTTTTCGCGGCCTCGGTGGCGGCGGCGGCGGCTTCGCGCTTTTGCAGCTCCTGCTCATACAGCCGCGCCTTCAGCATGTTCATGGCGGTGGCACGGTTGCGGTGCTGGGAACGGTCGGTCTGGCAGGCCACGATGATGCCCGAGGGCACGTGGGTGATGCGGATCGCGGATTCGGTCTTGTTCACGTGCTGACCACCAGCGCCTGAGGCACGGAACGTATCCACCTTCAGATCCGCCGGGTTGATCTCGATCTCGATACTGTCATCCACCACCGGATACACCCAGACACTGGCAAAGCTGGTCTGGCGCCGTGCATTGGCATCAAACGGCGAGATGCGGACCAGCCGGTGCACCCCGGCCTCGGTCTTCAGCCAGCCATAGGCGTTGGGGCCGGAAATCTGCATCGATACGGATTTGATGCCGGCCTGCTCGCCTTCGGATTCATCGAGGATTTCGACCTTGAAGCCATGCGCCTCTGCCCAGCGCGTGTACATGCGGGCCAGCATTTGCGCCCAGTCCTGCGCCTCGGTGCCGCCGGCCCCGGCATTGATTTCCATGAAGGCATCGCGGCCATCGGCCTCGCCGGAGAGCAGGGATTCGATTTCCTTCTGCTTCACTGCGGCGGCGAGTTGCTCGAGCGTGGCGATACCGTCGGCCACCATGGTCTCATCGCCCTCGGCCTCGGCCAGTTCGATCAGCTCCAGCGCGTCACGCGTTTCGGTTTCGAGCTTGCGCACACCATCGACCATCGAGGACAGGCGGGTGCGCTCGCGCATCACCGCCTGGGCGGCATCGGCGTCGTTCCAAAGGTTCGGATCCTCGGCGCGGTGGTTCAGTTCCTCAAGCTTGAGGACAGCGGCATCCCAGTCAAAGATGCCTCCTCAGCAGGGCGACCGAGCGGCCGATCTGCTCATTCAATTGGTCTGATTCAGCGGACATTCGCCCTCTCTACTCCAGCCGGCGCGGGTTAGTACAGACCGCCGAGCGACTTATCGATCGCCGAGGGGGCGGATTGCGGCATGGGCGGCACCGCTGGCGTGCCGGGTGTTGCACCGGCGCCAGGAGGCGCGGCGTTGCCGGTACCGGTGCCGTTACCGGATGGCGCTGGGCCGTTATCCGCGCCAGTCAGATTATCCGCGCCGCCGAGCAGGGAGTTTTGCGCCTGCGCGCCGGGCGATTGGCCGGGCTTGAAGGCCTCGGTGACCATGGCGCCGTCGGGCTCGGGCGTTTTTTGCAGGGTCATGCCGGGCGGCACGGCGAAATCGATCACGGGCTGGTCGGCCAGCGCCACTTTCATATAGCTGTTCCAGGCCGGCCCGCAGACATTGCCGCCGGTTTCGTTATTGCCAAGGCTGGAAGGCGTGTCGAACCCGATCCAGCAGCCGGTGACGATGCCAGGCGTGAAGCCCATGAACCAGGCATCGTTGAAATTATTGGTGGTGCCGGTTTTGCCCGCCACGGGTTGGGCAATGTTTTTCACCGCGGGTATGCCGGTGCCGCGCTTGGTCACGCCTTCCATCATCGTGATCATCTGAAAATCCGAATCTGGATCGGCGAGCTGGCGGCCGGATTGTTCGAGCACCGGCGGCTGGCTGGGCGTGCCGTTGACGCAATTATCGCAACTCTGGCCAGGCGACTGGTAGAGCACCGTGCCATCAGGATTGGTGACGCTGTCGATCAGGGTAGGGGTGACTTGGCGGCCATATTCATCCAACGCGGCGTAGCCGGCGGCCATTTTCCATAAAGTGGTGTCTATGGCGCCAATGGCGGAGGGGTAATAAGGCGGCATTTGGTCCACGATGCCAAAATTCTGGAAGGTGGTGGCGACATTATCGAGCCCGATCTCGCGGGTGAGATGCAGGGTCGCGAGATTGAGCGACTGCTCCAGCGCGTGGAAAATCGGCACCGGGCCTTGGAATGTGTCCTCGTAATTGCCGGGGCGATAGACGGTGCCGTTGGGCATGCGCTGCACGAAAGGCGCGTCGAGCACGGGCGCGTCGGGCTGGATGCCTTGCTCCATGGCGGTGAGGTAGACAAACGGCTTGACCGAGGAGCCGGGTTGGCGCTGCGCCTGGATGACACGGTTGAAGGGGCTGAGATCATGGCTCCAGCCGCCAACCATGGCGAGCACGCGGCCGGTGCGCGGGGCCATGGAGATGAGCGCGCCCTGCACCAGTGGGATTTGCTCCGGCGCCAGCTTGTCGCCATTGCCCGAGACCATGATGACATCGCCGGGCTTGAAAATATCCGAGACGGCCGTGGGGCGCGGACCAAGCCCGTTTTTCCCGCGCGGGCGGGCCCAGCGCATATTGTCCAGCTTCAGGGTGCCGATTTCATTCGCGCCGGTTTTGGGGTTGGTGGTGCCGATTGTGGCGGCGCGGGCATCGGCCTTCAGCACAACGCCAATACGCCAGCCCGGACGCATGCCGGCCGGGGTTGGCTGCTTGGCCAGATCCGCCTGCCAGGTCTGGGCGAGGTCCGGGGCGGTCAGACGCGTGATCAGCCCGTGCCAGCCATCATATTCATGATCGTAGCGCTCCAGCTCATTACGCAGGGCCCTGGTTGCGGCGCGCTGCAATTTCGGGTTCAGACTGGTATGCACGATCAGCCCGCCCGTATTGACCATTTGCGCGCCAAAACGCTGCACCAGCTCGGCCTTGACCGCATCGGCGAAATAACCGGCATCGGGCACGGTTTGGCGTGGCCCCTCGGCATGCGGCAAAAGTGGCTCGGCTGTGGCGGCCTCGGCCTCGGCCTTGGTGATGGCGCCATCGGCCAACATGCGGCTGATGACGAAATTGCGCCGGGCCAGCGCCTCTTTGGGGTGCAGGAACGGGTTGTAGGTGGTGGGCGCCTTGGGCAGGGCCGCGAGCGAGGCGGCTTGCGCGATGTCGAGCTGGCTGAGCGGTTTGTCAAAATAGGTTTGCGCCGCGGCGGCGATGCCAAAGGAATTCTGGCCGAGATCGACCTCGTTAAGATACAAGGTGAGCACTTGTTTTTTGCTCATCACCTGGCTGACGCGCATGGCCAGCAGGGCTTCCTTGATCTTGGTGGCGAAGGTGATGTGGTTATCCAGCAGCATGTTCTTGACCACTTGCTGGGTGATGGTGGACGCCCCGAGCGGCCGCCGACCGGAGCCGATGCGGGTGATGTCGACCAACCCCGCGCGGATGATGGCAAGCGGGTTGATGCCGGGCTCGACCCAGAACATCCGGTCCTCGGCCGAGATGAAGGCCTTGGCGACGATCGGCGGGATCTGATCATAGGGCACATAGATGCTGTGCTGGCTGCCAAAGGCGGCAATTTGCTGGAAATTGCTCGCATAGAGGCGGGTTTCCAGCGGCGGTTTGTAGGTTTTTAGCGATTCGACGCTGGGCAGTCCGGCCGAGAAATAAAAGAACGCGCCGCCGCCGATGAGCAAGATAAGAATGGCGCCCAGAAACACCACCCGGTACAGGCCGGAGACGAGTAGACCGCCGATGCGCGCGGCAAGGCTTTTGCGTCGCCGCGGCGGCGTGTGCCGGGGCGGCTTGGATGCGCGTTCAGGTGAACGGCGGGGCGGTACCATGCGCGGGCCAGCGGAAAAATCGTCATTCGGGTCGGACATGCGGGCCTCTTAGCATCTGCGGAGCAAGGCGGCGAGAACATGCCGCATGAATTTGCCGCAAGCCATATTTGTCAGCCCGCCATGTGGTGGCCAGCATAATTGGCGAAATAGCTGTCGATCGCACGGGTCAGATTTTCAGCCAGTTCGCGCCTGTGGCGTGGGCTGTGCAGACGCTTTTCATCGAGCGGGTTGCTGAGGCAGCCCATTTCCAGCAGTGCCGCGGGGGTTGAAGGATCGCGCAGGACGGCGAAATTGGCGCTGCGGTGCGGATCTGGCAGCATGGGTACAACGCCTTGGAAGGATGTGCGGATATCCTCGGCCAGGCTGTTCGAGCCGAGCTTGGTGGCCCTGGTTTCCAGGCTGGCGAGAATATTCGCCACGCGCGGCGAAACGCCCGCAATCGGGCTGTGGTCGGTATCAGCGCTGTTTTCATCCGCCGCCACGCGCGCGGCCAGCTTATCGGAAGCCGTGTTGGACAAGGTGAAGATCGAGGCGCCGCGCAGCTTATTCTCGGGCAGATGGTCGCAATGTAAGGACAGAAACAGGTTGGCGCCGGCGCGGATTGTGTCGGCCACGCGCCCTTCCAGCGTGACATAAACGTCGCGCGTGCGTGTCATCATCACCCGGTAGCGCCCGGTGCGCAGCAGCGCGTGGCGCAGATCGAGCCCGGCGGCCAGGGTCAGGGTTTTTTCGAACACGCCATCAGACGCGATGGCGCCCGGATCGTGCCCGCCATGGCCCGGATCGAGCATGATGAGAGGTTTTTTGGCCGGGACGGCGCGCAAGGCACTTGGCGCGGCAAGACCGGCCGCCGCCCCCAACGCCAGGCGGAATAGCCCGCGCCGGGACGGGTCGCAGATCACGCACATACGTCAATCCTATCATGGCGCTTTTATAAAATGCCAGGACTTATTGATTTCACTTTATGTGTGTTTGAAAAATGAGGGGAAAGGCTTTCTTGTGAAGCCCTCTTGCGCGCGGAGCGGTCGTTCGGCTATACGCTCGCGGGACGGAGTGTAGCTCAGCCTGGTTAGAGTACTGTGTTCGGAACGCAGGGGCCGGAGGTTCGAATCCTCTCACTCCGACCATTTTCCCGATGACTGACATTAAACGATGCCTTCGTGCCGGTGCGCCTAAAATCGGTCAAGTTCAGCCGTCTGCGCGCGCAAAACGGCATTGAGCCCAGATTTTGCGCCAAAGTCCGTGGTGCCGGGGGGCTTAAAGGCCGCGCAACTCGTAGATCCGTGAGATGGTTTCGTTTGCGAGCCCCAGCCCACGTCCGCAGAAGAAGACGGCCTTTTTGACCAATTCATTCCCTGTCTCGGTATAAAGGGCGATGGGCTTGTCGGATAAATGGGTCGAGAGCAGCATCGATCCCACATGCTCGATAAAGGCGGCCGCTGTCGGCGCGGAAAACGCCTCGCCGGTGATTTGTCCGTGCGTGCGCGCGCCGTCGAGGGCCGTGGCAAGCCCGTTGACATTGTTGCGCAGCGATCGCCGGTAGAGCAGGCGGGCATAAGTGCCGTCGCTCGCCAGACTCCTGAGCAGCAGACGGTGGGCCGTCACATTCCTGTCCCGCGCATTGGTGAGTACGCAGGCGCTGAAATAGCTGTGCAGCATGACAATGAGGCCGGTGGCGCCGTCGGGCTCCTCGCCAGGCCGGCGGACCGCCAATGTCGCCAGCAGCGCATCCTGATCCTTGATCAATTGCCGCAGTACGGCGCGGTATAGCGCCTCCTTCGAAGGAAAATGTTCGTAGAGCAATGCAGGCGATACCTTGGCCGCCAGAGCGAGCTGTTTGGTTGTCGTCCGCTCGAATCCGTGTTCAGCGAAGACAACCGTTGCCGCCTGGACGATTGAACGCGTGCGGTCGGCAAAAGCGAGGCGTTTTTTCATGCCGTGGGCTTTCAGTCCAACATCGCGGCTTGGCAAGAGGCTTTCTGGCATTTGCGCTCCAAGGGGGTGAATGGCCCGGGATCTGGCTTGACCGGCGATGGCGAATTCTATAACTGAACAATCAGTTAGTTGTAAGGGCGCGGTTATATCTTGATAAAAACCGCCGCGCCTGGGGCACGCCCCCGGAGAGCGAACGCCAAGGATGAATAAATGAGCACGAAACATAACGGTGTACGTATTGTGGTAATTGGTGCTGGGATGGCTGGCATTCTGGCGGGTATTAAACTGCGCGAGGCTGGCCTCACCAATTTCCGGATTTATGAAAAGGGAGAGAAAATCGGAGGGACTTGGCGGGAAAACACCTACCCCGGGTTGACCTGCGATGTTCCCTCCCATGCCTATACCTATTCGTTCGAGCCCAATCCCGATTGGAGCCGCTATTTTCCGCCCGGTCCGGAGATTCAGGCTTATTTTGAGCGGGTTGTCGCCAAATATGGCATTGATGCGCATATCGCTTTTGGCGAGGAGGTGACGCGCTGTGCATTCGAGGATGGGCGCTGGCAGTTGGAAACCAAGCGTGGCACGCGCGATGCGGCGGATATTGTCATCGCCGCCACCGGCGTTTTGCACCATCCGAGCTATCCGCAGATCGCCGGCATGGAATCCTTTGCCGGTCCTTCTTTCCACAGCGCGCGCTGGGATCACGCGGTGCCGCTGGATGGGCGGCGTATTGGCATTATCGGCAACGGCTCAACCGGTGTGCAGATTGTCTCCGCTCTTGCCGCGCGCGCGGGCCGGTTGAAACATTTCCAGCGCACCGCGCAATGGATTATGCCGACACCCAATAATCCGTTTTCCGACGCGGAGCGAGACGCCCTCCGGGCGGATCCGGTGCTGCTTAAGAGCGTGCAGAATGACCCAACTTATCTCGAACTGGCCTGGGGCTGGACCGAAGCCATTATCGATGCCGGTTCCGAAACAATGATGCAGACCGAGGCCGTGGCACGCGAAAATCTGGAAGCCAGCGTCAAGGATCCTGTTCTGCGTGAGAAATTGCGGCCGGATTATCGTGCGGGTTGTAAGCGGCTCATCCATGCGCCGGGCTATTATAAAGCTATTCAGCATCCGAATGCCGAGCTGGTCACCGACGGGATCGTGGGCATTGAGCCGCAGGGGATACGCACACGCGATGGCGTGCTCCATGAACTCGATCTCATCGTCTACGCCACCGGTTTCAA
>JAKBBM010000129.1 GCA_021808545.1 Pseudomonadota bacterium | reverse complement strand
ATGAATCCCGCCTGGGATGAGCAGATGAAGAACGGTGCCTATCTGACCGAGGCGCTGGGCCATTGTGGCGAATGCCACACCCCGCGCAACTTCATGGAGGCCATGATCCAGAGCGAGGCTTATGCCGGCGCGCCTATCGACAATCTGTTCGCCCCCAACATTTCGTCCGACAAAGCCTTCGGCGTCGGCGGCTGGAGCCAGACGGATCTCGTGGCCTATCTGCATGACGACGGCAATATCGTGAAGGGCTCGCCCTACGGCGCCATGGGCGACATGACGGACCATTCTACCAGACAGCTTCCAATCTCGGATGTGCAGGACATTGCAATATACTTGCAAACCGCAACCAAACCGCAGATTACGCCGCCGGGCCCGGCCATCGCTGACGCCGATGCCTCCATCGCGCGCGGCCAGAGCCTCTATGCCACCAACTGTGCGGGCTGCCATGGCGCCACGGGCGGGGGCATGGGCCCGAACTTTGTGCCCAATCTGGCCGGAAACGACTCCGTTACTGCCACGCTGCCCTACAACCCCATCGGCGCCATGCTGGGCGGGCTGGACAGCTGGGCACCTAACGGCCCCAAAATGCCGGCTTTTGGCGCGCAATTCACCGACCAGCAGATCGCTGACATCACCAACTACGTCCGCACCGCCTGGGGCAACAAGGGCAGTGCGGATGCAACCCCTGCTGATGTCATGCTGTTGCGCGGCGTCGGCGACCTGCCGCCCGCCGCTTCGCAGGCAGCGGATAAGCTGCGCTGCCCGCGCATCTCGCCGTTTGGCGGCGCGGGTACGGTAACCGACCCTGGCAACGGGCTGCTGAACATTTATGAAGGCGCTTCAACAGCGGCCGTGCCGAGCCTGACCCAGAAGCTGATCGCTGCCTTGAAAGCCAGCAACAGCTCAATCAGCAACACCGACCTCACCAACACGCTGGTCGCGGCGTACTGCCCGGTTTTGGCACAAACACCAGGCATGAGCCTCTCCGGCAAGCGCAGCGCGCTGAAAGATTTCATCGCTGCCGCGCAACCACTGATCGCGGCACACTGAAGGGACTTGGCAGCCAGGTGCGGGGCGCCCATTATGCCCCACACCTGATGCCGCCCTCCAACTTTACAGCTGAGCCGTGACGCATATCTTCATCATCGCCGGCGAAGCCAGCGGCGACGTGTTGGGCTTGCGGCTGATGCAGGCCCTGCGCGCACAATGCCCTGATGTGCGCTTCTCCGGCATCGGCGGCGCCCGCATGACCGAGGCCGGGCTGACCTCGCTATTTCCAATGCAAGAGCTGGCGCTAATGGGGCTGGCGGAGATTCTGCCCAAGGTTCTGCACCTTAAAAAGCGCCTGGCGCAGACCATCGAGGCCATCCACACCCAAAAGCCGGATATTCTGCTGACCATCGACAGCCCCGGCTTCACGCTGCGGGTGCTGAAGGCCATCGGGAACAGCGGGCCAAAGCGCGTGCATTACGTCGCCCCGCAAGTATGGGCCTGGCGGCAGGAGCGCGTAAAGCATTTCCCCGGATTATGGGACGAGCTGCTTTGCCTGTTGCCGTTCGAGCCGGAATTCTTCGCCCCGCACGGGCTGCACCCGGTGTTCACCGGTCACCCGGTGCTGGAATCCGGTGCTGATAAGGGTGATGCCGACCGCTTTCGCGCCGCGCATGGGCTGGGGCCGGATGCCGTGCCGCTGGTGCTGATGCCAGGCTCACGCGTGACCGAAACCAAACGCCTGCTGCCGGTGTTCAAAGCCACGCTGGCGCTGCTGCAACCGCAGGTGCCGGGGCTGACGCCGGTGGTGGCCGCCGCCGCCGGCATTGCCGAGGCCGTGGCGGCGCACACGGCGGATTGGCCGGCGAAGCCGATTATCGTGCGCGATGTGGCCGGGCGCTACGACGCTTTTGCGGCAGCCGCGGCGGCGCTTACCAAATCCGGCACCTCCACGCTGGAGCTGGCCATGGCAGGCGTGCCGATGGCCGTCACCTACCGGGTAAACCCGATTTCAGCCGCCATCGGCCGGCGGCTGATCAAAGTGCCGCACGTGGCGATGATCAACCTGCTCGCCGGGCGGGCGCTGGTACCGGAATTATTGCAAGAGGATTGCCGGGCGGACCGCCTGGCCGAGACCCTGCTTGGCCTGCTGCGCGACCCAGCACAGGCAGAGGCTCAGCGGGCCGGATTTGCCGCCGCCCTGGCCAGCCTGCAAGCGCCGGAGGGCACGCCTTCTGAGGCCGCCGCAAGGGAAATTCTAAAGTTTTTCTAAATGCGGGAAAGTATCTGTTAACTGCCGCCGGGTTAATTTTGCTTCAATGCTATTAACCATCAGGAGTTGGCGATGAGCATCCCGGGCATCAGCATGGCATCCCTCGCCGCCTTGACGCATGGCGCGTCCGGCGACACTACCAGCAAGACGGCCATGGCGGATGGCGCCACCGTGACCACCGTGCGAGACCAGAAAAGCGAGATTGTCTCAATCACCACCACCCCGCCGACCCGCCCGCCGCAGCCTGGAAGCGC
>JAKBBM010000007.1 GCA_021808545.1 Pseudomonadota bacterium | reverse complement strand
CTTCTCCATCTCCAACCTGGGTATGTATGGCGTCTCGGAATTCTCCGCCATCATCAACCCGCCGCAATCGGCCATCCTCGCCGTGGGTGCTGGCGAGCGGCGGCCCGTGGTGAAGGGCGATGCCATCGTGCCCGCCACCGTGATGAGCGCCACCCTTTCGGTTGATCATCGTGTCATCGATGGGGCTTTGGGCGCTGAATTCCTCGCCACGCTGAAAGGGCTGATCGAGGAGCCGCTCGGCCTGCTGCTGTGATCCGCATGGCCGGGGCCAAGCGCCCCGGCCGCCACGCAATAACCTGTTTTGGTGCCGCCTGCCCTGCGCAACATGCGGCGAACAAAGGAACCGGAAGATGGCTGACAATTTTGACGTGATCGTGGTCGGCGGCGGACCGGGGGGCTATGTGGCCGCGATCCGCGCGGCACAGCTCAAGCTCAAGGTCGCCCTGGTTGAGGCCAAACATCTGGGCGGCATTTGCCTGAATTGGGGCTGCATTCCCACCAAGGCGCTCCTGCGCTCGGCCGAGATCAAGCATCTGCTCGACCATCTGCCGGATTACGGCTTCTCGGCCGACAATATCCAGGTGGATCTGGCCAAGATCGTGGGGCGCTCGCGGGCGGTGGCCAAGCAGCTATCGGGCGGCATTGGCCATCTGATGAAAAAGAACAAGGTCACCGTCTATGACGGGTACGGCAAGCTGATGGGCAAGGGCAACCTGGCCGTGACACGCAACGGCAAGCCCGTGGCCCAGCTCGCCGCCCCACATATCATCCTGGCCACCGGCGCGCGCCCGCGCCAGATTCCGGGGCTAGAGATCGACGGCAAGCAGATCATCTCTTATTTCGAGGCGATGGTGCCCGCATCCCTGCCCAAATCCCTGCTGATCATGGGCTCGGGCGCGATTGGCATCGAGTTCGCGAGCTTCTACCGCGCGCTCGGCACCCAGGTGACCGTGGTGGAGATGATGGACCGTATTCTGCCCGTGGAGGATGCCGAAATCTCGGCCCTGGCGCGCAAGGCGTTCGAAAAGCAAGGGATCAGGATCCTGACCTCGGCCACTGTGAAAAAGGCCGAAAAGGGCAAGGATTCGGTGAAGGTGACGGTGGAGGCCGGGGGCAAGGAACAGGTGTTTGAGGTCGAGAAGGTGATCTCGGCGGTCGGCATTGTCGGCAATGTCGAGGATATTGGCCTGGAAAACACCAAGGCGAAGGTGGAACGCACCCATATTGTGGTGGATGGCTATGCCCGTACCGCCGAGCCCGGCTTGTATGCCATTGGCGATGTGGCCGGCCCGCCCTGGCTGGCGCATAAGGCCAGCCATGAGGGGGTAGTGTGCGTGGAGGCCATTGCAGGCCTTAAGCCGCATCCGTTCGAGACCGGGAACATCCCCGGCTGCACCTATGCCCACCCGCAAGTAGCAAGCGTGGGGCTGACCGAGGCCAAGGCCAAGGAAGCCGGGCATGAGGTGCGCGTGGGGCGCTTCCCCTTCATCGGCAATGGCAAGGCGATTGCGCTGGGCGAGCCGGAAGGGCTGATTAAGACCATTTTCGACGCCAAAACCGGCGAATTGCTCGGCGCCCACATGATCGGCGCGGAAGTGACCGAGATGATCCAGGGCTATGTCATCGCGCGGCAGCTGGAAACCACCGAGGCCGAGCTGATGCATACCGTGTTCCCACACCCCACCATCTCGGAAGCCATGCACGAATCCGTGCTTGACGCTTATGGCCAGGTTATACACTTCTAGGTCATGAGCAGTACCCGCATCGAGATCGACCACCGCGTCCGTCACCCGGAAAAGCAGCACCGGCCGGATAATCCGGTGGCGCGCAAGCCAAGCTGGATAAGGGTGAAGGCGCCGACCAGCGCCATCTACCACGAGACCCGCGCCCTGATGCGCGAACAGAAACTCGCCACCGTGTGCGAGGAGGCCGCCTGCCCCAATATTGGGGAATGCTGGTCGCAGCGCCACGCCACCATGATGATCATGGGCGAGATCTGCACGCGCGCCTGCTCATTCTGCAATGTCTCAACCGGCATGCCAGCCGCACTTGATGCCGACGAGCCCCGGCGCGTGGCCGAAGCGGTGGCGACATTGGGCCTGCGCCATGTCGTCATCACCTCGGTGGACCGCGACGATGTGGAAGATGGCGGGGCAGCGCATTTCGCCGCCGTGATCGCCGCCGTGCGCGCCGCCGCTCCCGGCACCACGATTGAGATTTTAACGCCCGATTTTCTGCGCAAAAAAGGTGCCGTGCCGGTGGTGGCGGCGGCACGGGCCGATGTGTTCAACCATAATCTGGAAACCGTGCCCCGGCTCTACCCCACCATCCGGCCGGGGGCGCGCTATTACCAGAGTTTGCGCCTGCTGGATGAGGTGAAGCGGCTGGAGCCAGCGACCTTCACCAAATCCGGCCTCATGGTGGGGCTGGGCGAAACAAGGGCCGAGATTGGCCAGGTGATGGATGATCTGCGGATCGCCGATGTGGATTTCATCACCATCGGGCAATATTTGCAGCCCACCGCCAAACATGCGGCAGTGGAAAAATTCTGGACGCCCGAAGAGTTTGAGGATCTGGCCGCAATGGCGCGCGCCAAGGGATTCCTGCAAGTCTCGGCCACGCCGCTGACCCGCTCCTCCTACCATGCCGACGCGGATTTCGCTGCCTTGCGCGACGCCCGCGCAAGGCAGTTGGGCGCGTGACCAAACATGCCGAACAAAAGCTGGTGCCTTATAGCCCGGCCCAGCTTTACGCGCTGGTGGCTGATGTGGGATCCTACCCGAAATTTCTGCCCTGGTGCGTGGGCGCGCGCGTGCGAAAAAATGACGGGCGGGAGATGGTGGCCGACCTGACCATCGGGTTCAAGATTTTCCGGGAAAGTTTTACCTCCCGCGTGACACTGGACCCGCCGCAAGAGACTGAACTCTGCGCGATCCAGGTGGCTTATGAAAACGGGCCGTTCAAATATCTGCATAATCGCTGGGATTTTACGCCGCATGAACAAGGCTGCCTGGTCGATTTCTTTGTCGATTTCGAATTTCGCAGCCTGATCCTGCAAAAAGCCATCGGCGTGGTGTTCACCGAGGCGGTACATCTGATGGTGAATGCGTTTTTGAAGCGCGCACGCACCGTTTACGGCCCGGCCAATC
Source organism: Pseudomonadota bacterium (assembly GCA_021808545.1). Lineage (GTDB taxonomy): Bacteria > Pseudomonadota > Alphaproteobacteria > Acetobacterales > Acetobacteraceae > Acidocella. The sequence continues at coordinate 51,255 of JAKBBM010000007.1, read as the reverse complement.
TGCCCGGGCCGTAAACCTTTTACGCTTTCGCCCGGCGTTTGCGCGCGGGCTGACGCGGGGCCGGTACGGCCTTGACCTCCAGCAATGGTTTAAGAAACCGCCCCGTATGGCTGCCGGGTGTCGCCGCGATGTCCTCGGGCGTGCCGGTGGCGATGATGCGCCCGCCGCCAGAGCCGCCCTCGGGCCCGATATCGATAATATGATCGGCGGTTTTGATGACTTCCAGATTATGCTCGATGACGATGATGGAATTGCCCGTATCGACCAGCGCGTGCAGCACTTCCAGAAGCTTGCGGATATCCTCAAAATGCAGGCCGGTGGTGGGCTCATCCAGAATATAGAGCGTGCGGCCGGTGGCGCGGCGCGCCAGCTCCTTGGCGAGTTTAATGCGCTGCGCCTCACCACCTGACAGCGTGGTGGCTTGCTGGCCAAGCTTGATATAGCCCAGCCCCACGCGGGCGAGAATGGACAGCCGGTCGTGAATCTTTGGCACGGCGGCAAAGAAGATCAGCGCCTCATCCACCGACATATCCAAAACATCGGCGATGGATTTACCGCGGAATTTCACCTCCAGCGTTTCGCGATTATAGCGTTTGCCCTTGCAGGTGTCGCAGGTCACGAACACGTCGGGCAAAAAATGCATCTCAATCTTCAACAGCCCATCGCCCTGGCAGGCCTCGCAGCGCCCGCCTTTGACGTTGAAGGAAAACCGCCCAGGCTTATAGCCGCGCGCGCGCGATTCAGGCATTTCCGCGAACCAGTCACGGATGGGCGCGAACAGATCGGTATAGGTGGCGGGGTTGGAGCGTGGCGTGCGGCCAATGGGGGATTGGTCGATATCGATGATCTTATCAAGCTGCTCCAGACCCTCGATCTTATCGAACGGGGATGGCACGGCACCTGAGCCCATAAGCCGGCGCGAGAGGGCTTTATAGAGCGTATCCACCACCAGGGTGGATTTACCGCCGCCGGACACGCCGGTAACACAGGTGAACAGGCCGAGCGGAAATGCCGCCGTGACATTTTGCAGATTATTGCCGCGCGCACCTGTGAGTTTCACGATCTTGGCGGGATTTGCAGCACGGCGCGGATGCGGAATGGGAATGGCACGGCGGCCGGAGAGATAATCGCCCGTGATAGACTCCGTATTGGCCTCAACCTCACCTGGCGTGCCCTGGGCCACCACATGCCCGCCATGTAGGCCAGCACGCGGCCCCATATCGATGAGATGATCGGCGGCCCGGATCGCATCCTCATCATGTTCCACAACAAGAACGGTATTGCCCAGGTCACGCAGCCGCCGCAGCGTACCAAGAAGCCGCTCATTATCGCGTTGATGCAGGCCAATACTAGGCTCATCCAAAACATACAGCACGCCGGTCAGGCCCGAGCCGATTTGCGAGGCCAAGCGGATGCGCTGACTCTCACCGCCTGAGAGCGTGGCCGCGCCGCGCGCAAGCGTGAGATAGTTAAGCCCGACATCGAGCAGGAATTGCAAACGCTCGTGAATTTCACGCAAGATTCTGCGCGCGATTTCCAGACGCTGGGGGGTGAGCGTCTCCGCGACACCGTCGAACCAGGCTTTGGCCTTATCGATGGAGAGCTCCGCCACCTCGGCCAGATTGCACCCCGCCACTTTTACCGCCAGCGCCTCGGGCTTAAGGCGCGCGCCCTGGCACGCCCCGCACGGGCGCTCGGCATGATAGCGCGACAGTTCCTCGCGCACCCAGGCGGATTCGGTATCCTTCAGCCGCCGTTCCAGATTTTTGATCACACCTTCAAAAGGTTTGGTCACGCTATAGGTGCGGGTGGAATCCTTGTAGGTGATTTTCACCTCTTCCTGGCCGGTGCCGTAAAGGATTTTTTCACGCACGGATTGGGGCAGTTTTTCCCACGGCGTGCTCATGCGCACGCCCAAATGTTTGGCCAAAGCGGCCAATGTCTGGTCGTAATAAGGCGACATCACGCCCGACCAGGGGGCGATGGCGTTATTATCCAGCGCGCGCTGCTCATCAGGCACCACCAGATGCGGATCGAAAAAAATCTCATGACCCAGCCCATCGCAAACCGGGCAGGCGCCATGCGGCGAGTTGAAGGAGAAGAGGCGCGGCTCGATCTCCTCGATGGTGAAGCCCGAGACCGGGCAGGCAAAGCGCGCGGAAAACACGGTGCGCGTGCCGTCATCCGCATCCTCGGTGTAGACGATGCCATCGGTCAGCCCCAGCGCGGTCTCGAACGAATCGGCCAGGCGCTGCGCAATGCCGGGCTTGACGACAATGCGGTCCACCACCGCCTCGATCTCGTGCTTGAGCTTTTTGTTCAGGGCCGGAACGTCAGAAATCTCATAGATTTTTCCATCAACTTTCGCGCGTGTAAACCCCTTGCGCTGCAATTCGGCGAGTTCCTTTTTGTACTCGCCCTTACGGTCGCGGATGATGGGGGCAAGGATGAGCAGGCGCGTGCCCTCGGCCATGGAGAGCACGCGGTCCACCATCTGGCTGACCGTCTGCGCCTCGATTGGCAGACCCGTGGCGGGCGAATAAGGCACACCGGCGCGCGCCCAAAGCAGGCGCATATAATCGTGAATTTCGGTGACGGTGCCGACCGTGGAGCGCGGATTCTTGCTTGTGGTTTTCTGCTCGATCGAGATGGCCGGCGAAAGCCCCTCGATCTGGTCCACATCCGGCTTGCCCATCAGTTCCAGGAACTGGCGGGCATAGGCGGAGAGGCTCTCAACATAGCGGCGCTGGCCCTCGGCATAAATGGTGTCAAACGCCAGAGAGGATTTGCCCGAGCCAGACAGACCGGTAATGACGGTGAGCTGCTCACGGGGAATTTGGATGTCGATATTCTTGAGATTATGTTCCCGCGCGCCACGCACGGTAATGAATCCGGCACTTGAGTGTTCCGCCATGTCTGCCCCAGATGTTCGCGCAATGTTCTTGCAAGATAAGGAATGCGGGGCTAGAAAGCAATTCTGACAAGCTGGTTTATTTGCGCCAGATGCGGTAAGATTTTGCACAATTCTGGGTTGAGGAGGTCCGCATGGCGGGTAGTGTGAATAAGGTGATTCTGGTGGGCAATCTGGGCCGCGACCCGGAGGTGCGCAATACGCAATCGGGCTTGAAGATTGTGAATCTGGCGATCGCCACCTCCGATACGTGGAACGACAAGGCCAGCGGCGAGCGCAAGGAGCAGACCGAATGGCACCGTGTCGTGATCATGAATGAGCGGCTGGCCGATGTGGCAGAAAAATATCTGCGCAAGGGCTCCAAGCTTTATATCGAAGGCAAGCTGCAAACCCGTAAATGGACCGACCAGTCCGGGCAGGAGCGCTATACGACCGAGGTGATGATCGGCCGGTTCGGCGGCGAGCTGGTGCTGCTGGACAGGAACCCCAATAGCGGCACGGGCGGTGGCGAGGATTATGCCCCGCGCGCAGCCACCCCCGCCAAACAGCCCGCGCGCGCCGTGGGCGGCTGGGATACGCGTCCCGGCACCGATCTGGATGATGAAATTCCGTTCTAACCGTCACCATGGCCAAGCCCGCCAAAAAACCGTAAAGCGGCCCCGGCAAGCAATGGGGAGCCTAGCATGAGCGCAGCGCAGAAGCAGCCGGTGATCGGCATTATTGGCGGGTCGGGCCTGTACCATATTGAGGGATTGACGGAGACGCGCTGGCAGAAGGTGGAAACACCCTGGGGCGATCCGTCTGATGAGCTGCTGACTGGCCTGTATGCGGGCCAGAAAGTGGTGTTTCTGCCCCGCCATGGGCGCGGCCATAAAATCCCGCCTTCGGCGCTGAATTACCGCGCCAATATCGATGCGCTCAAACGCCTGGGTGTGACCGACATTCTCTCGCTCTCCGCCGTGGGCTCGTTGAAAGAAGAGCTGCCGCCAGGGCATTTCGTCATTGTCGATCAATTCATCGACCGCTCCTTCGCGCGCGAGAAGAGCTTTTTTGGGCCGGGCTGTGTGGCGCATGTCTCCATGGCGCACCCCACCTGCGCGCGGCTTTCAAACGCGCTGGAAGCAAGCCTGAAAGCGCTGAACCTGCCGCATACGCGCGGCGGCACCTATCTGGTGATGGAAGGGCCGCAATTCTCAACCCTGGCGGAGAGCAATCTCTACCGCGCCTGGGGCTGCGATGTGATCGGCATGACCAACATGCCCGAGGCCAAGCTCGCCCGCGAGGCGGAGATGGATTACGCCTCCGTCGCCATGGTGACCGATTATGATTGCTGGCACGAAGAGCATGACGCCGTAACCGTGGACCAGGTGGTGAAGGTGCTGCACGGCAATGCCGACAAGGCCCGTGCTTTGGTGCAGGATGTACTGCCGCGCCTGGCTGCAAAGCGCGGCCCCTGCCCACATGGCTGCGACACGGCGCTGGAATATGCGCTGATCACCGCCCCCGAAGCGCGCGAGGCGGCGATGCTGGCGAAGCTGGATGCGGTGGCCGGCCGGGTGCTCTAATTCATCACCGCCAGACAGCCCCCGTCAGGCTGCGGCCAGAACACGGCGCTAGCGGGGCGGCGTGCGGTGCATGCCGGCGGGCGCGGTATTGAATTTGCCGAGCTGCGCGGCGATTTCCTCACCTTCGCGGGCCAGGGTTTGGCTGGCGGCGGCGGCTTCTTCCACCATGGCGGCGTTTTGCTGGGTCATTTGGTCCATCTGGCTCACCGCGCTATTCACCTCGGCCAGCCCCGTGGCTTGTTCGGCGGCGTTGGTGGCGATCTCGGTGATGGCGGCGTTGATGACGCCGACATGGGTTGCAATGCGCTCCAGCATGTCGCGGACATCGCCAACGGATTTAACCCCCGCCGCCACTTGCGTGCCGGAGGCGGAGATGAGGGTTTTGATCTCTTTCGCGGCATCGGCCGAGCGCTGGGCCAGGGCCCGCACCTCGGTGGCCACCACGGCAAAGCCGCGCCCGGCATCGCCGGCACGGGCGGCTTCCACCCCGGCATTGAGCGCCAGAAGATTGGTCTGAAGCGCAATTTCATCAATCACGCCGATAATCTGGCTAATTTGCGCCGCACTGGCATCGATCCGCGACATCGCCTCCACCGCCTCGGCCACCACCGTCTCGGAGGACGCGGTATCGCGGTTGGCATGGGTCACCACATCGCGCATCTGCCCGGCCCCGGCGGCGGTTTTGCGCACGGTGGCGGTAATCTCGTCCAGGGCGGCGGCGGTCTGCTCCAAATTCGCGGCCTGGCGTTCAGTACGGCTGGCCAGCTGGTCGGCCGAGGCGTTGATGGCGGCGCTGTTTTCCCGCACCGCGGCGGCGGACTGGATGAGCGCGCCGAGCGCCGCGCGCAGAGCCTCGGCCGAGGCGTTAAAATCCACCCGCAGCCGGTCTAGCGAGGGCATCAGGGGTTCACTGATCTGCGCGCTCAGATCGCCTTGCGCCAGCGCCGCCAGCCCGCCCCCCACCAGCCCAACATCACGCATCCGCTCGGTCAGGTCGGTGGCGATTTTCACCACCTTGGTAATCTGCCCCTGGGCGTTGAAAACGGGATTATAGCTGGCCTGCAGCCAGATTTCCCGTCCGTCCTTGGCGATGCGGCGATACTCCCCGGTATCGAATACGCCGCGGCCAAGCTTGGCCCAAAAGGCGGCATATTCGGCGGATTCGGCATAGTCGGACGAGACAAACAAGCGATGATGCCGGCCGGCAAGTTCCGCCGCGCTATAGCCGGTGATTTGCAGGAACAGCTCATTCGCCGTCAAAAACCGTCCGTTAGGCGAAAATTCAATGATTGCGAAAGAGTGGCGCAAAGCATCCATCATCGCAGCTTCATGACAGGCTCTGAACGGATTGAGGCGTGGCATGGCAATGGCTCCGGCGGTTTGGCCAGCCATAGGAAGATTTAAGTTAATGAAGATTTAAGTTAATGATGCGCTAAACCATCTCGGCTTTCGTCTTATTTCATATCAGGCACGAAAAACCCCGGCAGGTTGCCCTGCCGGGGTTTTTCATTGGGCCGTGAGGCCGGTTACTCGTCGGTCTGCTGGTTGCGGCGGCGGATGGCCGCGCCCAGAATGTCGCCCAGCGAGGCGCCGGAATCCGAGGAGCCGTAATCGGAGATCGCCTGCTTGTCCTCGTCGATCTCCTTGCCCTTGATGGTGAGCTGCAGCTTGCGGGCCGCGCGGTCCACCGCGGTGATCTTGGCGTCGACCTTGTCGCCCACGGCAAAACGCTCGGGCCGCTGCTCGGCCTTGTCGCGCGCGAGCTCGGCACGGCGGATGAAGCCGGTCAACACATCGTCCACCTTCACCTCGATCCCGTTGCTCTGCACGGCGGTCACCACGCAGGTCACGATCTGGTTCTTGCGGATGCTGTCCAGCACGCCAGCCGCGGGATCGACCTCGAGCTGCTTGATGCCGAGGCTGATGCGCTCCTTCTCGACATCCACATCCAGCACCTTGGCCTTGACGGTCTCGCCTTTGTTATACTTGGCGATCGCCTGCTCGCCCGTCTCCTCCCAGGAGAGGTCGGACATGTGGATCATGCCGTCGATCTCGGGGCCAACCGCGATGAACAAGCCGAACTCGGTGATGTTGCGGATCTCGCCCTCGACAATGGAGCCGATCGGGTGCTCGTCCTGGAATTCCTCCCAGGGGTTGCGCTGAACCTGCTTGAGGCCAAGGCTGATGCGGCGCTTGGAGGCGTCCACATCCAGAACCACCACTTCCACTTCCTGGCTGGTGGAAACGATCTTGCCGGGATGCGCGTTCTTCTTGGTCCAGGACATTTCGGACACGTGCACGAGCCCCTCGACCCCCGGCTCCAGCTCCACGAAGGCGCCGTAATCGGTAATGTTGGTAACGCGGCCGGAAATCTTGATGCCGGGGGGGTACTTGGCGTCCACGCCTTCCCACGGATCGGCCTCGAGCTGCTTCATGCCCAGGCTGATACGCTGCGTATCGGAGTTGAAGCGGATGACCTGCACCTTCACCTGCTGGCCGATGGTCAGCGCCTCGGCCGGGTGGTTGATGCGCTTCCAGGCAATGTCGGTCACGTGCAGCAGGCCGTCCACACCGCCCAAATCGACGAAGGCGCCGTAATCGGTGATGTTCTTGACCACGCCGTCCAGGATCATGCCTTCCTTGAGGCCGGTGATCAGCTCGGAGCGCTGCTCGGCGCGGGTTTCCTCGAGCACCGCGCGGCGTGAGACCACGATATTGCCGCGCTGGCGGTCCATTTTGAGAATCTGGAAAGGCTGGGCAACACCCATCAGCGGGCCGACATCGCGCACCGGCCGGATATCGACCTGTGAGCCCGGCAGGAAGGCGGTGGCGCCGCCCAGATCGACGGTGAAACCGCCCTTGACGCGGCCATGGATCACGCCGTTCACGCGGGTCTGCGCCTCGAACGCCTTCTCAAGCTGGGTCCAGCTCTCCTCGCGCCGCGCCTTCTCGCGCGACAGCACCATGGCGCCGTCCTTGTCCTCGTAACGCTCGATATAAAGATCGTACACGTCGCCGGAATTGACTTCGGGCTTGGCGCCGACGGGGGCGAATTCACGCAGGGGAACACGCCCCTCGGATTTCAGGCCGACATCGACAATCACGTAATCATCGTCGATCCGGAGCACCTTGCCGGAGACGACGGAGCCTTCGAACCCGGCATTGGCGCCGAGCGAGGAATCGAGCAGGGCCGCGAAATCATCAGAACCGGCGTAAGCGGGCGTATCAGAGTGGCGGAGGACGTTTGCAGATGAAGCCATGAGGCTAGATAATTCCTTATCAAATCCGCGCGGCTAAGCCAGGCGGCGGGGCATGCGCTGTCCATTTTCGGGCAACGACTAGCACACCCCGGGCATGAATTGCACCGGGATGGCCGATTAACGATACGCGGTGTCATAGACCCGTGGGGCGGGAAGTCAAGCAAATTAGCGCCCAGCCGCCTGCGCGCGCAACCCAGGCTTCATGTTCTTGGATTAACTGCTATAAGCCGCACGCGATGATGAAATTCTGCACCGGCCTTGCCCGCGCCTCCCTGCTCACCCTGGCCCTTGGCCTTGGCGGCTGTTCCACCCTGCTCCACAGCGCCCCCAAGAACGGCGAATTCTCCGCCGGGCCATTGCCGCCGGCGGGCAAGATCTATTCCACCGCCGTGGCCGAAATGCAGAAAGGCGCCTATGAGCGCGCCGCCAAGAATTTCGACCTGGTGGTGGAAAATTATCCCTATTCCACCTGGGCCACGCACGCCCAGCTCTTGTCCGGCTACGCCCAGTACAAGGAAATGAATTACGACGACGCGATCAGCTCGCTCAACCGCTTCATCGCCCTGCATCCGGAAAACCAGGACACGGCCTATGCCTATTACCTGAAGGCGCTGTGCTATTACGAGCAGATCGAGGGCGTGCAGCGCGAACAAACCACGACTTACGAGGCGATCCAGACCTTGCAGGACGTGATCACACGCTTCCCCAACAGCGCCTATGCGCGCGACGCGCGCATTAAGCTGCGGCTGGCCAATAACCGTCTTGCCGGGCACGATATGGTGATCGGCCGGTATTACGAGAAGCAACATCTTTATGCCGCCGCGGTCGGGCGCTTCCAGGATGTGGTGACCAATTACCAGACCACCACCTTCGCCCCCGAAGCGCTGGAGCGGCTGGTGGAATGTTATCTCGATCTGGGGCTGGCCAAGGCCGCCGTGCAGACCGGCGCCGTGCTGGGCTATAATTATCCCGGCAGCAGCTGGTATCTGGCCGCTTATGAGAAACTGAAGGCGCATAAGCTGGTGAGCGGCGATAATGCGGCGCTGTCCGGCACGGCCAAGGCCACCGCGCCTGCGCCCAAAAAACATCACTGGTTCTGGATTTTCTAGGGTCCCATGCTGCATAGCCTCTCGATCCGCGATGTCGTGCTGATCGAACGGCTGGACCTGCATTTTGCCCCCGGCCTGACAGCACTGACCGGCGAGACCGGTGCCGGCAAATCAATCCTGCTGGACAGTCTGGGCCTCGCACTGGGCGTGCGGGCCGATGCCGGGCTGATCCGAACCGGCGCCAATCAGGCGGTGGTGGCGGCCAGCTTCACGGTGGACGAGGCCCATCCCGCGCGCGCGCTGCTGGATGGGCATGGGCTGGAAGCTGGGCCGGATATTTTTGTACGCCGGATCTTGGGGCGCGATGGCCGCTCGCGCGCCCTGGTCAACGACCAGCCGGTAAGTGTGGGATTTTTAAAAACCTTGGCCGCCCTGCTGGTGGAGCTGCAAGGCCAGCATGAGCAGGTGGGGCTGGCCGATCCGTCCAATCATCTCGCCCTGCTCGATACGTTTGGCGTGCCGGCGGGACCGCGCGATGCCGTCGCCGCCGCGCACAAGGATTGGCGCGATTGCGCGGCCAGGCTGGCGCAGGCACGCCAGCGAATCGAGGAGACCGCCCGCGAGGAGGAGTTTCTACGCCATGCGGCCGATGAGCTGAGCCGGCTGAACCCGGTGGCGGGCGAGGAAGAGGCCCTGGCGCAGGAGCGGCTGCGCCTGCAGGCGGGCGAGCGCCGGGCCGAGGCGATGGCCCAGGCCACGGCCGAATTGCGCCCGCGTGACCGCCGCCAGGGCGGCCCGGCCGCCGCTTTGCGCGCCGCCGCCCGCGCGCTGGCCAGGGTAAGCGTGCCGGCGGGACAGGTTAACCCTACCGGCCCGGCCATGGCCGCGATTGAGCGGGCCGAAATCGCCCTGGCCGAGGCGGAGGATTTCCTCGAACAGCTGGCCGCGGCGGAGGAAGACGATCCGCGCGCGCTGGAAGCGGCCGAGGAGCGGCTGTTTGCCCTGCGCGCCGCCGCCCGCAAGCATGGCGTGCAAGTGGCCGAGCTGCCGGCATTTCTGGCGGGGTTACAGGCCCGGCTGGCCGCGCTGGATGATGGCGTGGCTGATATTGCCGCCCTGACCCGGCAGGCCGATGCCCTGCGCGCCAATTATGTGCGCCTGGCGGCTGAACTCTCTACCCTTAGGGCCGAGGCGGCAGAACGGCTGGAAGCGGCGATCGCGCTGGAATTGCCGCCTCTCAAGCTTGAGCGGGCGCGCTTTACGGTCGAGCGTACCTTGCTGCCGGAAGCGCAATGGGGGGGCAAAGGCGCCGATTCGGTGCGCTTTCTCATCGCCACCAATCCGGGCGAGGCACCGGGGGCGTTGGAAAAAATTGCCTCGGGCGGTGAATTGTCGCGCCTGATGCTGGCCATGAAAGTGGTGCTCTCGGGCGGGGCAGCGGTGGAGACGCTGATTTTCGATGAGGTCGATTCCGGCATTGGCGGGGCCACCGCCGCCGCCGTGGGCGAACGATTAAAGCGCGTGGCAGGGGATGTGCAGGTGCTGGTGGTGACACACAGCCCGCAAGTGGCAGCGCGCGCGACCCAGCAAATGCGCGTGGCCAAGCAAGTGCATGCCGAACGCGCCATAACCCTGGTGGAACCTCTGGACGGTGCCGCCCGGCGCGAGGAAATTGCCCGCATGCTGGCGGGCGAAGTGGTGACGGATGCCGCCCGCCAGGCGGCGGAAAGCTTATTGGCGGATTAATGATGCGAAAAACAGTGGAAGATTTGCTCGCGCGCCTGAAGGCGGCCGAGGCGGCCTATCATGAGCGCGACGCGCCCGAGATTTCGGATGCCGAATATGATGCGCTGCGCCGCCAGGCCGAGGCGATTTTGGCCGAACATCCGCAATGGCAAGATCTGGCCGAACAGCTTGCCCGTGTCGGCGCGCGCCCAGCCGCAGGCTTTCAGAAACTACGCCACCGCACGCCGATGCTCTCGCTCGACAATGTGTTCGCGCCCGAGGAATTCAGTGAATTCGCAGACCGGATACGCCGGTTTCTGGGGCTGGCGGCCACGCCGCTCAGCTTCGTGGCCGAGCCCAAGATCGATGGGCTCTCCATCTCGCTTGCCTATGAGAAGCGTCGTTTTACGCGCGCCGCCACGCGTGGCGATGGCACGGTGGGCGAGGATGTAACCGCCAATATCCTCACCCTGCCCTCGCTGCCGCGCATTTTGCCCGACGATGCGCCGGATTTCATCGAGATTCGCGGCGAAGTGTACATGACCAAGGCGGATTTTCTGGCCCTGAACGAAAGCCAGGAGCGGCAATTCGCCAATCCGCGCAACGCCGCCGCCGGCAGTTTGCGCCAGCTCGATTCCCGCATCACGGCACGGCGCAAGCTCTCGCTCTTTGCCTATGCGCAAGGCGAAACCGCGCACCCCGTGGCTGAGACCCATTGGGATTATCTGGCAACGCTGCACCGCTGGGGGTTTGAGGTAAACCCGCTCTCCCAGCGCGTGCGCGAGGACGAGGCCGCGCAGTTTCAGGCCGGTATCGCCGCAAGGCGCGCCAGCCTGCCCTACGACATAGACGGCGTGGTGTATAAGGTGGATGACCTCACCCTGCAGGCGCGGCTGGGCTTTGTGGGCCGCGCGCCGCGCTGGGCCTGCGCCTGGAAGTTTCCGGCGGAAAAAGCCTTTACCCGGCTTGAGGATATCGAAATTCAGGTAGGCCGCACCGGGGCGCTGACCCCGCGCGCGAAGCTGACCCCGGTGAATGTGGGCGGCGTGCTGGTGCAATACGCGACCTTGCATAATGAGGATGAGATCGCGCGCAAGGATGTGCGCATTGGCGATATCGTGGAATTGCAGCGCGCGGGCGATGTGATTCCGCAAATTCTGGGCGTGCGCGAGCGCGGGGCCGATGCCGTGCCCTACCAGTTTCCCGATCATTGCCCGGCCTGCGGGGCGCTGGCCGTGCGGGTGGATGACGATGTGGTGCGCCGCTGCACGGGCGGACTTTCCTGTCCGGCGCAGCTGGTGGAGCGGCTGATTCATTTCTGCTCACGCGGCGCTTTCGATATTGAAGGCATGGGCGAAAAAACCGCGCGGGAATTTTATGCCGCTGGCTGGCTGCAAAGTGCGCCGGATATTTTCGCCCTGCCCGCGCGCGAGGCTGAGATCGCCAAACGCGAGGGCTGGGGCGAGGTCTCGGCCGCCAAACTCTCAGCCGCGATCAATGCCAAGCGCACAATCGGACTGGCGCGCTTTATTTATGCGCTGGGGATCAGGCGGATTGGCGAGAATAACGCCAAGCTCCTGGCCCGGCATTATGGCTCTTACCCCAATTGGAAGGCGAGCATGCAGGCCGCCACCATCATCGGCTCGGACGCGCGGCTGGAGCTGGGCTCGATCTCAGGGATTGGCCCGGCCATCGCCGGGGACCTCGCCGCGTTTTTCGCCGAGGCGCATAATCTCGCCACCCTGACGGCCCTGGAGCACGAGGTGCGGGTGGAAGATGAAACCATTGCCGCGACCATTCAGTCACCGTTTGTCGGCAAGGTGGTGGTGTTTACCGGCACGCTCGCCATGGCCCGGCCCGAGGCCAAGGCCAAGGCCGAGTCTTTGGGCGCGAAAGTCACTGAATCCGTCTCGAAGAAAACCGATTTTGTGGTGGTGGGGGCCGATGCGGGTTCCAAGGCGAAAAAGGCGGCGGAGCTTGGCATCCACATTCTGAGCGAGGCTGAATTTCGTGAGATGGCGGGGCTGTAGTCCCGCTGGCCTTTTATTCAGCCGCCGCCATGCGCGCGCTGGCCTGCCTGAGCCGGGCGCTGACAATGCCAAAACCAAGCGCCAGTGCTGAGAGCGCAAAGCCGATGATGAACAACACGCCATAGCCAAATGCCGCCACCAGCGTGCCACCGACAATGCCGCCCAATACATTATCGAAGCTCATGAGCGCATTCGCCGCCCCCAGCGCATCGCCTTCCTTCTCGGCACTTACGGCCCCGACAATCCCGTCATTCATGCCCACCGCCACAAAACCATAGGCGCAGACCATCAGCACAAACCCCGCCGCGCCCAGTGGCCCATTGCCCTGCAGCAGGGCTGTGTACATCAGCACAAAGGCGACAAGGCTGCTCAAGGCCCCCAATGTCATGGACAGAACAGAGGATACGCGCCGCGCCACCCGGCCCGCCAGCAGAAAAAGTGGCACGCTGAGCGCGGTGCTGCCCGAATAGATGAGCGATGACTGGGCGTTGGCGAGGCCGAACGCATGGTGCATCAACAGCGGATAGATGGCGAAAATCGGCGCCCAGGCCAGAATGAGCAGCGTCCAGCGGGTGAGAATCATGGCCACATAGGCCGAGCGCAGCGTGAAAACGCCCCGTAGATTCAACTGGCGCAGATGATGCCCATGCAAAATGCCCGGCAATAGCGCATGCGGCGAGCGCAAATGCCAGCGATGGCGCGGCTGGGCCGGCTTGGCCGGTTGCTCACGCCGCATGAGCCCGCGGGCCAGCCATGCCGCGGCAATTAACCCAACCAGCAGAAAAGGCACGCCCAGCGCCGCCCCCGCATAAACAGACGTGGCCAGCAGCCCAAGCACCTGCCCCAGCACCATAAGGCTTTGCATGTTGGCGATGTAGGCATCCCATTCCGCACGCGGAAAAATTCGCGTCACCTGCACGGTGGCGAGCGCAAATGTGCCCGCCGCGAACAGCCCGAAGGCAAACGCGGTGAACGGCAGCAGCCAGTTCCCCAGCAGGGTCAGCCCAACCCAGCCGAGCCCAGCCAGCAGCGTGCTGAGCAGGATAAGCCATGTAACAGACCTATGGCGGGCCAGATGCCCCCAAACCGGCGCGCCAATGGCCACCCCCAGATTGAGCATGGCAAAGACCAGCCCGGCACGGCTGGCCGAGCCCGCCAGCAGCGGCAGCGCCATGCTGGCCACCCCCCACACAACCCCATACACCATGCTGAAGGGCACGGCGTGGACCAGCAATTTCAGAATTTCCGGGTTTTTGCTCATCACACGCCCCTCCCTTTGCCGCACTAGCCCATTATTGGGTTTAATGGCCGCGTTTATGGGAAATTGTTTGAGGGCATCCAAGCCATTATTTGGCCGCATCTCTATTTTAATGAGTGATTAAACTGTTTGTGCACTCTCTCGCGGATGACGCTTGGCCGCATGCGCTGGACATATGACATGTGTGACCTAAAGACCGCCGGGACATGAGAGGGGTAAGCTTATGCTGAGGACAGAGGCAACCTCGGCCTTTCTCCTGGCCTTTCCCGCGCTTTTTTCCATCCTTAATCCGCTCGGCGGCGCCATTGTCTTTCATGAGGTCACGTCGGAGCAGCACCAGGCCCACCGAACGGCACTGGCCCGGCGCGTGGCCTTCTACTCCACCTGGGTCATGCTGGCGGCCCTGTGGGCGGGCACTTATATCCTCAATTTCTTCGGCATCTCCATGAATGCGCTGCGTATCGCCGGGGGAATTGTGGTGGCGATACGCGCCTTCGAGATGCTCTCCGCCCCCGACAACACGGCCAGACGCAAGCAGCGTGAGGCCGCCCCCGTCGGCGAGGCGGAGCCTGAGGATCTGGGAAGCTACGCTTTTTTCCCGCTCACCATGCCCTTTACTACGGGACCGGGCACCATTGCCGTGGTCATCTCGCTGGGCACGGCACGGCCCGACAAGCTCGCTACCGCCGGCGCCTTTTATGCCGGCGCGACACTCGCCTGCCTGATCATGGCGGTGCTCATCTGGTTTTTCTACAGCGCCTCTGAATGGGTGGCCAATGTACTCGGCCAGACCGGACAGCAAGTAGTCTCACGCCTGGCCGCCTTTTTGCTGCTAGGAATCGGCGTGCAGATCGTGCTGACGGGCCTTGTGCCCGTATTGCACGAGGCGCTAGCCAGCTAGACGATAATTTATATTGGTCTATATAATAAGCTAGCTTATTATATGATCCGTTATGAAACTCGACTTCGAGAATGATCTGTTCGTGCTGATGCATGACGTAGCCCGGCTGACGCGTGTGGAAACCGACCGCCGCGCCCGCGTTAACGGCATGACGCGCGCGCAATGGGGCATCTTGCTGCGCCTAGCCTACCATCCTGGCCTCAGCCAAAAAGAGCTGGCCAGCCTGATGGAGGTGGAGCCGATCACGGTAGCGCGGCTGGTGGACCGGTTGCAAGCTGGCGGGCTGGTGGAACGCCGGGCCGATGAGCAGGACAGGCGCATCTGGCGGCTACACTTACGCCCCGCGGCAACCTCGATGGTGGCCAGCATCAATCGCCAGCGCGATGAGCTCGCCGCCTATGTGACCGCGGGCCTCCCCGAGCCATTGCGCGCAGCCATGGTCGAGGGATTCCAAATCATGAAAGCGAATTTGTTGCGCGGCCCCTGCGCGAAAACCGAACGGGACGAACCGGCGGACCAGATCAAGGAGAATATGTGATGTCGTCTCAGAGCAACATGATGTCGCGCGAGAAAACGCCGCAAGAGCAGGCTGGTCTGGCCGCGATGCGCCGGGCCAGCCGCAAGCAGGTTCTGCGGCCGGTCTTGATGATTGGCGGGCCAATTCTGGTGCTGCTGGCGGCCTTCTTGTTCTGGTTGAATGGCGGGCGCTACGTCTATACCGACGATTCCTACGTGGATGCGGCCAAGGTCTCGCTCTCCACCGATGTCTCAGGTCTGGTCAGCCAGGTGTTCGTGAAGGACAACCAGCATGTCAGAGCGGGCCAAAAATTGTTCGATTTAAGTCCGCGCGGCTTTGCCATCGCCGTGGCGCAGGCGCAGGCGCAACTTGGCGTGGCCGAACAAGATGTGAACGCGGCCAAGCGCGCCTATGCGGCGGCCCAGGCCGAGATCGATGCGCAGAAGGCGCAGATCGAGAAGGACAAGGCCAATATGGCCCGCTATGCCGCCGTGGTGAAAAGCGGCGGCGTGACCCGCGCCCAGTATGACGATGCCCGCTTCACCCTGCAGGCCGACGAGGCCAAGCTACTGCAATTACAGGCCGCGGCCGGGCAACAGCTGAGCAAGCTGAACGGCAACCCCAAGATCAACCCCAAGGACACGCCGCAATACCAAAACGCGCTCGCGGTCTTGCACACGGCCCTGCTCAACCAAAAGCACAGCGTGGTGCGCGCGCCTTATGCCGGCACGGTCACCGAGGTGGAGCAGCTCCAGCCTGGCATGTATCTGCCCGCCGGTACCGCCGCCTTCGCCCTGGTCTCCGATCAGGATACATATATTAACGCGCAGCCAAAGGAGAACCAGCTGACCTGGGTGCGGCCAGGGCAGAGCGTGCACATCCACGTGGACACATACCCCAATGCGAGCTGGAAAGGTGTCGTGCAGAGCATTTCCCCGGCCAGCGGCTCAACCTTCTCGATCCTGCCGGCGCAGAATTCCTCTGGCAACTGGGTGAAGGTGGTGCAGCGTATTCCCGTGCGGATCGCGATTCTCTCCGGACCCAAGAACAAACCCCTGCGTGTTGGCATGAGCGTGGAAGTCAATATCGACACCAACCATCACCGGCATCTTTCGGATCTGTTCTGATGGCGCGTGAGGCGGGCGTCGAGCTGGAGGTCGGTAATCGCGGTATCATCACGGTCTGCCTGATGATCGCGACCCTGATGCAAGCGCTCGATTCGACGATCGCCAACGTTGCCCTGCCTTACATGCAGGGTACGCTCTCGGCCTCGTACGATCAGATCACCTGGGTGTTGACCTCGTACGTGGTGATGGCCGCGATCATGACCGCCCCGGTCGGCTGGCTCGCGGCGCGGTTTGGCCGCAAGAATTTGTTCATCCTGAGCCTGATTGGGTTCACCATCGCCTCCATGCTGTGCGGGGTGGCCGGATCGCTAACGCAAATGGTGCTCTACCGCCTGCTGCAAGGCGCGTTCGGCGCGGCCCTGGTGCCGCTCTCGCAGTCCACCCTGCTCGATATTTACCCGCCCGAGAAGCGCGGCTCAGCCATGTCGCTTTGGGGCATGGGGGTTATGTTGGGGCCGATTCTGGGGCCAACCCTGGGCGGTTACCTCACCGATGCGTTCAGCTGGCGTTATGTGTTCTTCGTCAATCTGCCATTTGGCGTCGTCGCCGTGCTCGGGCTGCTGGTGTTCATGCCAGACGATAGGCAGCACCGCACCAGCCAATTTGACTGGACCGGGTTCTTGACCCTGTCGATGGCTTTGGCCGCCTTGCAGCTGGCACTTGACCGGGGCGAGGAGATGGATTGGCTCAGCTCTCCCTCCATTGTCATATCCTTCATTGTCGCCGGGATCGCGCTGTACCTGTTCACCGTGCATATGTTCATGGGGCGCAACACCTTCATTCCGCGTACGATCTTCGCCGACATGAATTTCGTGGCCGGGCTGGTTACCATTTTCACGGTTGGGCTGGTGTTGCTGGCCTCCTCGGCGTTGCTGGCGCCGTTCCTGGAAAATCTTGGCAATTATCCGGTAGCCACGGCCGGGCTGCTGATGGCCCCGCGCGGCGTGGGCACCTTGATTGCCATGCAGATCTCGGGCCGGCTGAGCGACAAGATGGACCCGCGCATCCTGATGTTCGCGGGCTATCTCATGCTCGGACTTGCCTTCGACATGCAGGCCGGCTGGACCCCGGAAGTTTCGCAATCCTACATGATCCTCACCATCGCCATCCAAGGCGCGGGGCTGGGCTTTGTGTTCGTGCCGCTGCAGGTGGTGGCGTTCTACACCATGCCAAGCGGCATGCGCACGCAAGGCTCGGCCCTGCTCAGCCTGCTGCGCAATATCGGCAGCGCCATCGGCATGTCCATCTCCTCGGCATTGCTCGCCCATATGGCGCAATATGAGCATGCGCATCTCGCCAGCTACATCACGCCTTTTAACCGAATCTTGCAGCAGGGCGGTGCGGTCAGCCGCCTACTTGATCCCACAAGCCGTTCGGGCGCCGCGCTGCTCAACGGCATGATCGACACGCAAGCGCAAATCATCTCTTACATCGATGATTATAAATTCATGCTGCTCGCCACGATACCCGCCATGGCCTGCCTGCTGCTGATGCGCAAACCGCCCTCGCGCGCATCCCTATCCCAGCCACAAATGGCGGAATAGGCCCTGTCGACAAACCCGCCGCCGCGCGGGCATGATGGCGGCACGGAGGGGTTTGATCTGTGTCGCCAAATCTGAAAGCGGAAATTCATGTCATCCGGCAGAGCGGGCTGTTTCTCTCGTCCTGGTATTTGGGCCAGCACCCGAAAGCCGAGACGGCAGGCGAGGAAGGCATTACCCATTTCTGCACCGAGGGCTGGCGCGCGGGGGCCCGGCCCAACCCCTATTTCGACCCAGCCTGGTATCTTGCCCGCTATCCCGAGATCGCCGCCGCCGGGGTGAACCCGCTGCTGCATTACATTGCCTTTGGCGAGGCCGAGGGGCGCGATCCCTCAGCCTGGTTCCACACCCAATGGTACCGCGCGACTTACGGGCTGGGGCCGAAGGATCCGTGCCTCAAGCACTTCCTGGAGCGGCGGCATGGTGGGCAGGTCAACCCCGTGCCGGTGTTCGACGGCGCCTTCTATCTCGACAACAATCCCGACGTGGCCCAGGGCAGCGCCGATCCGTTCGAGCATTTCTGCACCTTTGGCGTGAATGAGGGGCGAAACCCCGCCGCCGATTTCGACCTGCGCTTCTACCGCAACCGTTACGCAACCCTGGTGAAGGACCAGAACCCGCTGCTGCATTATCTCGCCAACCGGCAGAACGGGCTGTTCCTCTCCACCCGGCCGGATGAGGAACGCCAGGTCGCCGCCGCGGTGCGCCGCGCTACCCGCAGGGCCGCGCATTTCGAGGAATTCAGCCCCGCCCCGGCCCATGCCGCGCGCAAGGCACGTCTGCTCGCCTATTACCTGCCGCAATTCCACCGCGTGCCCGAAAACGATGCCTGGTGGGGCAAGGGCTTTACCGACTGGACCAATCTGGGGCGCGCCAGCCCGCGCTTTGCCGGGCATGTGCAGCCCAAAATCCCGCGCGATCTCGGCCATTATTCGCTCGACGATCCGCAGACATTGCGCCGCCAGATCGAGATGGCCAAGGGAGCCGGGCTCGAGGGATTTGTGTTCTACACCTATTGGTTCAACCGCCACCGGCTGCTGGAAAAGCCGCTGGAGCAGTTCCTGGCCGACAAATCGCTCGATTTTTCCTTCTGCGCGATGTGGGCGAACGAGAACTGGACCCGCCGCTGGGATGGCATGGAGCGCGAGGTGCTGATCGCGCAGGAATATCTGGAAGAGGACGATCCGGCGTTAATCGACTCGTTCGCGCGCCTGTTCGAGGATGCGCGCTATATCCGCATCCAGAACCGCCCGCTGCTGATGATCTACCGCGCCGGGCTGATCCCCGATGCCGCCGCGCGCATCGTAAAATGGCGGCGCATGTTCGAGGAACTGCATGGCGAGCGCCCGCTCCTGATCATGGCGCAGAGCCTGGGCGAGGATTACGACCCCACCCCTTACGGGCTGGATGGGGCCGTGGAATTCCCGCCGCACAAATTAAGCCAGGAAACCCGCCGGATCGGCGATTCGCTTGACCTGCTGGACCCAGATTTTTCCGCCACCGTGCATGATTATGCCGATATCGCGGAAACCTCGCTCAAGCTGCCGGTACCCGAGTATCCGCTGATCAAAACCATCGTACCCGGCTGGGATAATGATCCGCGCCGCGAGGGCAAGGGCCTCGTGCTGCATAACGCCACCCCGGGAAAATACCAGGACTGGCTTGAAAAACTGGTGGATTATACCGCGCACCACCCCTTCCATGGCGAGCGAATTATTTGCGTGAATGCCTGGAATGAGTGGGCCGAGGGCGCGTTTTTGGAGCCCGATGTGCATTCGGGGGCGGCTTATCTTAACGCCACCTCGCGCGCCATTTGCGAGCGCGAGCACGCCGATTTCGCCGCCGGTATCCTGCTGGTGGGGCATGACGCGCAGGCCCATGGCGCGCAATTGCTGCTGCTGCACATCGCGCGCCAGCTCCGGCGCCAATGGGGCATGCGGGTGCATCTGCTGCTGCTGGGTGTGGGACCGCTTCTGGCGCGCTATTACGAGGCAGCGGAGGTGACGGTTGCCAACGACAAAACCGTGATCGGCAATCTGCTCGATAATTACAAGGCAATGGGCGTGCGCACCGCCATCGTCAATTCCGCCGCCAGCGCGCGCATCGTGCCCTGGGCGCAAAGCCGGGGCATTGCCACCACCATGCTGGTGCACGAGCTTCCGCAACTGCTCAAGGAATATAATCTCGAAATCCAGGCCAAGCTGGGGGGTGCCGCGGCACGGCGGCTGGTCTTCTCCTCCGCCTATCTGCGCGACAAATTCCGCGGCGCCGTGGATTTGCCAGGCCATAACGACGTGGTGCTGCCCCAGGGCAATTACCAGAATATGCGCTTTGATGCAGCCGCGCGCACGCGTATACGACGGAACTTAGGCCTGGGGGATGAACAATTCCTGATCCTGGGTGCGGGCTTTGGGCACATGCGCAAGGGATTTGATTTATTCCTTCAGCTAGGCCGTAAATTCGCAAGCCTGCGCGCGGATATACATTTTATCTGGGTCGGCGATCTGGAATTCATGCTAAAAACATATCTCGAACCCGAAATAGACCAGGCGCGCGCGGCGGGGTACTTCACTCATATTCCGTTTACCGAGCGCGTGGCCGATTATTTTTCCGCCGCCGATATATTAGCGCTGACCTCGCGCGAGGATCCGCTGCCCACCGTGGTGATGGAAGCCTTGGCTTGTGGCATGCCGTGTGTTGCCTTCGATGAATCCGGCGGGATTCCCGAATTGCTGCGCCAGGAAAAAGCCGGGCGCGTGGCCCGCTTTGCCGATGTGGATGATTTTCTGGCCGAGATGACCGCCCTGCTCGACCATGAAAAACTCGCCGCCCTGCGCCCGCGCCTGTCCGCCATGGCCGCGCAGAAATTCGATTTTGGCACCTATGTGGATAATCTGCTGCGCCTGGCCGAGCCCGGCTTGCGGCGCGTGAGTGTTGCAGTGCTGAATTATAATTACGCCCGCCATTTGCCAGAACGGCTGAACAGCGTGTTCGCGCAAACCTATCCGGTTTCCGAGATTTTGCTGCTGGATGATGCCTCCACCGACAATTCCCTGGAGGTGGCGCACGAGACCGCTGAAACAGCCGGACGGGATATCAGGATTATCGCCAATACGCGCAATTTGGGCAGCGTGTTCGCGCAATGGCGCCGCGCGGCCCAAGAGGCCACGGGCGATTATGTATGGCTGTGCGAGGCGGATGACGCGGCCGAGCCGGAATTTCTAGCCCGCCTGGTTGAGGCGTTGGCCACGGCCGACAAACCGCTGCTGGCCTTTTGCGACAGCCGTCCAATGGATGAAACCGGCAAAAAACTAGGCCCCAGCTATCAATCTTATTATTTCAATTGCGGCGTGACCGGGCTGGCCCAATCGGGAAACTGGCCGGCGGAGCAGTTCGCGCAGGACTTTCTGGCCGTGCGCAATCTGATCCTTAATGTCAGTGCAGTGTTGTGGCGGCGCGAGGCGCTGCTGAAGGCGCTGGAGAGCGTTCCGGATCTGGAAAAATGGAAGCTGGCGGGAGATTGGCGGCTTTATCTCGCGTTGATGGCGCAACAAAAGGGCGAGATCGTCTATATTGCCACCCCGTTGAACGCGCACCGGCGCCATGCCGATGGCGTAACCAGCCGGCTTCCCGCCAAGGCGCATCTGGCCGAGGTCAAACGCATGCATGAGCTGGCGGCCCAGGCCCTGGGGCTGGATGAGGCCGCGCGCGCCGCCCAGACCGAGGACCATGCCCGGCTTGCCGCGCAATTCGCGCGCACCGCCAAAGCGCGGCCCAAAGCAGCCCGCCAGCCTGTTGCCAAGCGGCGTAAGGTCTGATTGAACAAATCCGGCCTGATTTTTCATTTCTTTTTACGGATGGCGCATGAAAATCCTTCTGACCGGCGGCTGCGGTTTCATTGGCTCGGCGGTGATCCGCCATGCCATGAGCCATGGCGCGCATGAGATCGTGAATATCGACAAGATGACGTATGCCGCCTCGGAAGATGCCCTGGAAGCAGCCCGAACCGATCCGCGCCATGTGCTGATCCGGGCGGATATTTGCGACCCCGCCGCCATGCGCGCCGCCTTTAGCACGCACCAGCCGGATGTGGTGATGCATCTGGCCGCCGAGAGCCATGTGGACCGCTCAATCGACGGGCCGGCCGCCTTTGTGCAGACCAATGTCACCGGCACCTTCACCCTGCTGGAAGCCGCGCGTGAATATTTCGCGACATTAACGGGTGAAAAGCGCGAAAAATTCCGCTTCCATCATATCTCGACCGATGAGGTGTTCGGCGCCCTCGCCGATTCCGACCCACCTTTTAATGAGCACACGCCCTACGATCCGCGCAGCCCCTATTCGGCGAGCAAGGCGGCGTCCGACCATCTGGCCCGGGCCTGGATGCATACTTATGGGCTGCCGGTCATCGTCTCCAACACCACCAATAATTACGGCCCCTGGCAGTTTCCTGAAAAACTGATCCCGCTGATGATCATCAACGCGCTGGAGGAAAAACCCCTGCCGGTTTATGGCCAGGGGTTGAACACGCGCGACTGGCTGTTCGTGGATGACCATGCGCAAGCCCTGCTGAAAATCGTGACCACCGGCACACCAGGTGCCACTTACTGCATCGGCGCGCGCCAGCCGCAGCGCAATATAGAGGTGGTGCGCGCCATCTGCGCGATTCTGGACGAGCTGCGCCCCAGCCCGAACGGCCCGCGCACACGCCTGATCACGCATGTGACCGACCGGCCCGGTCATGATCATCGTTACGAGATCGACCCCACAAGCGCCAAGTCCGCGCTGGACTGGACGGCCGCGCATGATTTCGAGCGCGGCTTGCGCGCAACCATCGCCTGGTATCTGGCGCATGAGGAATGGTGGCAAAACATCCGCGCCGGGCGCTATGCCGGGCAGCGTCTGGGCGGAGTTGCCGCATGATCCGCAAAGGTATTATTCTGGCCGGCGGCTCGGGCACGCGCCTGCACCCCATCACCCAGGCCAGCTCCAAGCAACTGCTGCCGGTTTATGACAAGCCGATGATTTACTACCCGCTCTGCACGCTGATTCTGGCGGGCATCCGCGAGGTGTTGATCATCTCCACACCGCAGGACCTGCCGCAATTCCAGCGCCTGTTCCATGATGGCGCGCATCTTGGCATCCGCATCTCCTATGCCGAGCAGCCCACCCCCGACGGGCTGGCCCAGGCCTTCCTGATCGGCGAGGAATGGATTGCCGGAGAGGCATGCGCCCTGGCGCTGGGCGATAATCTGATTCATGGCGACCATCTCTCCACCTTGCTGCGCGCCGCCGGCAGCCGGCCCGAAGGGGCCACCGTGTTCGCCTATCAGGTGCGCGATCCGGAACGTTATGGCGTGGTCTCCTTCGATACGGACGGCAAGGCGATCGAGATTGTCGAGAAGCCGCAAAACCCCATTTCCAACTGGGCTGTGACCGGGCTTTATTTCTACGATCACCGGGTGACCGAACTGGCCCATAAGGTCCGCCCCTCGGCACGCGGGGAGCTGGAAATCACCGACCTCAACAACCTGTACCTGCAGGAAGGCACGTTGAAGGTGGAGCGGCTGGGGCGTGGCACCGCCTGGCTGGATGCCGGCACGCCGGATTCCCTACTCCAGGCCGCGACCTTCGTGCAGACCATCCAGGACCGGCAGGGCAATCTGGTCGGCTGCCCGGAAGAGGCGGCGTTCCGCATGGGCTTTATCGACGCTGATCAGCTCAGAACCCGCGCCCAGCTCATCGCCAAGACCGAGCTGGGACGGATTCTCACCAATATCGCCGATGGAGTGCAGCATTAATGCAGATCGAAAAGCTCGCCATCCCCGCAGTGCTGCGCATCATCCCGCCAAAATTCGGCGATTCACGCGGCTTTTTCTCCGAGACCTGGAGTGCCTCGAAACTCGCGGCACAAGGGTTCAACGAACATTTCGTGCAAGACAACCAAAGCTTCTCGGCGGCGGCGGGCACCATTCGAGGCCTGCATTGCCAGGTGGCACCCAGCGTGCAGGGCAAGCTCGTGCGCGTGATCCGAGGCGCCATCTGGGATGTGGCGGTGGATATCCGCCAAGGCTCGCCCACGTACGGCAAATGGGTGGCGGCTGAACTTTCCGCCGAAAACTGGGCCCAGCTTTGGATTCCAGGCGGGTTCCTGCACGGGTTCTGCACGCTCGTGCCCGATACGGAGGTGATTTATAAAGTCTCCGGCGAATATGACCGCGCCGCCGAACGCGCGGTGGTCTGGAACGACCCCACCCTGGCCCTGCCCTGGCCGGTGGCGCCGGGGGCGGAATCACTCTCCGACAAAGACCGCGCCGCCCCCCTCTTCAACCCGGCCGCGCACTGGTTTACCTACGCATGATCCTGATCACCGGCGCCTCGGGCCAGCTTGGCCAAGATCTGATCACTCTGTGCCGTGCGCAGGGGCGTGATTTTGCCGCCCTTGCGCGGCCTGATTTCGATTTCGAAAAACCGGATACGGTTATTGCCAGCTTCAGTGCGGCGCAGCCAACAATCGTGATCAACGCCGCCGCCTATACGGCGGTGGACAAGGCCGAAACCGACCAGGATGCCGCCCGGGCAGGCAACCATACCGGGCCGCGCCTGCTCGCCGAACTCTGCGCGGCGGCGGATATTCCGTTCATCCATGTCTCCACCGATTACGTGTTCGACGGCAATAAGGGCGCGCCTTACGTGGAGACGGACCCGCCCAACCCCACCGGCATTTACGGCGCCAGCAAGCGCGCTGGCGAAGAGGCGGTGCTGGCCACCGGCGCCAAGGCCGTGATTTTGCGCACCGCCTGGGTTTATGCCGGGCATGGCAAGAATTTTGCCCGCACCATGCTCAATGCCGGGCGCAAGATGCCCGTGCTGCGGGTGGTGGCCGACCAGCGCGGCACCCCCACCGCCGCCGCCGACCTTGCCGCCGCGATTCTGGGTATTGTGGATAAAATCAACCAAACTGGCTGGCAGCCCGGCTACCAGGGCATCTTCCACGCCACCAATGCGGGCGAGACCACATGGCACGGCTTTGCCACCGCCATTTTTGAGGAAGCGGCGCGGCATGGCTACGAATCGCCCGAGGTACAGCCCATCACCACCGCCGATTGGCCAACCCCCACCCGCCGTCCGCCTGATTCGCGCCTAGATTGCAGCCGTTTAACCCAGACATTCGGCGTCAACCTGCCCGATTGGCGCGCAAGCCTGGGGCCGATCGTGGCCGCCTTGCTGGCACTGGATGCGCCGGGCTGACGTCATCGTAAGAGATATTTCTTAAACACCGCGAAATACAAGACAACGCCGCCCTTCCCACGCCAGCCCCGGCATGGGCAAGAGACGGCGTTCGCATATGCGATCATTGCACTAAAATGAGCCAGAATTCATTGCTTGCAAATTGCTTTGGCGTATATAATGCCTTGGAATTCAAATTTTATTTAGGACATGAAACAACGCATGAAGGCCGCCGCTTGTCTTATGTTCGCTGAATTCATGCCGGAGCCGGTGTAATGGCGTCTTCGCAGCCGCGTGTTACCATCCTGCTCTCCACCTATAATGGCGCGCGCTACCTTCAGGAGCAGCTCGATAGCTTGCTGGATCAAACCCATAAAAACTGGGTTCTGTACTGGCGTGATGACGGCTCAACCGATGGCACGGTCGAGGTTTTGCGGGCTTTCGCGGAACAGGTGGGGCAACAACTTTTCGTTGAATCGCCCTCTTCTGGCCCGCATCTGGGGGCGGCGGCCAGCTTCCTCACCCTGCTGCGCGAGCAAAAAGATAACGGCCCCGTAGCCTTTGCCGACCAGGATGATGTGTGGCTGCCGGAAAAACTGGCCCGCGCCATGGCCTGGCTGCGCCAGACAGATGCGGAACCCGCTCTTTACTGCGCCCGGCAATATCTGGTGGATGAGCATTTGCGCGGCGCCCGGCTCTCGGCGCTGCACGGCGAGGCCCCCGCTTTTCCCGCCTGCCTGACCCAGAATATCGCCAACGGCAACACGCTCGTGCTGAACGGGCAAGCCGCCGCCCTGGTGGCCAGCGCCAACATGCCAGACGGCTCGGTACATGATTGGTGGAGCTATATCGTTGTCTCGGCCGCCGGCGGCCGCATCCTGTTCGATCCGCAGCCGCAAGTGCTCTACCGGTTGCATAAGGAAAATCTGATCGGCCGGGCCCATCCGCTGCCCTGGCGGGCTCTGGCCGCGCTCAGGCGCGGTCCGGCCATTTACATGACCATGATGGGCCGCCACACCGACCATCTGATGGCCCAGCCAGGGCGGCTTTCGCCGCAGGCACGGCAGGATTTACGGCTGATCCAAAGCGGGTTGCGGGGCGGCTTGCTAAACCGGCTGAACGCGCTGCGCTGCCGCCGCTTCCGCCGCCGCACATGGCTGGAAAATCTGCTGTTTTCTTACTGGTTCATAACCAACGCCCCCGCCTTGCCCAGCGCCACCGCGGCACTGCCGGGCAAACAGGCCGCCCTGCCAAGCTAAGCGGTCGGCAACGCGTTAGAGCAATAGGCGTTTGGATTGCCTCGCAAGGGACAAGATAAACGCCTGACATTGCTCGCTCAAACATAGAGCAAGCCCCTTCAGCACAAAGCTGAAGGGGCTAGTAAATTTCCTCGCGAATATCGTGCCACTCCTCGGTGAAGGGCTTTTCACGAAATGTCGCCCAGAAAAAATTCATTGAGTAGCGCAGCCCGATCGTCACCACCCCCTCGCCCACCAGGCGCCGCCCGGACGAGCGCGCGGGCAGGCGGAAGGTGAATTTCACGCCCCCCACTTTGGAGAGCCGGCGCGCCATGTCGGTATCCTCGCCATAAAAAGAGAAACGATGCGAGGGTGAGCCAAGCTTTAGCATGGCCGCGCGCCGGACCACGAAATTGCCGCCCTGGAGCATGGAGCCGACATTGAGCACGAAGCGGTTGAACAAATAGACGAGAAAGGCGAGCCGGTAATAAAGCCCCACCACAATATTCACCTTGGCCGGCACGCCATAATAAATATAGGGGCCCGATAAGGCGACCAGATTATCACCCCGGCTGAACTGGCGCAGCACCTCGCTCAACCAGCCGGGGGGGATGATTGTGTCGGCATCAATATTGGCGATCAGCGCGCCGGTTGAGGCTTCGAACCCGCACCAGCGCGCCTGCACCAGCCCCTTGCGCGGCTCATCCACCACGCGCACGCCCACCACCGCCTCGGCCACGGCGCGGGTCTCATCGGTGCTGGCGTTATTCACCACGATGATCTCGGCCTCCTGCCCCAGAATAAGCCCGGCGCGGGCGATCTCATCGCGAATCGCAACCAAGGAGCGGCCGAGCAAGGCCTGCTCATTATAGGCGGGGACGACGAAACTGATCTGCATGCGCGCTCTCCAGACGACTCGGCGGTATTTCCCGCTTGGATCGGCTATGAACAAAGGAATTTCAGTAAAAGCGAATGACCTTTTCATGACAGCCACGTCCGTGCGCGCGCCACGCCACATCGCTGGGCGGCCGCCATGGTTGACAGACACGTGCCCACCCGGCATATCCCCGCACCTATTGATCATTTTTTACTCAGAGACGCGTCATGAAGATCCGTAACTCCCTGAAATCCGCGAAGACCCGCGACAAGAATTGCCGCGTAGTGCGCCGTCATGGACGGGTCTACGTGATCAACAAGAAGAACCCCCGCATGAAGGCCCGCCAGGGCTAAGGGGCTTTCCCTCGCCCTGGTGGCAAAGGCCCGGCCTTGCGCCGGGCTTTTTATTTAAGCTGGAATAACGGACCGGGGTGGCATATCCACCCCGGGTTCTTCCCGTGTCGGCTTAATTGGCCAACAACGCCAGCGGCCGTGGCCAGAACATGCCCGCCTTGGCCCGGTAGGCGGCATAGGCGTCGGCCAGTTCGGAGTTGGCGAATTTCCGCTCCTCGCGTGTGGCAGCCTCGATATACAGCCCGGTCATCAGCACCGGCGCCAGCCAGCCGGCCAGCGCGTGCACGGCAATCGCGGTGCCGAACCAGAACAGCACATAGGCAAGATAAAACGGGTGGCGCACATAGCGGTAGGGCCCGTGGCGGAGCAGGAAGCTTGGGCTGTCCGTATCAAAGGCCAATGTGGGCGGCGTGCGCCGGCTGGCGACAATGGCCGCCGCGAACACCGCAAGCGACATGGTGAACAGCACAATGGCCACGGGCCAGTAAAGGGCCGGCCCTTGGCGCAAATGCCACAGAAACGCCGCAAACAGGGCCAGGCTCAAGGCGCTGGTTAGTTTCATGCCAAGCGGCATGGCGCCCGTGGAGCGAAAATGCCCCTTTACCCCCCAGGAAAAGACGGCAAAGCACAGGGTGGCGTCAAAGCCCGTGAGGGCGGTTGTCAGAATGTTCATGTGATTAATCCTCCAGGAAAACGGAAACGGTTTCGCCGGCGAGCAGCGCGGCATAAGATTCAATGGTTTTGCGATCAGCGCCGACGATCGGCATTTCCGTGCGGATGAGATCCACACCGCCCATTGTGCAGCTCATCAGGTTGGTCTCGAACTTCACCCCGGCATAGCGGCGCGGCCCGGCCACGTAGTCGAAATGCATACGCTTGTAGAACGGCGTGTGATTGCGCCGGACACAGGACAGCATGATGTCTGCCTTCGCGCTCATCAGCAGAAACGAAACGAACCGGAACAGCACGAAAACAAGCTGATAGTTGGTGGCGTAATCAGGATGGCGGACAAGCCGGTTGATCTCGACCAGCCGTTTGCGCTGACCATCCGGCTCGCCCCTGGCCATGCCCAGCACCTCGTCGGGGAAAATGCGCGAGGCGGGAATTTCATCCCAGCCCTGCAGGCCTGGCGCTAAGTCCAGAATGCAAAGCCGGACCGAGGCCACGGGTTCTCCCCATTGGTAGATGACAACAGACTGGCTGTTTGGCTTCAGATCGTCCGCGTCCGAGAACTGGCCGTCGGGCCGCGGGTCGATATAGCCGCCCGACAAATAGCTATCATGCCGGATGGCGTAGGCGTCGCGTTTGGTCTGTTCATCCAGGGCCAGCCGGGCGGTCAGCCCGCTTTGCTGGATCTGGGGACGGGCCCGCGCGCCAACAAAATTCCGCGAGGCCGACGGCGCCGCGGTCTGCAGAGATTGTAAAGAACTCATTTAATCCTCCTATGTTGCAACCCAAACAAGAAGGATTAGTAATCTTTTCGCCTGAAAGATGTGAGAATAATCTTACTATAGTAATGTCACTTAATTTTGTTTTCGTAATTAAAATTAGGGTAAAATCTTTTGTTTTTTAACAATTTGATTTAAGATTTTCTAATAAACTGTTGGAGTCAAAACGCCCTCAAGAGGCGTACGCCCTTGTTTCGGGAACGGCCGTAAAACACAGCGCTACAATGCAGAATTGTGAAACAAGGATCGCGCACAATAAATCCGCCACGCGATCCTGCCGACTCGGTCCGACAAAAAAGAAAATCAGCCCCGTCCTGACTGAAATATAATTAAAAAGAAATTCTAAGATAGCAGAATCTTAAGAAATAGATTACGTAAAGTTGTGCATATGGCATACGATATTTTCAATACATCACTATTATCAGATGGTATGGAATGGATTCCCGGGTGACTGAACAAACCGCCACCATGCGGACAATGAGGCCGGATGACCGCACAGGCACGACCGGGCGCCTGATCCGCGCCATTGCCTACAAGCTCCGGGCCATGTTGCAGGGCATACAGGTTCCTCCCGATCTGGCCGAACGGCTGCTCTACGACCAGGCCACCGATTTCAGCTACATCATGACCGGCAACGCGCTCATCGGCGTCTGCACGATTGCCATGCTTTACGTCGATTTCCTGGGCTCACCCGGCGCGCCGCTGCGCGTGATGCTCATGATCAGTACCCTACTCAATTACGCCGCGATCATCAGCAGCGCACTGCGATGGCTAAACCGGTCGCATGCCACGGCCACCGATGCCAAAGCCTATTTCGCCGCAATGGTGCGCATGCTGGTGCTGCTTGGCATTATCTGGTCCTTATTGCTCATTCTTCTGATGCAGCAGCATAACCTGAATCAGGTCTGCCTATTATACGGTGTATTTGTGGGCTGCTTGGCCACGCCCGTGCTGGTGTCGCCCATCTCTTGCTCC
This sequence comes from Pseudomonadota bacterium, assembly GCA_021808545.1. Lineage (GTDB taxonomy): Bacteria > Pseudomonadota > Alphaproteobacteria > Acetobacterales > Acetobacteraceae > Acidocella. Next base: position 21,250 of record JAKBBM010000007.1, on the reverse strand, counting down.
ATCGCCTATTGGCTGCCGGTTTCCATCGGCATCACCATCGCCGGGTTCGAGGCAAATATCTACGAACCCATCGTGATGCTCGACCTCATGGCCTTTATGGGGCTGACCGGCTTTTGCATCCTTTATCTCAATAGCCGGATGAATGAACGTGCCCTAGGCGCCATCCGGCTGGAGGAAAACGCCGAAGTTATCCGCCTGCTGCTGCGCGATTTCGAGGAAAGCGCCTCGGACTGGCTGTGGAACACCGACAAAAACCTGAATATTCAGCACCCCAGCCAGCGCCTGGCGCAAGTGGCGCGCCGCCCCGCCGCCAGCATCACCGGCCCCTTCCCCGCCGCGCTGCTGGGCGAGGCGGCCATGGCGGCCAACCAACCCGGCTCGCCACTCACCCAGCTTACCCGCGCCATCGCCGAGCGCTCGCCTTTTCGCGATCTCGTCGTGCCGGTCATCATCGAGGGCGAGGAACGTTACTGGTCGCTCACCGGCAAGCCGATCCTCGATAAGGCCGGCCAGTTCGCCGGCTATCATGGCGTTGGCTCGGATGTAACCGGCCAGCGCCGCCAGCAAGAGCATATCTCCTTCCTGGCCCGGCACGACAGCCTGACCAAACTGCCCAACCGCGTGCTATTCTCCGAAACGCTGCACCAGGCGTGCGAGCATTGCGAGACCACGGGCATTGCCCTGCTCTGTCTCGATCTCGATAATTTCAAGGCCGTGAACGACACGCTTGGCCATGCCACGGGCGATGCCGTGCTGGTGGCCGTGGCCGAGCGGCTGCGCGGCTGTATCCGTGAATTTGACACCCCCGCCCGCCTGGGCGGCGATGAATTCGCCGTTATCGTCGTGACCGAGGATGTAGACGAGGCGCTGACCGTTGCCCGGCGCATTATCGAGCGTATCGTCCGCCCGTTCCATTTCGATGGCCAAATTGTACAGATCGGCATCAGCGTCGGCATCACCATGGCGCCCATGGATGGCGCCACACCCGGAACGCTGATGAAAAACGCCGATCTGGCACTGTACCGCGCCAAGGCCGAGGGGCGGGGCATCGCCCGGCTTTACGACCCAGCCATGGACGAGGCGATGCATAAACGGCGCATGCTGCAAACCGCCTTGCGCCATGCCGTGGGCCAGAATGAATTCTGCCTCGCCTTCCAACCGGTGGTCGATATGGCGACCCGGCGCATCGCCGGGGCCGAAGCCTTGATACGCTGGCGCCATCCCGAACGCGGCCTACTAAGCCCAGGTGAATTCATCCCCCTGGCGGAGGAGAGCGGATTCATCGGCGAGATCGGCGCCTGGGTGCTGCGCGAGGCCTGCGCCGCCGCCGCCGCCTGGCCGGCGCCGATTACCGTCGCCGTCAATCTCTCGCCGCTGCAATTCCGAGATTCCAACCTCGTCACCATTATCAGCGAGGCGCTGGAGACCGCCGGCCTGCCGCCCGAACGGTTGGAGTTGGAAATCGTCGAATCCGTGATGCTGGATAATAACCGCCAGACCGAGGATGCGCTCTGGCGCCTGCATGAGAAGGGCGTGCGCATCGCGCTGGATGATTTTGGCACCGGCTATTCCTCGCTCTCTTATCTGCGCCGCTTTCCTTTCGACAAAATCAAGATCGACCGCTCCTTCATCCGCGATCTCGGCTATGAGAAGGATGACAGCTCCATCATCCTCGCCATTATCGGGCTGGCCGAGCGGATGGGCATGCTCGTCACCGCCGAGGGGGTGGAGCATGAGGAACAAGCCGAGCTGTTGCTCTCTTATGGCTGCGCCCAGGCCCAGGGCTATTTGTTCCACCGCCCGCTGCCGGAGCTCAGCTTTGTGGAAACCCTGACCGGGGAGTTGCGGGCCAGCGCCGCCTAAATGCCATGCCCCCTTGGCCTTGGGCCAAGGGCGGGGCTAAATGCCTCGCTTATGAAGACAGATGCGGCAGGTGCTTCCCCGGCAATGGCTCAATGGTTCGCCATCAAGGCGCGGCATGAGGAGGCGCTGCTCTTCTTCCGCATGGGCGATTTTTACGAGCTCTTCTTTGCCGATGCCCAGGCCGCGAGTGCGGCCCTCGACATCGCGCTCACCGCGCGCGGCACGCATCAGGGCCAGCCGATCCCGATGTGCGGCGTGCCGGTGCATCAGGCGGAGATGTATCTCGCCCGGCTGATCCGGCGCGGCTTTCAGGTCGCCATTGTCGAGCAGATGGAAGACCCCGCCACGGCCAAGGCGCGCGGCGCCAAGGGGCCGCTCAAGCGCGATGTGGTGCGGCTTGTCACCCCCGGCACGTTGACGGAGGAGGCCTTGCTGGATGCCGGGCGGGCGAATTTCCTCACCGCCATCGTGCCGCATGGCGGCCAGCTCGGCATCGCCTGGGCGGATATTTCCACCGGCCTGTTCGAGACCGAAGCCACGGACGAAGCCAGCCTGCCAGCCATTCTGGGGCGGCTGGACCCGGCGGAGATATTGGCTGATGCGGATCTGCCGCTAGGCCCGTTTGCGGCTAAACGGGTTTCCACACAGCGCCTGGCCATGGCCGTGCCCACCACGGCTGCGGCGGCGCGGCGTGAACTCGCCCAGACCTTCAGCGCTGCCAGCCTTGATGCGTTCGGCGATTTCTCGGATGCCGAAGCCATGGCGGCAAGCCTGGTCCATACCTACATCATGGCCACGCAAATGGGCGCCAAGCCGCATCTGGCGCCGCCAGTGAGTGCCGGGTTTGCCGGGCAAATGGCCATGGATGCCGCCACCCGCGCCAGCTTGGATCTGCTGAGCACGCGCGAGGGGGCAGAAGCGGGCAGCCTGCTTGGCGCGGTCAAACGCACGGTCAGCCCCGCCGGGGCGCGCCTACTCTCAGGCTGGATCGCAGCGCCGCTGAACCAGCTTGCCCCGCTCCTCGCCCGCCAGCAGGCTTGGCTCTCTTTGCGCGATTCCGGGCGGGCGGAAGATGTCCGCGCCACCCTGCGCGGCGCGCCCGACATGGCGCGGGCCTTGAGCCGCATCGCGCTTGGCCGGGCGTCCCCGCGTGATCTGGCCGCCATCCGCGCCGGGCTGAACGTGGCTGCCCGGGTGGCCCCACTTCTGCCCGATGGCGCCATTTTGCTGGAACAGGCCTTGGCGGCGCTGAACCCAGCCCCCGCCCTGGCCCAAACCCTGGCCCGCGCGCTGGCCGAGCCCGCGCCCTTGCGGCTGGATGAAGGCGGGGCGATCGCCCATGGCTATGATGAAGCGCTGGATGCCGAGCGGCGCCTACGTGATGACACAAAGCGCGTGATCGCCGAACTGCAAGGCGAGCTGGCCACACGCTACGCCGTGCCAAGCTTGAAAATCCGCCATCATGCGCAGCTTGGCTATGTGCTGGAAGCGCCCGCGGCTTCGGTGGAGGCGCTGCGCGTCGTGCCCGAGCTGCAATTGCGCCAGGGGCTGGCCAATGGCGCGCGCTTTACGCATCCGGATCTCTCGGCCCTGGATCAGCGCATTACCGAGGCCGCCTTTCGCGCCGCCGCGCGCGAGCGCGCATTGTTTGCGGAGCTGATCCGCGAGATTCTGGACATGGCGGCACCGCTTACCGCCTGCGCCGAGGCGCTGGCCCTGCTGGATGTGCTGCAATCGGCCGCGGATCTGGCGCAGAGTGGCCGTTTTTGCTGCCCTGAACTGGACGAAACCGAGGATTTTCATATCGAGGCCGGGCGCCACCCGGTGGTGGAAGCCGCCCTGCCGCCAGGTACCGGCTTTATCCCCAATGCGTGCGACCTGTCCGCCCAGCAGCGGCTCATGCTGCTCACCGGCCCTAACATGGCGGGAAAATCTACGTTTCTGCGGCAAAATGCGCTGCTCGTGGTGCTGGCCCAGGCGGGGCTGCCCGTCCCCGCCACCGCGATGCGGCTTGGCCTCGTGGACCGGCTGTTCTCACGCGTGGGGGCGGCCGATGATCTGGCCGCCGGACGTTCCACCTTCATGGTCGAGATGATCGAGACCGCCGCCATCCTGCACCAGGCCGGGCCGAAGAGCTTTGTCATCGTCGATGAGATCGGACGCGGCACCGGCACGCGCGATGGGCTGGCGATCGCCCAGGCCGTGCTGGAGAGCCTGCACAATAATAATCGGTGCCGCGCCATATTTGCCACACATTTTCATGAACTCTGTCTGCTGACCGAGGCACTGCCCCGGCTTGCGACATATACAATGCGGGTAAAGGAATTCCGCGGCGAGGTGGTGTTCATGCATGAGGTGGTGGAAGGGGCCGCGCAAAAAAGCTGGGGCGTGCATGTGGCACGCCTGGCCGGGGTGCCGGAAAATGTCGCCAAGCGGGCTGATTTTCTGCTGAAAGCCGCGGAACGGCAAAGCACGAACGCCGCCCCGCTGCCGCTTTTTGCCGCAGCCCCCCCGGCTGACTCTCAGGATGAACCGGCCGATAATGGTCTTGCCGCCCGGCTGGCCGGGCTGGAGCCGGACAATATGAGCCCGCGCACCGCCCTTGAGATTCTTTATGAACTGTGTGCCGCCGCGCGAAAAACGCGCCCCGGACGTGCGTAAAAATGCCTTACGAAGGCATGTCATGAATTCCCATATCTGACGGATTATTCTACCGTGTTCGACATGCCCACATCCCGGAAGCAACCAGACATCGCCCATACCCTCTCCGAATTACTTGGCAGCGGCGAACCACCGCCCCGCGAGGCCGCCCTTGCCCTGTTCCGCCGCCAGCTCGGGCGCCTGCAAGGCTTTGTGCAGCAACGCTTCGAGCAGGATGGGCTGAACGGGTTGCTTGCCGCGCGGGTGCACGCGGCCCTGATGGATGAGCTGATCAGCGCCTTGCTCGATTACACGCTCTCCACCCAGCCGCTGGGTCCCAAAGACCGGCTGGCCATGGCCGCGACCGGCGGGTATGGCCGCGCCACCCTTGCCCCTTTCTCGGATATCGACCTGCTATTCCTCTCACAGGAGGAACCCTCGCCCGCCTTGCAGCGCGCGGTGGAATTCATCCTGTATTTCCTCTGGGATCTGGGCCTGAAAGTCGGGCACGCGACCCGCTCCATCTCTGACTGTTTGAGCGAGGCGCAAGGCGATGTGACGATCCGCACCTCGCTGCTCGATGCACGCTGCCTGGCCGGGGACCGCAGCCTGTTCGCCGATTTCCAGACCGCCTTTCGCGCCGATTGCGCGGCCGAGGGGCCTAGCGAATATATCCAGGCCAAACAGGCCGAGCGCGCCGCCCGGCATAAGCGCTTTGGCGAGACACCTTTCATGGTGGAGCCGAATGTGAAGGAAGGGCGCGGCGGGCTGCGCGACCTGCAAACTCTTTATTGGCTCTCGCGCTATGTGTTCAACACCTTCGCCATGTCCGAATTGGTGGGCAAGGACGCGCCCGGCGGCGGCATCCTGACCGAGACCGAGGCCAGAGCCTGCAAGCGCGCCTGGGAATATTTGTGGACGGTGCGTTTTCATTTGCATTACGTGGCCGGGCGAGCGGAAGAGCGCCTGACCTTCGACCTGCAGCCGGTGGTGGGCGCGCGCATGGGCTATACGCGCCATGGCCGGCAGGACGGAGTGGAACGCTTCATGCGCCATTACTTCCTGGTGGTGCGCGAGGTGGCGCGGGTCACCGGCGTGCTGGAGCCAGCCCTGGTGCGCGCGGCCCTGGGTCCACCCGCCCTCGTCGCCGAAACCGACCGTGCCCTGATGGCCGATGGCTTCGTGCTGGCCGACGGCATGTTGCTCTTTGCCCCCGGGCACGATCCGGCGGCAGACCCGCTCAGCATCTTCCGCATCCTCATCCGCGCGCGCGACCGCCAGCTCACCCTGCACCCGCTGGCCCGGCGCATGCTCATCCGTTCGGCCCCGCTCGGCGCCAAATTGCGCGACGACAAGCAAGCCGCCGCCCTGTTCCTGAATTTGCTGTGTGCGCGCGCGCCCGCGGGCCAGAATGCGGGCTATGATTCGGCCACTTGGCTCGGTATTTTGAACGAATGTGGCATTCTTGGCCGGTATTTGCCGGACTGGCGGCGCATTGTCGGGCAGATGCAGTTCGACACCTACCATGTCTACACGGTGGATGTGCATACGGTGCAATGCATCCGCAATCTCAACACCATCGAAGCCGGAACGCTCAAGGAGATCGCGCCCGTCGCCTCGGACCTGATCGGGCAAGTGCAGTCCCGCCGCGCACTTTATGTGGCGATGCTGCTGCACGATATCGCCAAGGGCCGCGGCGGCGACCATTCCGTGCTGGGTGCCGAAATCGCACTATATGTCGGCCCCGCCCTTGGCCTCACGGCCGAGGAGACCGAGATGGTGTCCTGGTTGGTGCTGCACCATCTGCTGCTCAGCCAAACCGCCTTCTCCCGCGATATCGACGATCCCAAGACCATCCTCGACCTTGCCGACACCATCCAAAGCCCCGAGCGGCTGCGGCTGCTGCTGGTGCTGACCGTGGCCGATATCCGCGCCGTCAGCCCCAAAGTCTGGAATGGCTGGAAGGCGACCTTGCTGCGCGAGCTTTATAACCGCGTCGCCGAAGTGCTTGAGGGCGGGCTGTCCACCACCGAGCGCGATACGCGTATCGCACATGTAAAAGCGATGGTGGCCGACATGCTGGCCGACTGGCCGACAGAAGAGCGCGAGGATTTCCTCTCGCTTGGCTATCCGTCTTACTGGCTGGGTTTCGACCCCGAGAGCATCGAGCGCCATGCCCGCATGATCCGCGATGCCCGGGCGCGCCAAGCGCCGCTGACCGTGCAATCCGAGCCGTTGCCCGCCCGCGCGGTAACCGAAATCGTGGTCTACACGGCCGACCATGCCGGACTGTTCTCGCGCATCGCGGGCGCGCTCGCCATTGCCGGCGCCTCGATCGTGGATGCGCGCATCCACACCCTGACCGATGGCATGGCGCTGGATACGTTCTGGATTCAGGATGCCAATGGGGGGCCGTTCGAGGCGCCGCACCGGCTGGCGCGCCTCGCCGCGCTGATAGAGCAGGCTCTGTCCGGGCGCATCCGGCTCGATGCCGAAATCCAAAAGGCCACGCGCAGCCTGATTCCTGGGCGGATGCGCGCCATCCATGTGCCGCCGCGCGTGGTGGTGGATAACCGCGCCTCCAACCGCCATACAGTGGTTGAGGTGAACGGGCGCGACCGCCCCGGCCTGCTGCACGATGTTACCGCCGCCATTTCCGCGCAGGGGCTGCAAATCGCCTCGGCCCATGTCACCACTTACGGCGTGCGCGCGGTAGACGTGTTTTATGTGAAGGACGTGTTCGGCATGAAGGTCGAGAATGAGCGCAAGCTCGCCCCCCTGCGCGCCGCCCTGCTGGAGGCGCTGACCCCAAGCCTGGACGATCCACCCGCCAGCACGCAGGTGAACGCGGCCGTTACGGCGGCGTAGCTCCCCACCGCACCTTGCCAACCGCCAATGGCTTGCGCCAAGGTGCTGATAGGGCGTGAAACCAGCCCGGCGAGGGAGATGGTGACATGGTCTATTGTCCGGCATGCGGCGCGCAACTGCCCCCCTCGGCCGCGTTTTGCCCGCGTTGCGGCGCACCGCAACCGCCTGTTGCCCCCCAAGGCGAAGCCCCACGCGATTTTTGGCGCGCGATCGGGATTTGCTTTCGGAAATATGCCGATTTTAACGGCCGCGCGCCGCGCGCCGAATATTGGTGGTGGGTGCTGTTTCAATGGCTAATCGGCCTGACGGCGACGATGATCGATACCCCCACCTATCTGGCTTATTTCGCCGCTCTTTCCAACAATTGGCCCAGCAGCGGCCTGCCGCCGCCTTTTCCTTATTCGCTGGGTCTTAGCCTGACCTCGCTCGTCAATCTCGCGCTTTTCCTGCCGACACTCTCGGTTTCGGTGCGCCGGCTGCACGATCTGGACAAATCCGGCTGGTGGCTCCTGCTCTCCTTCATCCCGCTGATCGGCTGGATCATCCTGCTGGTATGGGCCTGCACGCGCGGCACACGAGGGCCCAACCGCTTTGGCCCCAACCCGCTGCCCGATGCCTGAAATTGACAAGTGCCGCGAACCCGCCAAAGCCTAATACCATGTCCCGCACCGTATCCGCCTCGCGCATCGGCTTCATGCTCTGCTGCTTTCTGCTGCCGGGGCTGATCGGCACATTCGCAAGCTTCTCCATCCCCGCCCCGCTGGTGGATGAGCTGCACCAATCCCAGGCATTGCAGGCGGTGCTGAACGCGCCCACACCAGCCGCTCAGGCCGCCGCCATTGCCGTCCTGCCCGGCAAGGTGGATGCCAGCACCGCCGCCCTGGTGGCACAAAGTACCTTGCCCATGCCCGCGCGCATTGCCGCCGCCATGGCCCATATGCGCGCCGAGGTCCTGGCCCAGGCTCGCCGCTCGGCCTACAGAATCAGGCTGATGGTGATTACCATGACCGTGCTCTGCGCGGCCTTTGGCGTGGCGCTGCTGGGCGGCCAGAAGCCATGACCACGCCTGTGCGCTTCTGGCCACCATCGCCCCCGTGCTGAACGGCTTGGCCGCACCATGACCGGCCTGCTCGACATCCAAGATCTAACCATTACCTTGCCTTCTGGCGCGTGCGCCCCGGTGCCGGTGCTGGAAGGGCTTAATCTGACCATTGCGCCAGGCGAAATGCTGGGGCTGGTGGGTGAGAGCGGCTCAGGCAAAAGCCTTGCCGCCCTTTCCATCATGCGGCTGCTGCCCGCCCGCGCGCGGTTGAGCGGGCAAATCCGCCTCGCGGGGCAGGATCTGATAACGGCCAGCGAAACCCACATGCGCCATGTGCGCGGCCAGCAAATCGGCATGGTGTTCCAGAACCCGCTTGCCGCCCTCAACCCCACCCGCACCGTGGCCGCGCAGATTATGGAAGCCTGGCGCGTGCATGAGCGCGGCACGGCCCAGGCCGCGCGCGATAAGGCGCTGGCCCTGCTGGAGGAGGTTGGGATTCCCAGCCCCGCCGCGCGGCTGGATGATTATCCGCACCAATTTTCCGGCGGCATGCGCCAGCGCGTGATGCTGGCGATGGCGCTGGCCTGCGCCCCCCGCCTGCTGATCGCCGATGAGCCGACAACCGGGCTCGACCCGCTGACCGCCCGGCAGATCCTGGCGCTGATCGCCCGGCTGCGGCGCGCGCACGGCATGGGCGTGCTGTTCATCACGCATGATCTCTCACTGCTCGAGGAACATGCGGATTCCATCCATGGTCTCTATGCCGGGCGCACGGTGGAGCGCGCCCCCGCCGCCCGCTTCTTCGCGCGGCCCCGCCATCCCTATAGTGCCGCTTTGCGCGATTCGGTGCCCCGGCTGGGCCAGGCGGAACTGCGCGGCATTCCCGGCACGCTGCCCGAACCGGGCACGCGCCCGCCGGGCTGCTATTTCGCGCCCCGCTGCACCCGGGCTCAACCCGCTTGCACGGCCAGCTACCCGCCGGCCGTGCGCGAAGCCGACAGCATAGTCCATTGCCTGTTTCCGCTTGAGGCCCGCAATATCCCCGCGCCCAAAGCGCCCGCGCGCGCGCCGCGCGCATTTACCCCGCACCTCATCTTGCGCGATGTGTCGGTCCGCCACGGCGCCGTGCCGGTGCTGGACAATATCACCCTCACCCTGGGTCAGGGCGAATGTCTGGGGATTGTGGGCGAAAGCGGGGCGGGCAAAACCACGCTCGCCCACGCCATTTTGCAAATGCTGCCCTATGCGGGCGAGATCCTGCTGAATGGCACGTCTTTCACCGGCCTGCGCGGGGCTGCCCACCGGGCCATGCGCCGGCGGCTGCAATTCGTGTTTCAGGACCCGCGCGAATCGCTGAATCCACGCCTGCGTGTTGGCACGCTCATCGCCGAGCCGCTCTATTTCACCCCCGGCCTGAGCCGTGCGGCCCAGCGCGCCCGGGTGGCGGACTTGCTGGCGGATGTCGGCCTTAGCCCCGATCTGGCCAGCCGTTTTCCCGGCACGCTCTCAGGTGGGCAAGCGCAGCGCGTGGCCCTGGCCCGCGCACTTGCGGGCGAACCCGAGATTATCGTGCTGGATGAGCCGGCCTCTTCCCTCGATGTCTCAACCCAGGCGCTGATTCTCAACCTGCTCCAGGCTATCGCTTCACGGCGCCCGGTTTCTTATATTCTGATCAGCCATGATCTCGCCCTGGTCGGCTGCATGGCGGACCGGGTCGCGGTGCTGCGCCAGGGGCAGATCGTGGAGCTGGCGGAAACCGCGCGCCTGCTCGCCGCCCCACAGCATAATTACACCCGCGCTTTGATTGCCGCCGCCCCCCGCGCGCGGTGACAAAACCGCAAGCTCTTCCCCCTCTGCCCGGAATTTGCCACAATCGGCGCATCATGCGCCTGCACGCCTCCTGTGCCGCCCGCCAAACGCCGGACGGTGACGATGCCGTATTGCTGCTCGGGCCTTCCGGCGCGGGCAAATCGGACCTGTTGCTGCGCCTGATCGAGCGGGACTTCATTCTGGTCGCGGATGATCAGGTGCTCATCGAAAACGGCCTGGCCCGCGCGCCCGCCGCTTTGGCTGGCTTGCTGGAAGTGCGCGGGCTTGGTCTGTTCCGCCTGCCTTATCTGGCCTGCGCCCGGCCGCGCCTGGCCATCCAGCTTGGCCCGGTGGCAGAACGCCTGCCCCGGCCGCGCCGCCATGCCGCACTGAACCTGCCGGAAATCACGCTCGACCCCGCCCATCCCTCGGCCGCCGCGCGCGCGGCCCTGGCGCTGGAGGCCGCCTGCGGGCGCATCGCAACGCAAGCCGGGGCCTTCGCGGCATGAGCGGCGGGGCAGCCCCCTTGCAGATTGTGCTGGTTACCGGCCTATCGGGGGCGGGTAAGCTCTCGATTTTGCGCGCCCTCGAAGATCTGGGATTTGAGACCGTGGACAACCCGCCGCTGCCCAGCCTGGACGAGCTGGCGATGCGGGCGGAGAAAAATCTCGCCATCGGGGTGGATGCGCGCTCGCGCGGGTTTTCCGCCGACTCCGTGCTGCGCGCGCTGGACCGGCTGCGGCAAGTGCCCCGCCTGACGCTGAGCCTGATCTTCGCCACCGCCTCGGATGAGAGCTTGCGGCGGCGCTATTCCGAGACCCGCCGCCGCCACCCGCTGGCGCAGACCGGCGCCATCGCCGAGGGCATCGCGCTGGAACGGCACTTAACAGCCCCGCTCGCCCGCGCGGCGGACTGGCTGGTTGATACCTCCGCCCTGCCCTTGCCCCGGCTGCGCACGCTCATCGAGCAGCATTTTGGCGCGAGCACGCCAGGGCTTGTGATCTCGCTCATCTCCTTTGCCTATCCGGCCGGGCTGCCGCCGGAAGCCGATCTCGTGTTCGATGCGCGATTCCTGCGCAACCCGCATTACGATCCCGCCTTGCGCCCGCTTTGCGGCCGGGACCAAGAGGTTGGCCAGTTTATTGAGCAAGATCCTGATTTTGAAGTATACTTCAATAAAGTTCGCGACCTGCTCGAATTTTTACTGCCAAGATTCGTGCAGGAAGGAAAAAAATATGCAACAATCTGTGTCGGATGCACCGGCGGACAGCACAGATCAGTATACATGATTGAGAAACTCAGCACCCATCTTGCCGCCGCGGGCTGGCGTGTCGGTGTTACGCACCGCGAGGCCAGCAAATTCGGCAAACCCCGCTCCTCCTCAGATCTTCCTGGAATATAATGAGCCTTCTCCCATGATCGGTATGGTCCTTGTCACCCATGGCATGCTTGCCAATGCGCTGCGCGATGCGATGGAGCATGTCGTCGGCAAGCAACAGAATCTGGCCACCGTCTGCATTGAATCCGATGCCGAATTCGAGGGCCAGCGCGCCGAGATCGCGCGGCGCATGGCGGAAGTGAACACGGGTGACGGGGTGATCCTGCTGACCGACATGTTCGGCGGCACGCCCAGCAACCTCGCCATGTCCATGGCCACGCAGCCGGGGGTGGAGATTATTGGCGGCGTGAACCTGCCAATGCTGGTGAAACTGGCCAAAATCCGCGGCCAGGAAACCCTGGCCGAAGCCGTGCAGCATGCCGAGGCGGCGGGGCGCAAATATATTTGCTCAGGGCACGATATTCTGCCGCAACAGCCCTGCCGCGCAGCGGAATAGCCCATGGATAGCGCCATTGTTTCGGCCGAAATCGGCATTGTTAACCGGCGGGGGCTGCATGCCCGCGCCGCCGCCAAGCTCGTGACCCTGGCCGAGCAATTTTCCGCCAATGTCGAGGTCTCAAAGGATGGGCAAAGCGTGTCCGCCCGTTCGATCATGGGGCTGATGATGCTGGGCGCTGGCATGGGCAGCAGCGTGCGCCTGACCGCAGAGGGGTTTGATGCGCGCGAAGCGCTGGACGCTATCGCCGCGCTGATCGAAGCCGGCTTCCATGAAACCGACTAGCACGCGCGAAAGGCGTTTTCACGGCCATCCGGTGGCGCCTGGCATCGGCATCGGCCCGGTGCATGAGGCCGCTGAACCGCCCCTTGCCATTTCCACCGCCAAGCTCGCCCAGGACGATGTGCCCGCCGAGCTGACACGGCTGGACGAGGCGCTGACCCGCTCGCGCCACCAACTGCAGAAGCTCAAAGCCCGGCTCGCCGCCCTGCCCGAGGACAGCCAGGCCGAGATCGCGCCGCTGATGGATGTGTATCTGCACATGCTCGGCCCCTCGCGCCTGCTGCGCGGCATACGCGCGCGCATCCAAGCCGGCCTGCTCTGCGCCGAGGCCGCCGTGCAGACCGAGGCCGAGACCCATGCCGAGGCGATTTTGGCGCTGCCCGGCAATGACAAGGCCAGCCGCGCGCGCCGCGCCGAGGAGGTCCGCGAAATCGCGCGGCGGATTCTACGCAATCTCACGCGCCAGCCTTTCCGCAGCTTCGCCAGCCTGTCGCCGGGCAGTCTATTGGCGGCGGAAGCGCTGCGCCCCTCGGATGCCGCCCTGATCCAGCCCACCCAGTTCGCCGGCATCATCACCGCCGAGGGCGGGGCCGACGGGCACACGGCGGTGATGCTGCGCGCCCTGGGCTTGCCCGCCGTGCTGGGTGCCGAAGGCCTGCTGGAGGCGGTAAAACCTGGCAGCATGGCCATTGTCGATGGCGAGAGCGGGGAAATCATCCTCAATCCCGGCAAGGCCAGCCTGGAGGCCGCGCGCAAGAAGCTCTCCGCCCAAACCCGGGCAAAAGGCGCACTCGCCCGGCTGCAGCGCCTGCCCGCCGTCACCCGCGATGGCACGCAGATCACGCTTCAGGCCAATCTGGAGCTGCCCTTCGAGCTGCCGATGATCGCGCGCGCGGGCGCGCAAGGCATTGGGCTGCTGCGCTCTGAGTTCATTTTCATGAATCGCGAGACACTGCCCGACGAGGACAGCCAAGCGCGCATCTACCAGGATATTGTCGAGGCCATGGATGGAGAGCCGGTAACCATCCGGCTGCTCGACTGGGGCACGGATAAGGAGATCGAGGCGCTCTCTGGCTTTCTGCCGGAACTGCCCGAGGCCAACCCAGCCCTTGGCCTGCGCGGCATCCGGCTTTTGCTGCGCCAGCCCAAATTGCTAGAGCCGCAATTGGCCGCCATTATCCGCGCGGGCGCCGCGGGACCGGTGCGGATTTTGCTTCCCATGGTCTCGGTCACGGCCGAGGTGCGGGCAGTGCGCGAGGTGCTGCGCCGGGTCTGGCGGCGACTCAAGCGCCGGCGCAACCTTCCCCTGCCCGACACCCCGCCCCCGCTTGGCATTATGGTGGAAACCCCGGCGGCGGCGCTCAATGCCAAGGCGCTGGCCCGGGTTTCGGATTTTTTTTCCATCGGCACCAACGACCTGACCATGTACACGCTGGCGGCCGACCGCGCCCAGCCCGTGGCCGCCCGGCTGTACGATCCGCTGGAGCCCGCGGTGCTGCGGCTGATCCGCATGACAGCCGAGGCAGCCCAGGCGGCGGAGATCCCGGTTTCGGTCTGCGGCGAGCTGGCCAGCCGCCCGCAAGCCGCCCCCCTGCTGGTGGGGCTTGGCATTCCCCAGCTTTCCATGCATGGCAACGCCATTCCCCGGGTTAAGCAGGCAATCCGCGCAACCACCCGCACAGCCTGCGACAGCCTGGCCGACGCCGCCCTGGCCGCCGGATCGGCCGAGGATGTTCGCACCCTTCTTGGAGCCACCCCATGAGCAATGACACCGCCCTTGTTCTTTTCTCCGGCGGGCAGGATTCCGCCACCTGCCTGGCCTGGGCTCTTACGCGTTACCGCCAGGTCGAGACCATCGGCTTTGCCTATGGCCAGCGCCATGCGGTGGAGATGACTGTGCGGGCACCGGTGCGCGCGGGCGTTGCCGCCCTCAACCCCGCCTGGGAACAACGTTTGGGAGCGGATCATGTCATCGATTTATCGGTGCTGGGCGAGGTGGCCGAATCCTCGCTGACGCGGGATGTGGAAATCGCCTTTGCCGAATCCGGCCTGCCCAACAGTTTCGTGCCTGGGCGCAACCTCGCCTTCCTTACCTTCGCCGCCATGCTCGCCTACCGGCGCGGGGCGCGCCATATTGTGGGCGGCATGTGTGAGACTGATTTTTCCGGCTATCCGGATTGCCGCGACGATTCGGTCAAAGCCATGCAGCTGGCGCTGAATATCGGCATGGACCGGCAATTCGTGCTGCATACGCCGCTGATGTGGCGCAGCAAGGCCGAGACCTGGCGCCTGGCCCAGAGCTTGGGAGACGAGGCGCTGGTGGAACTGATCCGCACCGAGACCCATACATGTTATTTGGGCGAGCGCGGCGCGCTGCATGAATGGGGCCATGGCTGCGGCACTTGCCCCGCCTGCCGCCTACGTGCCGCCGGCTATGCGGAATTTCGCGCCGCCGCATAGGCGCTGGCCCAAGCCCATTGGAAATTATAACCGCCGAGCCAGCCGGTGACATCCACCGCCTCGCCAATCATGAACAGGCCGGGCACCGCGCGCGCCATGCAGCTTTTTGAGATCAGATCGCGCGTATCCACACCACCCGCCGTTACCTCGGCCTTGGCAAAGCCTTCCCCGCCGGTGGGGCGCAATTCCAGCCGGTTGAGTGTACCCCCCAGGGCGCGCAGGGTTTTGTCCGGCAAATCCGCCAGCGGGCGGGCTTCATCGCCCGCGAAATGCGCGGCCAGCCGGGCGGGCAGAAGGCTTGTTAGCCCAGCTTTCAACCCCGCGCGCGGCTGCGCGGCTTTGGCGGCCAGCAGGGCTTGGGACGCGTCGATCCCGGGGCAGAGATCGGCCGTGAAAGCCGTGCCAGGCGCGAGATAAGAGGAAATCTGCAACACCGCGGGGCCAGAGAGGCCGCGATGGGTGAAGAGGATATTCTCTTCAAATGCCTGTCGCCCTGCCCGCAACCGGGCAGGCAAGGAAACCCCCGCCAAAGGCTGCATCCAGGCCAGATCGGCACCAGAAAAGGTGAGCGGCACCAGGGCTGGCCGGGGTGTGACCACGCGCAGGCCAAATTGCCGGGCCAGATCGTAAGCCAATCCCGTGGCGCCGAGTTTGGGGATGGACAGCCCGCCCGTAGCCAGCACCAGAACCGGCGTTTCCACCACCCCCCACGCGGTTTGAAGGGTGAATCGGTCGCTGAACGAGACCTCCCCCACCTTTTGGTCCAGCCTTAAATCCACGCCCGCGCACATGCCCAGCAGAAGGTCTAGAATCTGGCGCGCCGAGCCGTCGCAAAAAAGCTGGCCCAGCGTTTTTTCATGCCAGGCAATGCCCGCCCCCTCTACCAGACGCAAAAAATCCGACGGCGTAAAGCCCGCCAGGGCGGATTTGCAGAAAGAGGGATTTTCGGAGAGGAAATTCTCCGCCCGCACGGTGCGGTTGGTAAAGTTGCAGCGACCGCCGCCGGAAATCAGGATCTTGCGGCCGGGCTCGGGCGCATGGTCGAGCAGTAGCACCTGTCGGCCGCGCTGGGCCGCCTGCCCCGCGCAAAACAGCCCCGCCGCCCCGGCACCGATGACCACCATATCGAACCGCTGTGACACACCTGCTCTCCGCCCATAAAAAAACCCACGGCGGAGCGCTCCGCCGTGGGCCTGTGTTCGCATCGCCCCCTCTTACGGGAATTTCTTGCGCGTGTAGAGGTAGGCGATAACGTAAAGCCCGAGATAAACGAGCGGGATAAAGACGATCAGACCCTCAAGACCTCCGAGCATGGCTTAAATATCCCCTTTTCCGGATTTTTCCTGTGTGTCGAACAGCACCGCGCCGGCGGCCGAGATCAGCACGATCATGGTGGTGCCAACCAGCCAGGCAAAGTACCAAGGCCCGTAATCGCCGGCGACCACCGCCAGGAACAAGGCAAAGCCGATCACCAGCGCCAGCCCCACGAATTTGAAGAATGTGCTCATGGATCAAGCCTCCCTTAATAGCTGTGCGTGTCTTTGACGACCGCCTCGACCTTCACCTTGCCGCGCATCACATAAAAGCACCACGAAGTGTAGGTGATGATGATCGGCGTGAAGACCAGAGCGAAGAACAGCATCCATCCCAGATTATATTCGCTGCCGGTGGCATTCCACACAGTCAGACTCTGGTTGGGGCTGGTGGTCGAAGGCATGAGGAACGGGAACATGGACAGCCCGACCGTGCTGATCGTGCCGGCCCAGGCCAAAGCCCCACACCACCAGGCCACGGCCGGCTTGCGCAGCGCCACCATGGCGGCCCCGCCCAACATGCCAACAAAGCCCAGGATCGGCGCCAGCCACATCAGCGGATAGGTGGCGTAATTATGCAGCCAGGCGCCGGGTTGCACCGCAACCGTCTGCCCGGTGAGCGGGGTTGCGGGCATAGCCGGGTTCACGGGCGCGGTGAAGGCAAAGCCATTCATATTGGCCACCCACACGCCACCCACAGCAAACAATGCCGCCGCCACCAGCGCCCCGCCAATGGCGAATTTGCGGGCCCGGCCATAAATCGGCTCCTCGCCGCGCATCATAAGCATGGTGCCGCCCTGATGCAGGGCCAAAGCCAGCGACATCACACCGCACAGGATCGCAAACGGGTTGAGCAGGTAGGAGAGGAAGGATTCATCCTGAAAATACTGCCCGGTCCAGCTGTAATGGAACCCGACACCTTCCAGAATATTCCCAAACGCCGCACCATAAACGATCATCGGCAGCGCGCCAGAGACCAGGAAGGCCCAGTCCCAGCTCGCGCGCCAGCGGCTGGCATCGACCTTCGAGCGATATTCGAACGCCACGGGCCGCAGGATCATGCTGAACAGCAGCAGGATCATGACCACGTAGAAGACCGAGAAAGAGGTGGCATACAAGGTGGGGAAGGCGGCAAAGATGGCGCCGCCGCCCAGGATGAACCAAACCTGGTTACCATCCCAATGCGGGCCGATAATGTTGAGGGCAACACGGCGTTCGGCATCGTTACGGCCGACGAAGCGCAAGAGCGCGCCCACCCCCATATCCATGCCCACCATGGTGGCAAGGCCGGTGAGCAACACGCCCAGCAGCACCGCCCAGATCACTTTGAGAAATACGTAGATTTCCATTTGTCTATCTCCTGCTGGCGCGGCTTATTGCCAGGATTTATCGGCCAGGCCGGGCTTGGCGAACATGGGTGCCGCACCACCCTGCGCCGGGGCGGTGTGGGAATCGTGCTCATGCGGACCCAGCCGGGCGAATTTGAACATTAAGTACAGTTCGGCGGCGATGAAGGTGGAGTAGAGCAGCGCGAAGCCGATCAGCGAGAACACCATATAGCCGACAGGGTGCGAGGACGCGGCCTGGAAGGTCGGCAGCCAGCCATACACGCTCCAGGGCTGGCGGCCGGCCTCAGCCGTGATCCAACCGAACTCGCAGGCGAGAATTGGCAGCGGAATCGACCAGACCGAGAGCTTGAGCAGGAAAGGATGTTTCTCCAGCCGGTTGGTCAGGCTGAAATAGGCCGCAAAGGCGAACAGGGCGACGAAGTAGAAGCCCAGAAACATCATGATACGGAACGACCAGAAGGTGACGAACACGTTGGGTACGATGTCACGCGAGGCTTTCTGTACGATCTCCTGCTGGTTCTGCGGCGTGACCAGGGCGAGGTTCTGATCCGGCGCGTAACGCTGCGCCAGGAAGCCATAGCCCATATCCTGCTCATACTGCTTAAAGGTGGCGAGGGACGCGGCATCGTGGTCCTGCCCATATTGTTGCAGGGCATCGAGCGCCTTGATGCCGTTCTCGATCCGCGGGGCGGCCTGCTGCTCCTGCTGGATCAGCCCTGGAATCACCTTGTTTTCCGAATGGGTGACAAGCGGGGTCAGCACATAGGGAATGCCGATCTCGGCGCTGTTGCTTTGCGTGGCATCATTCGGCAGGGCGAACAGTAACCAGGGGGCGGCCATGGCCGAGCTATGCGCGTTGCTGTTCTGCCAGAGCCCCTCGATGGCGGCGATTTTGGTGGGTTGCACCAGATAATCCAGCCGGCCCAGCGCGTCACCCAATGTCACCACGGCCAAAGTGGAGATGATGCCAAAAATAGCGGCCATGCGGAATGAGCGAGCTGCCAGCTCCTTATGCCGCTTTTTCAGGATGTAGAAGGCGGAAATGCCCATAACGAAGAGCGAGCCGGTAACAAAGCCCGCGATCGAGGTGTGCACGAATTTCGCCTGCGCATCGTCGCTGAACACGAGGTGAAGGAAAGAGGTGAATTGCATGCGCATCGTCACGGGGTCGAAGGATGCGCCCTTGGGGTTCTGCATGAAGCCGTTGGCGATCAGGATCCACAATGCCGAGAGGTTGGAGCCAAGCGCGGTGAGATAGGTGACCGCGAGATGGCCTGGCTTGGAAAGCCGGTCCCAGCCAAAGAACATCAGGCCGATGAAGGTGGATTCCATAAAAAAGGCCATCAAACCCTCGATGGCCAACGGCGTCCCAAACACATCACCCACAAAGTGCGAATACATCGACCAGTTGGTGCCGAACTCGAACTCCATGGTCAGGCCGGTGGCGACGCCAATGGCGAAATTAATGCCAAAAAGCTTGCCCCAGAATTGTGTCATCTCCTTGTAGATGGGCTTGCCGGTGATGACGTAGACGGTCTCCATCGCCGCGAGGATGAAGGTCATCCCCAAGGTCAACGGCACGAACAGGAAGTGATACAAGGCGGTCAGCGCGAATTGTAATCGCGACAGATCGACGACACTCGGATCTATTAACGGCATCAGCGTGCGCTCCAGCTGTTGAAGACTTTTTTCTAATCACACAGGCTATAGAAGCTTTTATCATTAGCCCTGATTGATTTAGATCAATCTACTTATACCGCGTGATCAATTATCGAAGACTGAATGCCTGCCCATCGCTGAGCGCATAAACCTCGTCCATCAGGCGCAGGCCGGCTGGGCGATGGGTGATGTAGAGCACCGTGCGCCCCGCCAGCAGAGGTGCCAGATCATTCAGGAAATCCTGTTCGGTGGCGGCATCAAGCCCTTCGGTCGGCTCGTCCAGAATGAGCCAGGGTGCGGCTTTCAGCACCGCGCGGGCCAGCGCCACACGCCGCGCCTGCCCGCCGGAAAGCTTCACACCCGCCTCGCCCACCAGCGTGTCCAGCCCTTGTGGTTGCGCGCGCACAAAGGCGGCAAGCTGGGCCACGTCCAGCGCGTGCCAAAGCTCATCCTCGGTCGCAGCGCCGTTGGCGAGCAGCAAATTGTCACGAATGGTGGTGTGAAACAGATAGCTGCGCTGGGAAATGACCGTGACATAACGGGACATATCAGCGCTGGCATAGGCGCGCAGATCGTGCCCGCCAAAGCGAATCAGCCCCTCCTGATACTCATGAAAGCGCAGCAGCAGGTTGATGAGGGTGGTTTTGCCCGTGCCCGTGGCGCCCACAATGCCGACATGCCGGCCCTGCGGCACATTGAGGGAAAAATGCCGCAACGCCCAGGGGGCATCCGGCGCATAGCGCAGGGAGACATCCTCCAGCACCAGATCGAATACCGCCGGTTCAGGTGCTGGCATGGGCGGCGGGGGAATCGCGGGTTTGGCATCGGCCAGAGCAAAAATCCGCCCCGCCGCCGCGCGAATCTGGCCCATATATTGGAACGCGCCGGGCAGCGGGGCCACCGCCTCAAACGCGGCCATGGCGCCAAGGGCCAGCAGCGGCAGCTCGGCCGCCCCCATATGCCCGGCCACCAGCTTGGCGCCAGCGGCCAGCAGCACCGCCAGCAGGGTGAAATTGGTACCAAGGCCGCTCATCGCCAGGCCCAAGCCGGACAGGCGGCTCATATCCGTCTGCGCGCCGATCAGCCGCGCGTTCAGGGCCGTTGCGCGCGCCGTCAGGCGCGGGGCAGCACCGTAAGTCAGCAGCTCACCCATGCCCTGCACCGCATCCACATATTCGGTGCGCAAGGCGGCACTGGTCTCGGTAATCTCAGCCCCCGCGCGCGCGCCCAGCCAGCCGGTGAGCCACGGCACGCACAGCCCCACAAACCCCAGCCCCGCCAGCAGGGCCAAAGCCGCGCCGCCAGAGAAAATGAGGAAAAAACCAACCATGAGCAGGCCGCTGATAAGGGCGGTGAGCAGCGGCACATAAACGCGCAGATAAAAAAGGTTCAGCGTGTCGATATCGGCGACGATGCGCGAGAGCAGATCGGCCGCGCGATATTGTTGCAGTACCGCCGGGGCCAGCGGCTCCAGCCTTGTGTAGAACCACACGCGCAAGGCGGCGAGCAGGCGGAACGTCGCCTCATGCGTGACCAGCCGCTCGGCATAGCGCGAGACGATCCGCAGCGTCGCGAAAAACCGCACCCCGGCGGCGGGCGAGAAGAAATTAAACCGGTTCTGCGCGGCGTACGAGGATAGGCCCACCAGCCCCGTTGCGGCCAAAAACCAGCCCGAGAGGCTGAGCAGCCCGAAATTGGCGAGAATGGTCACACAAGCCAAACCAAGGCCCGAGAGCATCCAGCCCCGGTACGGGGCAAACAGCCTGTGCAGGCGGATCAGCTCGCGCATGTTTCCACCCCATAAGCCTGCGCCAGAGCGCGATAAGGCCCGGCCTGCGCCAGCAAGGCCGTATGCGTGCCCGCCTGCGCCACACGCCCATTTTGCAGCACCAGCACCCGCTGCGCCCGTTCGGCCATGGCCAAACGATGCGCGATCACGATGACCGTGCGCCCGCGCGCCAATTCCGTAATCGCCGCCAGCACCTGCGCCTCGCTTTCCATGTCCAGATTGGCCGTGGCCTCATCCAAAATCAGCAGGCGCGGGTTTTTAAGATAGGCCCGCGCCAGCGCCAGACGCTGGATCTGCCCGCCCGAAAGCCGGGCCCCGCCCTCGCCACCGGCACGCTGCCC
>JAKBBM010000128.1 GCA_021808545.1 Pseudomonadota bacterium | reverse complement strand
CCGCCAATGCCGATATTAACGATGTCGGTGAAAGGCTGGCCGTTGGTAGCGGCAATGGCGCCGGTGCGCACACCTTGGGCAAAGGCGAATAGCCGCTCCAGCGTTTCATGCACGGCGGGCATCACATCCACCCCATCCACCAGCACGCGGGTGCCACGCGGGGCGCGCAGCGCGGTATGCAGCACCGCGCGGTTTTCGGTGATGTTAATCTTTTCGCCCGCGAACATGGCATCGCGCTGGGCTTCCACCCCGGCCTGGGCGGCGAGGTCGAGCAGCCGGGCAAGGCTCTCACGCGTGAGGCTGGTGCGCGAGACATCGAGGAGTATATCCCCAAACCGGGCCGAAAATCCATCGAAACGCGCAGGGTCGGCCGCGAATATAGCGCGGATATCGGTATGCGCGCGGGCAAGGGCGCTCAGCTCGGTCCAGATCTCTTGGCGCATGCGGCAAATCTCCCAGATGATCCTGTTTGTACGGGAAAAGTTCTTTTAGGCCAATGACATGAGGATGGCAGCCGGGATCAATCCTCATCCAGCCGGGCGCCGGGGTGAAAGAAGCCGTAAATGGCGCGCGCGGTGGCGCGGTTAATGCCATCCACCGCTTCCAGATCCTTCAGGCCAGCCCCCTTTACATCGCGCGCGGCGCCAAAATGCAGCAACAGCGCCTTTTTGCGCGCGGGACCAATGCCGGGGATTTCATCGAGCTCCGAGGTGGTGAGTTTTTTACTCCGCCCGGCGCGGTGGGTGGTGATGGCGAAACGATGCGCCTCGTCGCGCAGGCGTTGCAGGAAGTAGAGCACAGGGTCGCGCGGCGGCAGCTGGAAGGGCGCGCGGTTTTCCATATGAAACCATTCGCGCCCGGCATCGCGGTCCGGCCCCTTGGCGATGCCAACCAAGGGAATATCCGCCAGTCCCAGCTCCGCCATGATGGTTTTGGCCGCCGAAAGCTGGCCCGCCCCGCCATCGATCAGCACTAGGTCCGGCCAGACGGCGGATTGCCGCGCCGGGTCCTCGGCCAGGCTGCGGCCAAAGCGCCGGCGCAGCACTTCGCGCATCATCGCAAAATCATCGCCCGGGGTAATGGCGCTTTTGATCGCGAATTTGCGGTAGGCGGATTTCATGAACCCTTCCGGCCCGGCCACCACCATCACGCCGTAAGCATTGGTGCCCATGATGTGGGAGTTATCGTAGGTCTCGATCCGCTCGGGTGTTTTGGCCAGGCCGAACAGCTCCCCCACCGCTGCCAAAAGCTTGCCCTGGCCGGCGCGTTCGGCCAGCCGGCGTTCCAGCGCCTCGCGTGCATTGGTGGCGGCGTGGCGCACCACATCCAGCTTCTCGCCGCGCTGGGGCACCAGCAGGGAGACTTTGCGCCCTGCCTTCAAGGACAGCGCCTCGGCCAGCAAATCCGCCTCGTCCGGCGCGTGGCTGAGCAGGATTTGCGGCGGGGGTGGTTTATCATCGTAAAACTGGGCGATGAAGGCGGCCAGCACGGTGCCCGGCGGATCATCGGCGCTGGTGGCTGGAAACACGCCGCGATTGCCGTTATTGCGCCCGCCGCGAATAAAGAACACCTGCACGCAGGCCTGGCCCGCCGCTTGGTGCAGGGCGATCACATCCGCATCGCCCAGACTCGCTGGGTTGACGACATCATTACCCTGAACATGCGCGAGGCCGCGTATGCGGTCGCGCAAGCTGGCCGCGCGCTCAAAATCCAGCTGTTCGGCGGCGTCTTGCATCTGCGTGGCCAGATTCTTTTGCACCGTATCGGACTTGCCGGACAAAAACGCCTTGGCTTGCGCCACCAGGGCGGCATAGTCGGCTTCTGACACCCGGCCAACGCATGGCGCGCAGCACCGCTTGATCTGGAACAGCAGGCAGGGGCGGGTGCGGTTGGCGAACACCGTATCGGCGCAGGTGCGCAGCAAAAAGGCGCGCTGCAACGCCTGCAAGCTCTGATCCACCGCCCAGGACGAGGCGAACGGTCCCCAATAGCTGCCTTTGCGCGCCTGCGCGCCGCGATGCTTGGCGATTTGCGGGA
This sequence comes from Pseudomonadota bacterium, assembly GCA_021808545.1. Taxonomy (GTDB): domain Bacteria; phylum Pseudomonadota; class Alphaproteobacteria; order Acetobacterales; family Acetobacteraceae; genus Acidocella. The sequence goes on along the minus strand of JAKBBM010000128.1, from coordinate 521 downwards.
AGGGGTGGTCCTCGGTCAGCATCAGCCAGGGGTAGGATTTATCGTCGCGCAGCAGGATATTGTAGCGCGGCTTGAAGCGCTTGATGAGGTTCGCCTCCAGCAGCAGCGCCTCGGCTTCGGTATGGGTGGTAACAATCTCCATTGCCGCCGTGTCGGCCACCATGCGGCGCAGCCGCTCGGGCAGGCGGGTCAGCTGCGTGTAACTGGTCACCCGTCGCTTTAGGTTGCGCGCCTTGCCGACATAAAGTGCCTCGCCTTTGGTGTTGAGCATCCGGTACACGCCAGGGTTGCTGGGCATGGTGGCCAGGGCGGCCTCTATAATACCGACCCCGGATGCGGGCTGTGCGGAACTATCCGCCGACATGTTCGCAACCTTGTGGATAAGTTTGTGGACATTGTGCGCGGCACAAGGCGGCGCGGGCGTTGGGAGATGTGTGGAAAGCCGGGATGGACGGCAAGAGGGGCAAAAATAAACCTCTGATTTTATTGCATATTAATATATTGGAAAGTGCCCGGATTCG
>JAKBBM010000127.1 GCA_021808545.1 Pseudomonadota bacterium | reverse complement strand
CGTGCGCGTCAATTGGCCGCGTTGGGTCTCGTCCGGATGGTGGAGCCAGACCATGACTTGGTCGAACGGCTCGCCGCACTCGTGCCTGAGGCCCTTCTGGCCCCTCCGGCATCGAACTGGGCGCAGCTTGATCTCGGCGGCGCGGATCGGGTTGCTGAAATTTTGGCTGTTCCCGAATTGAATGGAGTTGCCGTGGCATGAGCCATCCGCCTTCCCTCGGCCCTGTAGCCTATGTCATGAAGCGTTACCCGCGATTGTCGGAAACCTTCATTCTCAACGAAATTCGAGCGATGGAGCGGTTGGGCGCGCGGCTGAGAATTTTCTCCCTGCTGCCGCCCGAACCGCCGCCGCACCACCCAATGGTGGCGGAGGTGGAGGCCCCACTGCACGGGTTGCCGCAATCTTTTGTTCCCAAGATCATCAGGCTGGCCGTCGCCCATGGCGCTTGTCTGTGGGCGTCGCCTGGCCGTTACGCGGGCGCTCTGTTGCGCGCCGGGCAATGGTCCGTCACCAGCCGCGCCCCTCTTGCAGTGTGGAAACATTTTGCCCGCGCCGGCTTCGTGGCCAATGAATGCCAGCGCAACAAGGTCGCGCATATCCATGCACATTTCGCCAATACACCCACCGCGGTTGCGCATTTCGCCAGCCTGATGACGGGATTGACCTTCAGCTTTACCGCGCACGCGAAGGACCTCTACCTCACCCCGCGCCCGATCATTGCCCGCCGCGCCCGCGCTGCGCAATTTGTCGCGACGTGCACGCGCTATAATGCCCGCTATCTTGAGCAAGTTAGCCCCGGTGCCGTGATCCGGTTGATCTATCATGGCATCGACCTGGAGCAATTTGGCACAGTGCCCGCGGCCCGCGCGGGCTCGCCGCCTGAGCGGCCGCTCATTCTCGCGGTGGGGCGGCTGGTGCCCAAGAAAGGGTTTAACGATTTGATCGCTGCCTGCTCCATCTTGCGCCATGCTGGTGCTGCGTTCCAGCTTCGCATCGTCGGTGCCGGGCCGTTGCAGGCGAGCTTATCAGAGCAGATCACCTCTCTGGGTTTGCAAGCCTATGTCACATTGGCTGGTGCGATGACTCACGCGGCGCTGGTCGGCCTTTACCATCAGGCGGATATTTTTGCCCTGGCGCCGCGCATCGAGGAAAATGGCGACCGCGACGGTATCCCAAACGTCATCGTCGAGGCGATGGCCTGTGGCGTGCCGGTCGTTGCCACGGATGTCTCCGGGATTCCAGAGCTGGTCCGCGACCAAGAGACAGGGTTGCTCGTGCCCCCACGAGATCCCAACGCCCTCGCCGGCGCCATTCAGCGGCTTCTGCAGGACCGGACCCTGGCCATGGGCTTGGCCACCAATGGTCGGGCGCTGCTGGAACGGGATTTTGACCTTTGGAACACCACACGCGCCCTGCATCAACTCATCGCCTGCCAGGCATGCGAGGAAGCGGGCGGTTTGGTCTGCACAGGGCCAGAGGAGGCGCCCGCCAGCGCCGTCGCATTATGAAGTTGCTCTATCTGAATTTCGACCACGGCATTCCGGTTTGTGGCGACAAGGGCGCATCGGTGCATGTGCGGGCATTTATTGGTGCGGCGCATCGTCTGGGACATGAGGTGGCGCTGGCCTGCGCAACCCTGGGGAGCGGTAATCCGCCGCCGCCAGCACTCATTCTGCCGCTTTGCCCGCGGCCTGGCCTGGCTGACCCGGACGTGGAAGACCCGATGTTGGCAAAAGAACAAGTGAAGCTGGCCTCCGACAAGGCGGCCCCTGCGCATGTTTTGGCCGCGCTGACCGCAGAGGGGTTCAGACCCGACATGATTTATGAACGCCATGCCTTGTTTCACGCCGCGGGGGCGGAGATTGCGGCGCGTCTGGGCATTCCACGGCTGTTAGAGGTGAATGCGCCGTTGGTCGAGGAGCAAAAGCGCTTCCGCGGTCTTTGTTTGGAAGACGAGGCGCGGCGGATCGAGCGTCAATCCTACGAAAGCGCAGATGCCATCATCGCGGTTTCCGAAGCTGTGGGGCGCCATGTCCGAGACGTGCTGGGCCAGCAACATAATGTTCATGTGGTCCCCAATGGCGTAGATGTGGAGGCTTACGGCCAAATCGAGACAACCCGCCAGGCCATGCGCCAGCACCTTGGCCTGGCCATGCGCGCACCGGTGGCTGGATTTATCGGCAGTTTCAAGCCCTGGCATGGCGTACCATTTCTGCTGGAGGCATTTGCCGCCATCGCCGCGAAAATACCGGATTTACATCTTCTGGCCATTGGCGAGGGGCCAGAGCGCGAGGCGGTGCTGGCGCGCGCGGCGGCGCTCGGGTTAGCGGCGCGCGTGCTGCTGCCTGGCCGGGTGGCGCATACGGAGGTGCCCGCTTGGCTTTCGGCCATGGATTTCACCGTTGCACCCTATCTGCCGCAATCGGATTTTTATTTCTCTCCTCTCAAGATCGCGGAATCCATGGCCGCCGCACGGCCTGTGCTGGCGCCGGACACAGGGGCTATCAGCCAGATGGTTACCCATCGGCGTAACGGGCTGTTGTTTCCACCCGGCGATTTGGCGGCCTGCACGGCCGG
>JAKBBM010000126.1 GCA_021808545.1 Pseudomonadota bacterium | reverse complement strand
GCGGCGTGGTGCTGCTGGCGGCGACCAACCGGCCGGAAATTCTCGATCCCGCCTTGCTGCGCGCTGGACGGTTCGACCGGCAAGTGCTGGTGGACCGGCCAGACAAGGCCGGGCGCGTGCAGATCCTCACCATCCATATGCGCAAGGTGAAGCTGGCGGCCGATGCCTCGGCCGAGGAAATCGCGGCGCTGACACCGGGCTTCACCGGGGCGGATCTGGCCAATCTGGTGAATGAGGCCGCCTTGCTCGCCACCCGCCGCGCGGCCGAGGCGGTGACGTTGGATGATTTTTCCAATGCGGTGGAGCGCATCATCGCCGGGCTGGAGAAGCATAACCGCCTGCTTGCCCCCAAGGAGCGCGAAGTGGTGGCGCATCATGAGATGGGCCATGCCATTACCGCCATGGCCCTGCCCGAGACCGACAAGGTGCAGAAAATCTCCATCATCCCGCATGGCATCGCGGCGCTGGGCTATACCATCCAGCGCCCCACGCAGGACCGGTTCATTATGGGCCGGGCTGAGATGCTCGACCGCATGACCGTGCTGCTGGGTGGGCGCGCGGCGGAATCGCTGATCTTCCCCGATGTCTCGACCGGGGCGGCGGATGATTTGATGCGCGCAACCGATATGGCCCGCGCCATGGTGGTGCGCTATGGCATGGATGAGACGCTGGGCCAGGTAACGTACGAGGCCGAAACCCAGCATCTGCTGGGCCCCACGCCAGATTGGCGCCCGCGCCATTATAGCGAGCAATCGGCCGCGGCGATTGATAAGGCCATTCGCGGCCTGATCGACACGGCCTTTGCCCGCGCCCGCGCCATCCTGACTGCCAATTTGAACGTGCTGCGCGAGGCGGCAGCGGAATTGCTGCGCGAAGAGACGGTTTCGGGCGAGAGTCTGGCCAGACTGGCCGCGAAAATCCCGCCCTGGACGCCGCATGGCTGAGCAGGACGAGGTTATTCACTTCCTCGCCGCCCGCGCCGAAACGCGGCTTGAGACGCATATTTCCCTCATCTTCCTGGCCGGCGAGACCGCCTACAAGCTCAAGCGCGCAGTGCGCTTCTCTTACCTCGATTATTCAACTTTGGCCCTGCGCCGGCATTTTTGCGAGGCGGAGCTGGCGCTTAATCGCCGCACGGCACCATGTCTCTACCGCCATGTCCGCGCCATAACGCGCGCAAAGGGCGGCGGGCTGGAATGGGATGGGCCGGGAAAGGCGGTGGAGTATGTGCTGGAGATGCAACGCTTCCCCCAGGCGGCTTTGCTGGATGAAATGGCCAAGGTCGGCACGCTGACAGCAGATAAAATCCGCGCTTTGGCCGATGAAATCGCAGCCTTCCATGTTAAGGCGGATCGCGTGCCGGGTGATGCGGCCGGGCTTGGCCGGGTGATTGAGGGCAATGCGGCGAATCTTTTGGCCGCCTGCCCGCCATTGCCGCCGCAAGATGTGGCCATGGTGAATGCGGCCACGCGCGCGGCTTATGCGCGCCATGCGGCGCTGTTGGATGCGCGCGGGCGGGCTGGGCATATCCGCCGCTGCCATGGCGATTTGCATCTGGGCAATATTTTATGGCTGCAGGGCCGCCCGGTCTTGTTCGATTGCATCGAATTCTCGGAAGATTTCGCCTGTATCGATGTTTTGTACGATCTCGCCTTTCTGCTGATGGATTTGTGCCGGCGGGGCTTTGCGGCGTTCGCGGCCCAGCTGGCCAACCGGTATTTTGACCGTGTGGATGAGGAAGACGGGTTGGCGCTGCTGCCATTCTTCATGTCCATCCGCGCTGCCGTGCGCGCGCATGTGCTGGCCGCGCAAAAGCGTAATGACGAGGCAGGAAGCTGCCTTGCCCTGGCGGCGGCGGCGCTGCGCCCGGCCACACCCTGTCTTATGGCCATTGGCGGCAGGAGCGGCACGGGTAAATCCACCTTGGCGGCGGCTTTGGCGGGGTATTTTGCGCCCATGCCGGGCGCGCGCGTGCTGCGCAGCGATGTGCTGCGCAAGCGCCTGTGCGGTGTGGCGGCCGAAACAAAACTCCCCGCCGATTCCTATACAAAAGAGATGAGCGCGCGTGTTTATGCCGCCGTGTTCGCGGCGGCGCGCGCGGGGCTGGCGGCGGGCATGTCCGTGATTCTCGATGCCGCCTTCCTGAACGGGTTTGAGCGTGAGGCGGCCGAGGCCCTGGCTATGCAGGCGGGGGTGGCGTTTCATGGTGTGTGGCTCGAGGCGCCAGAAGAACTGTTGGCTGCGCGCCTGCAAGCGCGCAGGGGCGATGCTTCGGACGCTGATCCCGCCGTGATGCGCCGCCAGCGCAACATGATTACAGGCGCCATGACCTGGCGGCGGCTCGATGCTGCGACGCCGGTGGCAGCACAGATCAGCGCCCTTACGCCAATACCGCACCAATGAAAAGTTTTTTCGGGTGTGGGGGCTTTTTACAAAAAGCCCCCACGAATCATCTGCTTACGCCCGCATCTTACGCCCGCATCGACCCCGTCTCGATAAAGCGCTGATGCCAGGAGAGGGCTTCGTTCAGTAGGCTGGGCGATTGCTGGCCATAGGAATGTTCCCGCGCGCGGTGGAAATAA
>JAKBBM010000006.1 GCA_021808545.1 Pseudomonadota bacterium | reverse complement strand
TTCCTCAAGGCTCGCCGCCTGCTGTTCCGTCCGCCGCGACAGATCATCCGAACTATGCGTGATCTCGCCCGCCCCGGAGCGCACCCCTTGCGCGTTCGCCGCAATCGACTGCATCGTGCGCTGCAAACTATCCAACGCCTTGTTAAAATCAGTCCGCAATTTTTCATATTCAGGTGCGAATGCGGAATCTAGACGGAAAATGAGATCGCCATTGGAGAGGCGTTCCAGCCCATCGGCCAACCCCTCGACCACCTTGGCCTGGGTTGCCGCCAGGGCTTCGCGCGTGGCTTCGGCCCGCTCCCGTTCGGCCGTGGCCCGCGCCTGAGCATCGGCCGCTAGGGTTTCGGCGCGCTGCTTCTCCAGCGCGTTCGCCTTAAAGACTTGCACGGTTTCGGCCATGGCGCCGATCTCATCGTGCCGGCCGGTTGGCACGTTTACTTCCAGATCACCGCCCGCGAGCCGTTCCATGATTTCGCGCAGCCCGTTCAGCGGCTTAACCACCCATGCGTTCAGGCCAAAGAACGCGCCGGCCACGACCAAGGCAAACCCGCCCAAGACAGCGGCAAAAGTGATCAGGATGCTCCGCATGACCTGCGCGGACATCGTCCTCATGCGTGAATCGCTTTCCTGCACCAGCGCGCGGCGCGTCATCTCCAGCGCGCTGGTGATGTGCGGGATATTGGGCGCGCAATTGGTGACAAATTCAGTCTGTGCCGCCGCGAGAGACGGAGCGTCAAGCGCGTTGCTGGCCATGCTTATCGCCTTGGCGCAGGTTTGGTTCAGCAGCGTATCGCCATCGCTGCGCAAATTCAGGATATCTTGCCGATGCGCTGGCAGCCGCCGCGCCGCATCGTTCAGCGCGCCATTGAAGAAACTGATCGCCAAGGCGATACCGGCCGTCTCATTTTCCTTTTCCAGGCTATTCGTGGTGATCAGCTGCGCCGCGATATTTGCATGTATCTTTTGCAGAGCGGCGCTGGCCGCGGCGATCTCTTCAGCCCCCTTCATAACCCCCTGATTGAGGGTTTGCGATTCCCGCGCGAGATGGCGCATCTGCCACGAAGAAAAACTAGTGGAGATGATGGCGAACAGCCCAAGCACCGCCAGAATGGCGAAAAACTTAACGATAATGGGCAAATTTTTCACGTAGGGCGCCTCTTTCATAAATGAACCGCCGGGTAGGTCCCGGTCATCACATACCCGCGCGGGCATGATGATTCTTATGGACGCCGAACTTTAAGTTTTGGTTGCCAGTAAAAAAATGCGCCGTCTTATTTATTCAGCCATCAGGGCAGCTTGCACCGTATCGGCTGCCCGCGCGGTGCCCATGGCATGGCCGATCAGAATGAGGACCGGCCCCTGGGGCGCGGCCGCGGCGAGCTGGCTCGGCAGGCCAGCCAGGCCAGAGCGCCACAGCCTGGCATGTGGCAAGCCGGCATTCTCCACCGCTAGGGCTGGCATATCGGGGGCCATGCCGGCTTCGATGAAATGAGCCGCCAGACCAGATAATGTGCGTGCGCCCATATAAATGGCCAGCGTGCCGCCCGCGCGGGCCAGCGCCACCCAATCATGCTCCGGTAAACCGCCCTGCATCCCATGCCCGGTTACAAAATGCAGCGAGCGGGCAATGCCGCGCTGCGTTAAGGAAAGCTCCAGCATGGCCGCGGCGGTGCTGGCGGCGGTAATGCCGGGCACGATCTCAAAGCCAATGCCGGCATGGCGCAGCGCCTCCATTTCCTCGGTGGCGCGGCCAAAAATCATTGGATCGCCGCCTTTCAGGCGCACCACCCGCCGGCCGGTGCGCGCCTTTGCCACCAATAAGGCGCAGATCCGCGCCTGTGCGGTCGAGGCCCGGCCGCAGCGTTTGCCAACATCGATGAGCGCCGCCGCGGGATTAGCCAACGCCAGAATGGCGGGCCCCACCAGACTGTCATACAACACCACCTCGGCACTTTGTAGCAGGCGCAATGCCTTTACGGTCAGTAAATCAGGGTCGCCAGGTCCCGCCCCGACAAGAAAAACATGTGTCAAATCAAGCCAACTCCGCCATCAAGCGACTCTCTACAAGGCATTGCGGCGGTAAAAAGCAAGAGCCAAGATTCTTTTTCTGTCTGCCTTGCTGATCAAGGAAGTCCTGTTTTGTTCGCCCCCTCCTGGCTGGAAGCTTTTCGCCTTATCGGAAGGGCTTTCTAAAGTTTTTGTTATATTGACGCACGTCATTTCAATAAAAGAATATTTTTTAATCTTAATAATTGGCCGTTCGTGTCGCGTGGCCTTCCATCGCGGCGGGCCGGCGCTTGAACTCAAGCAAAGATAAGGAGATGCAACCATGAATATCATGAGACTTTGCGCGGCGGGCCTGCTCTCTTGCGCCGCTTTCGCCAGTGCCGCCCTCGCGCAAGACGCGGCCCGTGGCAAGGCTCTGTTCGCGGCGGAATGCGCGGCGTGCCATAGCGCGCAGCCGGGCCAGAATGGGGTGGGCCCAAGTTTGGCCGGCGTGTATGGCCGCCCCGCCGGCACGGTACCTGGCTACCATTTCAGTCCGGCCCTGCGGCAGACTCATATTATCCTGACAGCAACCGAGCTCGATTTATTCTTGCGCAGCCCCAGCTCGTTCGCGGCGGGCACCAAGATGCCCACGCCGGGCAGCCTCATGCATATGGGGGTGCCCAACGCCGCCGACCGCGGGGATCTGATCGCCTATCTGAGAGATTTGCGCTCAGATTAGGACGGGTCTTGCGCCTGCGCTGACCTGGCGGGCGCAAGCCATTCACATGCCTTCCTCGATCATCGGAATCGCCATGCGGGCGCGGGCCATGATCATGCCCAGATTAGCGGTGCTGCGGCAATAGAAAACGGTAACATAGTCTGGGTAGCGCTTACCGCGTATGGCGAGCTGCAACCCCATGCCGTTCATCGTCAAAATCGTCTGGAAGAAATGCTCATCCTCGGGCATGCCCTGATATTTCCGGGCCAATGTTTCCATCATACTGACATTGGGGCCTTGGAACATGTCGGTCATCACCGCGGCAATCAGGTCGATCGCTTCCTGAGGCATCTGGTTATTCGACTTCATGCCCATCAGCAGTCCCGTCGACAAATCCAGATAATACATGACAATGCAGTCCGGCATTGTCAAAAAAGCCTTATGCAGCGCCGCATCCAAACGATTTGTTTCAGACAAATAAACCTCCCAAGCACAAATTCTGGTATTTAATTAATCATTTAGAGCGCATGAGGCGGCCGCCCCTGTCAAGATGCAACAACATGAATTAAAACGTTTATTTTTCTTCCGCGGGCAGCGCGTTTAGGCTGGGGCGTGGCAGCTTGAGCGTGCTTACCAGGGCGCGCACCTCGTTGCGCGCGGCAATGTGCGAGAGCCCGAGAGAGATGCCGATATTGGCTTCGCGTACATCCATCAAGGTTAGTCCTTGCAGATAAAGTTCGCGGTAAATCACGCGCTCGCCAAACCCTTTGACCGTACGAAAGCCGATGCGCCGGGCTAGATGGTTCAGCGTCTCACCGACATCGCGCTTATTACGCGCTTCCACCGCCGCGAGCCGGTTGCGCATCACGATCCAGTCGATCTTGCCGCGGTCGCTGCTAAAGCGCTGCTTGCGCGCCTCCCATACCATCTCGGCATAAATACTGGGATGCACGATGTCATGATTCTCCGGGTCCACCTTCGCCAACATGGAGAAATCGACGAAACTATCGTTGATCGGCGTGATCAGCGTGTCGGCCTGGGCATGGCCATGGCGAGAAAGAAACGTATCCGCACCGGGGCAATCAATCACCAGCACCTGCGCGCCTTCCGTCTGTAATTCGGCGCAGGCGGCCTCAAAGCGGGCGCGCTCCTCGGCCTCCGCCTCACGTCTGTGGTCCAGATCGGCCCGGTGCACGGCGCGAAAGCTGGGCAATGGCAGATCCACGCCCCGCCGTTCGACAAAGGCACGGCGTGCGGCCAGCGTGCCCGCCAGTGTCCCCTGGCGGGCATCCAGATCTATGGCGCCAACCTTAAACCCGTCGCGCAGCAATGCCACGATGATATGAATGGCGGTGGTGGATTTGCCAGATCCGCCTTTTTCATTACCCAGCACAATAATATGAGGGCGCGCGGCCCTGACGGTCATGTCCACGTTCAGCATCTCCGACTCGATGTCCCAGATCCAGTCTAGCCGGACGCGGACATCGGCCGGGAGAGGGTTATTTGCCGGTTAGAATACGCTCGAATAATTCCCTCACGCTAGGGATGAACCCATTGGAATAGAACGGGTCTGTGGCGAAGCGATGTGCGTTGTGGCCGGCGAACATCAGGTTGTGCTCAATCGCGGCCTCGTCATCCGGGGCGGCGTGGGCGATGTTCTGCAGCGATTTCTGGATGCAGAAGCTGCGCGGATCGGCCTTCTTGCCATTGTCGAAATCCGGGCCTTCCTGGCTCCAGTTGGAAAAGCGGCACTGGCTCAGGCAGCCCATGCAGTTCACCTGATCCTCGTGAATTTCCTCGGCTTGCGCTGGGGTTACGAAAATCAACGTGGAATCAGGGGTGCGCAGAGCCTCGGTAAAGCCTGCCTCTTCCCATTCCTTCACGCGGGCATAATCGGGCGCGGTGAGATAGACCGAGCGCTTACGCGCGCCCACGCCATATTCCACCACATGCTCGCCAACAGGCTCTGGCGTATAGGCAGCCTGGTGCTCATTGCGGGCGCGCAATTCCTTGATGAAATCGTTATTCACGGCCGAGGAGTAAAAGCCCGTGGGCGAGAAACGGTTGAGGAACACATCACCCGGCTTAAGGGTCAGAAGCCGTTCCTTCCAGCTCTGCGGGATTGGGCTTTCGCGGGTCAGCAGCGGGCGGGTGCCGAACTGAAAGGCGATCGGCCCGATATCCGGATTGCCGATATAATCTTCCCATTCTTCCAGCGCCCAGACACCCCCGGCCATGATGATCGGTGTATCACCAAGGCCAAAGCCACGCATCACCTTGCGCAGCGCGACCAGACGGGGAAACGGGGATTCGGGCTTGGCAGGATCTTCTGAATTGGACAGGCCATTATGCCCGCCGGCCAGCCAGGGATCCTCATACACGACACCGCCCAAGAGATCCGCAACCTTGCAATAAGCGCGCTTCCACAGCGCCGAGAAGGCCCGCCCCGAAGAGACGATGGGATAATAATGCACGTTAAAGCGCGCCGCGATCTCGGCCAGCCGGTAGGGCATGCCGGCCCCGCAGGTAATGCCGTTCACGATTCCCTTGGTGCGCTCCAAAATCCCGGTGATGACGCGCTCAGCCCCGCCCATCTCCCACAGAATATTGGCGTGAATCCGCCCCTTACCGCCGGAAATATCCCAGGCGCGCTCGGCCTGGGCCACGCCGCCCTCGATGGCGTAATTAATCAGCTCCTCATGCCGGTCGCGCCGGGTCCGGCCGCGATAGATTTGCGGGATAACATTGCCGTCCTTGTCATAACTATCGGCGTTCACGGCGGAAAACGTGCCCGCGCCACCGCACGCGGCCCAATGGCCCGCGGTTACGCCATTGGAGACAGCAACCCCCTTGCCGCCCTCCACCAAGGGCAAAATCTCGGAACCACCCATGCGGATGGCGTTGATCAACTTCATATCTTGCAAACCTTGAACCGCGGCACGCGCCGCATAACACGAAAAGACGGCCGCAGACGCCCTCCTCTAGCACGTCTCTATTACCAGATTGACACAGGGCGTGAAGTCTCAATCCTTCGCATTTGCCCGGCGCGTGACGCATAATATATGTCACAGTATGGAATTTAATTTCTCCGAGGACGAAATCCAGCGCTATTCGCGCCATATTCTGCTGCGCGAGCTGGGCGGCACCGGGCAGGCGCGGCTCAAGACGGCACGGGTTCTGGTGGTGGGGGCCGGTGGCCTTGGCGCGCCGCTCGCTCTCTATCTGGCCGCGGCCGGGGTGGGGCGTATCGGGCTTGTGGATGCCGATACGGTCGAACTGTCCAACCTGCAACGCCAGATCATGCATGATACGGAAAATCTCGGCCGGCCGAAGGTGGAATCAGGCCAGGCGGCGCTCGCGCGGCTTAACCCGCTGGTTGAGATCATCCCCCACCAGACGCGCCTGGATGCGCAGAATGTGGCCGCCCTGCTCGCCGATTATGACATTATCTGCGATGGCACCGATAATTTCGCCACGCGCTTTCTACTGGCCGATGCCTGCGTGGCCGCGCGCAAAACCCTGGTCAGCGCCGCCGTGCTGCGCTTTGAGGGCCAGCTCTCCACCTTCAAGCCGCATACGGGCGGGCCGTGTTACCGCTGTCTCCACCCTGCCCCGCCGCCGGAAGGGCTGGTGCCCGCCTGCTCCGAGGCTGGGGTTTTGGGGGCTGTGACCGGCGTGATGGGCACACTCCAGGCCACCGAAGTTATCAAGGAAATTACGGGGATTGGCACGTCGCTGTCCGGCTGGCTGCTGGTCTGGAATGCGCTGGATGCCAATTTCCGTAAGATCCGGCTAAGAAAGGACCCGGCATGCCCCGTCTGCGGCTAATTCTCGCCACGCTCGCCGCGCTGCTGTTATGCGCTGCGGCGCCAGCCCCCAACCCGGGTACCGGCCCAGGTCCCGCCGTGGGCAGTAATACGGGCCTGCCCGTGCCGCGCTTCGTCTCGCTGCGCTCGGACGATGTCAATGTCCGCGCCGGGCCCGGATTCCAGTATCCGGTCAATTGGGTCTATAAGCGTGCCGGGTTGCCGGTGGAAATTATCGGGGAATTCAACGTCTGGCGCCATATCATCGCCCCCGATGGCGGCACGGGCTGGCTGCATGAGGCCACAATCCGCGCCCGCCGGACTTTTTATGTCACCGCCACCCAAGCCATGCTGTATAGCGCGCCGCGCCAAGGCGCCAACGTGGTCGCCTATCTTGATAAAGGGGTCACCGGCGACATCCTGCATTGCGACGGCGATAGCGCATTTTGTAAGGTCAAGGCCGGACATAAGAGCGGCTACCTGGCCAGAACGGATTTCTGGGGGACGTTTCCAGGCGAGACCGTGAAATAACACCTCAACGAAAAATTAGTTTTCCACAGAAAAGGACTCGAACACGGCTTTCTAGATATTGCGTGAAAACGCGGCTGCCTCTACTCCATTTGGTATTGCACAGCAGGGGAACCCCAAGATGGAGTGGAATGAGGAAAGCATTGGCAAGCTCAGAACTCTGTGGGCGGAAGGTCTGTCAACGGCCGAGATCGGCCGGCGGCTGAATATTTCCAAGAATGCCGTTGTCGGTAAGGCGCATCGTTTGAACTTGCCGGCTCGTCCCTCGCCGATTCGCCGTCAGGAAAGCGGTGCCGCCGTTCGTCCGGTCCCGCCCAAGCGCGCGCACGGCCCAACCCTGCCGCCCCTGACCGCATCCGTCGGTGCGCCCACCGCTAGCCTGCGCGCTGTCATGCCGTCGGTGAAAATGGCGCCGCGCGCCACACCTTGCTGCTGGCCCATTGGCGAGCCCGGAAAGCCCAGTTTTCACTTCTGCAATGCCGCCGCCGTGGCGGGCAAGCCTTATTGCGAAGAGCATGCCGCCATTGCCTATGTGCGGGTCCGTGACAAGCGCGAGGATGCGGCCTAACCCCAGGCCGCGCCCACTGCTTATTTGTATTTGACGCTGCGTTGCAGCACATGTTTCCAATTGATCAATCGTAACCATTGCGTTTAAACTTGTGCCACGCCGGCTGGTTTGACCGCGCGCATGACCCATGCCCGGGATCAACCCGGGCCAGGACAAGGTGTCAAAATGGAAACGATTCAAGAAGACAAAGCACGGCAGGATGCCGTCATTACCGGAATTGTAAAATGGTTCAATCCCGGTAAAGGCTATGGATTTATTGCCCCGGACACCGGTGGGAACGATATTTTCGTTCACATCAGCGCGGTCCAGCATGCGGGGCTACGCAAGCTGAATGAAGGCGAACGCGTGCGCTTTGCCCTCCAGCAGCGCGAGGGGCGGGTCGCGGCTATCTCGATTGAGCGTCTGCACTAACAAAATATGCCGGCGGGCCTGTTCCGCCGGTATTCCCCTCACCAAAACATATATATAAGCCTCCACTTAATAATAAGGAGGCGGGCATGGCGGAAAATCTGGCGGGTCTGGTTGAAGAAACCATGGCGGCATTGCCGCTTCATGCTGTCCGCCCGGCCGGGCTTCCGGCGATGCTCGCCGCCCTGCCCGCCGCAGCCCGGCAAGCCGCTCTTACCTCATTCAAGGCCGAAGCCGGGACAATTCTGCTTTTTCCTGGCCCTGATGGCAGCCTCGCCGGAGCTCTGCTAGGCTTGGGAGATAAACCCGCCCTGCAAGGATTTGGCGCCGCCGCGGGGTGCCTACCCCCCGGCAGCGTCTGGCGTTTGGCCGATGATATGGCCGATCCCGAGGACGCTGCCCTGGGCTTTTTGCTTGGCGCCTATCGCTATACCCAGTTCAAAGCCAGACCGACCCCACCCGCCCGGTTACGCGCCACAAGCGTGCCGGCCCGTGCCCGTATTCTGGCCGCTTCCATCACGCTGACGCGCGACTTAATCAACACACCCGCGAACGTGCTGGGCCCAGGCGAACTGGCCGAAGCCGCCCTCGCCCTTGCCGCCCGGCATGGCGCGCAGGCTACCCACATAACCGGCGCAGCGCTGACAGAACGCTACCCCGCCATGGCGGCGGTGGGGGCTGGCGCGGACAGGCCGCCCCACGCGGTACTTTTGGAATGGCGCGGCCGTGGTGCGGACGCCACCGCCCCCCTTATTAGCTTGTGCGGCAAAGGGGTTTGCTTCGATACGGGCGGCTACGATCTTAAACCCAGCAGCGCCATGCTGCGGATGAAGAAAGACATGGGCGGGGCGGCAATTATTCTAGGTCTGGCCCAGGCCGTTATGTCACTTGACTTGCCGTTACGCTTGCAGGTCCGGATCGGGTGTGTCGAGAACAGCGTATCTGGCCATGCAATGCGCCCGTCCGATATATTGCGGAGCCGGTCTGGCTTGACCGTGGAAGTGGGGAATACCGACGCGGAAGGCCGTTTAGTTTTGTGCGATCTTCTGGCCGAGGCCGCGAGCGCGACGCCAGACTGGCTGATTGACGTGGCAACCCTGACAGGGGCCGCGCGCGTGGCCCTGGGGCCAGATCTGCCGGCCCTGTTCTGCACGGATGATGCCATGGCCGATATGATCTTGCGGGCCGGCCTTGCCGCCGGTGATCCGTTGTGGCGCCTGCCATTGCATGATGCGTATACATCTTGGCTGGACAGCCCAATGGCCGATCTCAACAATGTCTCGGCTAAACCGTTCGCGGGGGCCATTATCGCCGCACTGTTTCTTCGTCATTTCGTCAGCCCCGGTATTCGGTGGGCACATATCGATACCTATGCCTGGAATGATTCCAACCGGCCAGGGCAACCTGAGGGCGGTGAAGCGCAATCCTTGCGTGCCTTGCTTGGTGCACTGAACATTTTTTGTAACAAAAATCTTCAAAACTAAGGCAAGATGAATTTGGCTTGGGTTTTTATTAAGTAATAGAAACATTAAAGCTAACGCATTAATGGTGAATTTTAAGTGCATTTATGCGTTTTTTCTGTCTTTTGCTAGCAACTTTCGGTGCGATAAAACAACAAAAAAACACTCAACTGATTGTATGCAAACTATTTTATAAGGCACTTGAAGTTGCGTTTAATCCGGCCGGATGCCGTTCACGCGTTGTCTTTAATCTGTTTTTTTGCGCATATGGCGGCGTTTTTGACAGCGTGTTAACGTTTCGCGGCAACATATTTAAGTCTTGGCCTCGGCAGCTATTGGAAGTTTCTGATCAGATAGTGTACTGATCTTTTACCGGATCGGAGTCTATCCGCTCACAACAAAATCTCACATTGCGAACTTTCGCAAAGTTAAGGATGAAATTAATGGCGTCTGCCCCACTTTCCTCCGACCAACTGGTCGGTATTCTTCGTGATACCATCGTGGCACTTGTCCGCCGTGATGGTGTCGATCTTTCAGCCCGTCAGCTTGGTGTATTTCTCACCTGTTATCTGACCGAGGGGGGCCATACGGTACGCGGCCTTGCGCAGGATCTGAATGTATCAAAACCCGCTATCACCCGCGCCCTGGACCGGCTGAGCGAGCTTGATTTCGTGCGCCGCAAGGTTGATCCGTCCGACCGCCGCAGCGTACTCGTTCAGCGTACGGTGAAGGGGGCTGCGTTTTTGCGTGAAACGCGCCATATTATGACCGATGCTCTCGCCGCAAACAAAACCGAATCCTCCAGCCGCCGTAGCGCGGGCTGATCGTTTTTTCCGCCGCCACCTTCCGCTGGCGGCCCTGCTCCTGGCCTGTGGCTTATGCCTGCCGGCCAGGGCGCAAACCACGCCCATGCACCTGACCGCCGCGGATAAAACGCTGATTTCAAAGGTCGAGGCCTATCTCAACGACCAGAAGGGACTGACCGCGAATTTTTTGCAGGTGGCCCCCGATGGCTCAACCCGCACTGGCAAGGCTTGGCTTGAGCGCCCAGGAAAAATGCGCTTTGAATATGACCCGCCCGATCCGCAATTGCTGGTGGCGGGGTTTGGTGTGCTCGTCTATCACGATCCCGATCTGGGCCAGACCACCAACATCCCGCTCGGCAGCACCCCGCTTGGCATTCTGCTGGCCAAACATGTCGATCTCACCTCGGGTAATGTCGCCGTCACCGCGATTGAACGCCAGCCCGGCGAGGATGACATTACCCTCATTCGCCGCGATAAGCCCGCCGCCGGCAGCCTGACCCTGGTTTTTGGGACCGACCCACTGGAACTGCGCCAATGGGTGGTGACCGATGCGCAAGGCAAGCAAACGCGCGTGAGCCTATACGACATCAAGCCTGGCGGTCCCTATCCCGACTCACTGTTTGAGTATTTCGGCAACTCGCCGATCCCCAACAAGGGGTAGCTTTTCAGGATGGCTGCTGTAGAGAGCAGCCATGAAACTCACCATCGCCACCTGGAACATCAACTCCCTGCGCTTGCGCCAGGGACTGCTGGAGGAGCTGGTCGGCGCATTGACGCCAGATATTATCTGCGTGCAGGAAACCAAGGTGCCGGACGAGCTGTTCCCCGAGACGCTGGGGCCCATGCTTGGCTTTGCCCATGTGCTGCGCCGGGGCATGAAGAGCTATAATGGTGTCGCCATTTTCTCCCGTTTTCCGCTCACCCTGGCCGAAGATACACCCGATTGGTGTGGCCGGACCGATTGCCGGCATCTCTCCGCGCGCGTGGAGGTGGGGGATAAGCCTCTGACCGTGCATAATTTCTACGTTCCGGCGGGTGGTGATATTCCAGACCGCGCGGAAAATCAAAAATTCGCCCATAAGTTGGATTTTTTGGCGGAAACCAAAGCGCATTTTGCCGCCTACCCGCCCGCACGCGCCATTCTGGTGGGGGACCTCAACATCGCCCCGCTGGAGCAAGATGTCTGGAGCCATAAGCAGCTTTTAAACGTCGTCAGCCATACGCCGGTCGAGGTGGCGGGGTTGAATGACTGGATGGCGCAGGGGTGGCACGATGCCATGCGCCATTTCGTGCCGCCGGAGGAAAAGCTCTACACATGGTGGTCCTACCGCAACCGGGACTGGGCGGCCTCCAACCGCGGGCGGCGGCTGGACCATGTTTGGGTCTCGCGCGATCTTGTGCCGGGCCTGCAAGCCTGCCAGGTGCTGCGCGAAGCGCGGAACTGGCCGCAACCGTCGGACCATGTGCCTGTTGCGGTCACGCTGACACTGTAATGTCTAAATCCCGGGCGGTGTGCTTATCTGCCATCCCTCGTCAATGGGGACGCAATAAAGCGGTACGGCGTTAGGGGTTAGCCCTTCTCTGGGCAGTTCCATCAAATCCCGCAGGGCGCGGAACACGCCACCATGCGCCACGATCAGCAATGGACCAGTTTGCGGCGTGCTCTGCCAGTCTTGCAAAAGCCGGGTCATGGCGGCGTCCACCCGGGCCAGAACAGAGGCAAACGACTCAGCGCCTTCCGGCGTATAATGGCCTTCCAGCCAATCGCTGAACCAAGGATAGAGCGGCTTGCCTTCCATGCCGCCAAACACCACCTCGCGCAGGTCTGACTCATAGGTCACCGGCAAGCGCAAAAATTCATTAACAATATCCGTGGTCTCGCGCGTGCGCTGCATGGGCGAGGAAATGATACGCGCAATGCCTTGGCCCGCCAGCAACGGCCCGGCGGTCTGGGCTTGTTCCCGGCCCGTGGCGTTGAGCGAAATATCCAGCGCGCCCTGACTTAAGCCGGCGGCGTTATAATCGGTTTCGCCATGGCGCAGGAACCAAAATGGCGCGCGCGGGAGTGGCACTCAAACCAAGCCTTCGGTGGCAAGCGCCCGGGTAAAGGCGGGCCGCTGGCGCAGCCGCGCGTAATGCCCGGCAAGGCCTGGCGGAACCGGCAAAGACAGCGCTACAGCCCAATGCTCCAGATAGAACAGGGCCGCGTCGGCGATCGAGAAATCACCAAGCAGGTAAGCCCGCGGCCCCAATATTTGATCCAGCAGCTTAAAGCCATGCGCCACCACATCCTGCCCGGTTTGGACCACCGCGGGTTCATCGGCGGTGGTCGGGGTAAAGTTGCGGGCTCGGAATATACGACTGAAGCCGCGCATATGCACCGTGGCGACCATGTAATCGAGCAATTCCAAGGTCCGCACCTCGCCCTCCAGATCGGCGGGCAGTAGTTCCAGCGCGGGGTTGGATTTAGCGAGATACCAGGCGATGGCCTGCCACTCGGTCAGGATCGTGCCATCATCGCGCTGCAAGGCGGGCACGGTGGCCTTTGGATTAATAGCGCCATACTCAGCCTTGAAATGCGCGCCGCTTTTTAAATCCACCAGGGCCAGTTCAAATGGCTGGCCTATTTCTTCCAGCAACGCGTGGATACCAAGCGAACAAGACCCGGGTGAATAAAACAGCTTCATCTGAAGGCCTCTTGGGGTTTAATCGAATAGCGAGCTGACAGAGCTTTCCGTCGAGATCCGGCGCATGGCCTCGGCCAGCAGCGGGGCGATGGAGAGCTGGCGGATATTATGCGCAAGGCGCACGGCCTCGGTCGCGGCGATGGAATCGGTGATCGTCATCATCTCGATCGGCGAGGCGGCGATGCGCGCCACGGCCCCGCCAGAGAGCACACCATGGCTGACATAAACCTGCACCGATTTGGCGCCATTGGCGAGCAGCGCCTCGGCCGCGTTGCACAGCGTGCCGCCGGAATCGCAGATATCATCGATGATGATGCAGTCGCGCCCCTCAACCTCGCCGATAATGTTCATCACCTCGGAGACACCGGCGCGTTCGCGGCGCTTGTCGATGATGGCCAGATCGGTATTCAGCCGCCGGGCGATGATGCGCGCGCGCAGCACCCCGCCAACATCGGGGGAGACAATCATAGGCTCGCGCCCGGCGAAACGCTCCTCGATATCACGCGAGAAAAGCGGGGCTGCGGGCAGGTTATCGACCGGGATGTCGAAGAAACCTTGGATCTGTCCGGCATGAAGATCCATGGTCAGGACACGGTTGGCCCCGGCCTCGGTGATCAGATTGGCGACCAGCTTGGCGGAAATCGGCGTGCGCGGGCCAGATTTACGATCCTGCCGGGCATAGCCGAAATAGGGGATAACCGGCGTTATGCGCCGTGCCGAGCCGCGACGCAGCGCATCGCAGGTAATCAGCAGCTCCATCAGGTTATCGTTGGTGGGGTACGAGGTGCTCTGAATCACGAACACGTCCTCGCCGCGGACATTCTCATGAATTTCCACGAAAACCTCCATATCCGCGAAACGGCGGATGGAGGCTTTCGCCAGCGGCAGGTTCAAACCAGCGGCGACAGCTTCGGCCAGGGGGCGGTTGCTGTTGCAGGCGACAATCTTCATGCTTGGTATTCCCGGGTGGTTCGGCTCGCCGGGGATGTAGCAACCGGGTTACTCAATGTCCATCAACCGGAGAGCTCACGTGACCGTTCCGTGGCGGCCTGAATCGCCCGGGTGAAATTTTCCGGCCAAGCGTCATCCGCGCGCAACACTGCAAGCGCGCGCTCGGTTGTGCCGCCGGGCGAGGTCACGGCAACGCGCAGATCCGCGGCGTCCTCATGGCTGGCCGCCAGTAGGGCGGCAGAGCCAATCACCGTCTGGCGCGCCATGCGCCGGGCCAGATCCGGCGCCAAACCTTGGGCCAGGGCGGTCTGTTCCATCAATTCGGTGAGCAAGAACACATAGGCCGGGCCGCCGCCGGAGATCGCGGTCACCGGGTCCAGCGCCGCCTCATCCGTTACCCAGGCAACCTCACCGATGGCCGCCAGCAGCCGCGCCGCCAAAGCCTGTTGCGCGGGGCTGACATGCGCATCCGCGTAAGCCGCTGTAAAGCCCTTGCGCACCGCCGCCGGGGTATTTGGCATGGCGCGCACCAAGGCAGGCTGAGCCCCAAGCAGGCGGCCGACCGTGTCCACCGTTTTGCCCGCCATGATGGAAATAAACACGGCTTGCCCCGCAAAGCGCGCATAAACGGGCAACGCCTCGGCCGCCATTTGCGGCTTCACGGCCAAAATCACGGCTTGGGGCGCAAAATCCTCTGGCAAGGCGGTGGCCGAAGCCACGACTTTAACGCGCGGGCTGGCCAAGGCCTGTGCCGCGGCCGAAGGGTCCACGACAACAGCGCGCGAGAGGCCCTGTTCGCGCCATCCGGAAAGCATGGCGGCACCCATGCGGCCGCCGCCGACAAGTAAAAGAGAGGGGAGTTCGTCCATGCCCGCGCTTATGTCACGCTTCGCCGGCGCACTCCAGCATGGCGGCACTCAGCGCCTCTTCCGGGGTTTTGCCGCCCCAGAGCACGAACTGGAACGCGGGAAAGAAACGCTCGCATTCGCACAGGGCGATATCGACCATATCCTCGATCGATTCGGCCGAGGCGCTGGGCGTGCCGCGCAGCAAAACGGAATGGCGGTAAATCGGCATGCCGGTTTCCTCATCCATGCCAAAATGCCCGATCCAGAGCCGTTCATTGGCTTTGGCCAGCAGCTCATACAGGGCCGCACGGCGTTTGGCCGGCGCCTTCATGTCGAAGGCGCAGGAAAAATGCATGACCGAGATCTCGTCCGACCAGCAGAAATAGAGGCCGTAATCACACCATTTTCCAGGCGCCTCGGCCGCCATGTCGGCGTCCGAGCGGCGGTCAAAATGCCAGTCATTGGCAGAGACAACCTGCTCAACCAGGTCAAGCGGGTTGGCCACGGCCAAGTTGTCATCGTGGGAGAGGGTGAGGCTCGTCATGGGCAGAGGCTCCTCATTAGCCGGATGCACGGGCGAGACGATTCTGCTCTGATCTATGCGGCAGGCGCAGTGTTTCTCCCCGCGCGCTAACTCTATCCAGTTTCCGGCGCGAGTCGCAATGCGCCTGTGCATGACGGCGGCGATCACGGCCTTCCTTCCGCGGCCATGCCCTGATATGCCAGCCCAGCCCGGATAATTGGAGACAAGCACGCGGATGCTCAAAGCCTATGCCTGCGATGCGAACCGGCTGGTTCCCCTACCCTTGGAGGAGGCTGGGCGCGCCCTATGGTTCGACCTCGAAGACCCCGCCCCCGAACATTATGAGTTCGTGACGCGCCATACCGGCTTGACCCTGCCAAGCTATGCCAACCTGTCCGAGATCGAGGCTTCTTCGCGGCTGGGGGTTGACGGGCCGGTGCTCACCCTGTCCCTGCCCATCGTCACCCGCAATAATGGCGCGTTGGAGAGCGGCGTCTGCGGCTTCGTGCTGTCTCCCGACCGGCTGGTGACATTGCGTTTTGCCCCCAGCACCATTTTCACTCAATTTCCCACGCAGCCCCATAGCACGGCCGAGCACGCCCCGGCCTATCTGTTTGTTGAGTTGCTGGAAGTCATTGTCGACCGTCAGGCCGATGCGCTGGAGCGGCTGCGCGAGGAGCTGGACCAGCTCTCCCAGCGCATTTTCCACCCGCGTCTGACTGGCGACATGCGCCAGCGCCACGCCGAGACCGAACTTCAAGCCATGCTGGTTACGCTGGGGCGCGGGTATAACAGCATCTCCTTCCTGCGTGACAGCCAGCTTGGCGTCGCCCGTATCGCGCCTTATGTGCTCAGTATGGTGAACTGGCTGCCCAAACCGGTGGTGGCCCGGCTGAAATCGGTGGCCAAGGATGTATCCTCGCTCAACGAATACAGCACCCACCTGACCGACAAAGTCCAGTTTTTGCAGGATTCGACCCTGGGGCTGATCAACATCGCCCAGAACAGCCTGATCAAGGTGCTGACCGTGGTCTCCATTGTCGGCATCCCGCCCACCCTCATTGCCGGCATTTACGGCATGAATTTTCACGATATTCCCGAATTGAGTTGGCGTTACGGCTATGGCTATGCCTGGGCGCTCATGATTCTCTCCGCCGTTCTGCCGCTCGCCTGGTTCCGCAAGAAAGGCTGGATATGACCAATTACGTTCTTCCCGAAGATGCAACCGCCGCCGAGGCTATCGCCGGCATCGGCGATGAGTTGGGGATGTTCGACGATTGGATGGACCGCTACCAGTTCATCATTGAGCTGGGCCGCAAACTGCCCCCCTACCCCGCCGCATGGCAGGATGAGGCGCACCGCGTAAAGGGCTGCCAATCCCAGGTTTGGCTCGCCGCGCACGAGGATAACGGTAAGCTGTTTCTCACCGGCGCCTCGGATGCCGCCATCGTGTCGGGCCTCGTGGCGTTGGTGCTGCGCGTCTATTCCGGGCGTACAAGGGCGGAAATCCTCGCCACCTCGGGGCAGTTCCTGCATGATCTGGGGTTGATCGGCGCGCTTTCGAGCAATCGCGGCAATGGTGTCGCGGCCATGGTCGAGCGCATCCAGGCCCTGGCGCGCGGCTAAGGCGGGTTATCCCACCTTAGAGCAATATGCGTTTAGATTGACCCGCAAGGGACAAGCTAAACGCATATTGCTCGTTCAAATATAAAGTTAGAGCCTTTGGCTAAAAGCTGAAAGCTCTAATCGCCAAACCGGTTGCCACGCGGAAAGCCGTTGGGCGGCATACGCCCGGCACTGGCGCGCGCGCCCAACCATTCGGTCAGTTTCTGCTCCACGCGCAGCTTCTCGCCAATCCGCCAGGTCAGCCCGGCGGCCAGCGCAAAGGTTTTCACATCCGCCATGCCGCCATCCTTGTATTTTTGCAGCTGTACGCCGGTGCCGCGCGGCATTTGCGGCAATTGGTCGAGCGGGAAGACCAGCAGCTTGCGATTCTGCCCGATCACGGCCACGTGGTCGCCTCGGGCGGGCACGCAAGCGGCCCATTCCTCGCCGGGCTTGAGCACCAGAATGGTCTTGCCCGCGCGCCGTTCCGAAACCAGCTCAGCACCGGGCAGCAAAAATCCCCGCCCGGCGGTGGAGGCTACCAGATAGGTTTGGTCCGCGTCGGGCAGCAGCAATTTCAGCACGCCATCCTCGTTGGGTAGGTCGATCATCAGCCGGATTGCCTGACCATCGCCCCGCCCGCGCGGCAAATCCGATGCCTTTAGCGTATAAACCCGCCCATTTGTGCCCAGCAGGGCGACCTTGTCGGTCGATTCGCAGCGCAGCAGATGGGCAAGCCGGTCCCCCTCCTTGAATTTCAGTTCCACATCATCGGCCAGATGCCCTTTTTGCGCGCGGATCCAGCCTTTTTCGGAGAGGATCACGGTAATGGCCTCGCGCTCCACCAGCGCCTCGGCCACAATCGTCACAACAGGGGCGGCGGCTGAAATCCGGGTCCGCCGGGCCCCCAGCGGGCCTGAGCCGAATTTTTGCCGGACCTCGTCAATCTCGCCAGAAATCACCTTCCAGCGCTTGGGCTCGCTGGCCAGCAGCCCTTGCAGGTTTTTCTGCTCGGCCGAGAGCTTGTCATGCTCGCGGCGGATTTCCATTTCCTCCAGCTTACGCAGGGCGCGCAGGCGCATGTTCAAGATCGCCTCGGCCTGGGTTTCGGTCAGCTCGAAGGCGGTGATCAGGGCGGGCTTGGGCTCATCCTCATTGCGGATGATCCGGATCACCTCATCGAGATTGAGGAACACCTTAATATAGCCGTCGAGGATTTCCAGCCGCCGGGCAATGGCGTCCAGCCGGTGGCGGGAGCGGCGGATCAGCACCTCGTGCCGATGGTCGAGCCAAGCCCGCAAAATCGCCTTCAGCCCCATCACGCGCGGGGTGCGCCCGGCATCCAGCACGTTCATATTCAGCGCGAAGCGGGATTCGAGCTGGGTGGCGCGGAATAGCGAGGCCATCAGCATATCCGGGTCCACGGTGCGGCTGCGCGGCTCCAGCACCAGGCGGATCGTCTCGGCACTTTCATCGCGTATATCGGCCAGCAGCGGCAGTTTTTTCTCCGTCAGCAGCAGGGCAATCTGCTCAATCAGCCGGGACTTCTGCACCTGATAGGGAATTTCGGTAACAACGATATTCCAGGTGCCGTTTTTCTGCGCCTCCTTGGTCCAGACCGCGCGGGTACGCAAGGAGCCGCGCCCGGTCTCGTACGCCGCGAGGATTGTCGCCTCATCCTCCACCAGTTCGCCGCCGGTGGGAAAATCCGGCCCGCGCATATGCGTCAGCAGCTCGGCCGTGCTGGCCTCGGGCTTGGCAATGAGATGAACGGCGGCAGCGCACACCTCGCCCGCATTATGCGGCGGAATGGAGGTGGCCATGCCAACCGCAATGCCCGCCGCCCCATTAGCCAGCAGGTTGGGAAACGCCCCGGGCAGCACCACGGGCTCGCTTTCCTCGCCATCGTAGGTGGGGCGGAAATCCACCGCATCCTCATCGATGCCGCGCAGCAGCAGCTCGGCGATCGCGGTGAGCCGGGATTCGGTATAACGCATGGCGGCGGCGTTATCGCCATCGATATTGCCGAAATTCCCCTGCCCTTCGATCAGCGGGTAGCGCGAGGAGAACTCCTGGGCGAGGCGCACCAGCGCCTCATAAATCGAGCTGTCGCCATGCGGATGGAATTTACCCATTACATCGCCCACCACGCGGGCGCATTTCTTGAAACCCGAGCGCGGGTCGAGCTTGAGCTGATGCATGGCGTAGATCAGCCGCCGGTGCACGGGCTTCAGGCCATCGCGCACATCGGGCAGCGAGCGCGACATGATGGTGGAGAGCGCATAGGCCAGGTAGCGCTCCGACAGCGCGCTGCTAAGCGGCTGTTCCTCGATCCGCCCGCTCAAATCATCTGGCATGGGTTCGCTCCTCCTGTTCCAGCTTGCCGGAAAGACGCTCATAAAGACGCGTCCGCGCCAGGGGAAGAGGCCGGTGCCGCGCGCCAAACACATCCCGCTCCAGAAAATGCCCGGTAACGCGCAGCGCCTGAGCGCATTCTTTCAGGCTGGTCTCCCCCTCATCCGCCAGCAAAAACTCCGGCAGGGGGAACAGCCGGTCCACCCAGTCCCCCGCCTCGGACAGCGTGACCGCCCGGCCCGTGCGCGGCGAGACATAGGCGAGACGATCATTCCCCCCGGCGGAAGAATTGAAATCCAGCCCAAACCCCAGCTCGCGCAGCAGCACCATTTCCCAGCGGCACAATTCCGGCAGGGCAAAACCTGGAATATCGATGCCAGCAAACAGGCGCAGCAGCCCGGCAAAACTCTCTGGTGCGGGCTCGCGCTCAGGCAGGGCCTGGGCGACCAGCGCACAAGCGGCCTCCAGCAGCGCGAGATGGTCCGGATCGGGCATGGCCAGGGCCGCCACCGGGCGCACCAACTCGGCGCTGAACGTGCCCAACTGCTCGGGCAGGCGCGCCACCCAGCGGGCGGTGAGAATATTGCCCGGTTGCCAGATGCCAGCCTGGCGGCGCGATGCTCCGCCGCGGGCTAAGCCGCGCCAAGCGCCGCGCGGGGTCAACAGCGTTGCCAGCAGATCGCCCTCGCCATGTGCGGCGATGGAGAGCACGATGGCGGGTTCCTGCCAGTCCATCGCGCTCAGATGAAGGTGGCGGAGATGAATTCGGCCCAGGCCAGCGCGCTATCCGCCCCCAGCGCTCCCATTTCCGTGGAAAAGACGATCTCGCACGGCCCCTCATGGTGCGGCAAATGCAACACAGCCCCCCGCACATCGCCGCCATTCAGAATATCGGTATGCGAAACCAGCGGCATGCCGGAAGGCAGGCTGCGCATTTGCACAAAAAACCGCACGGGCGGGGAATCCGGCCGCGCCACCCGCATCGAGACATGCAGCTCCGCATGGTCGTAATTTATGCGCGTGATGGTCAGCCGCGCGGGCGGGCCGCCATGCGGGTTAGGTTGCAACCTAAAGCCGTTACTCCCCACCAGGAAGAACCCGCCCTCGGGCACATGCTCCAACGTCAGCCCATGTTCCGCGCCATCCGGCGCGAAAACCGGGCCGCCGCGCACCGGCAGCACCTCGCGCTGAATGCCGCGCCGGTAGAACAGCATGTAATCACCCGACATCACGCACAAAAACTCGCGGTTGGGGATGCTCTCGGTTATTTCCGGCGGCAGAGGCACACCGCCAGTTTCCACCGCCAGCAATTGCACATGGCGGGGCCATGTGCCGGTAAGGAGGGTTTCACTCGCGGCGTCGGGAGTCATGATGATCGTGTCGACATCGTTCCAGCGCCGGAAATTCAGCAAATGCGCCAGCGGCGTGGCGGTGATCTGGCCGGTTTCCTCGGCCACCAGGGCCAAACGCCCGGCCTCACCCTTGCGGCCGTAAAACGCATAGCGCCCTGGCAACGCCGCTAGCGCCATATGCAGGCTGGTGATGCGGGCATAGGGCAGCGTGTTGAGCATGGCCACACGCTGATGCGCGGGATCGGCTTCCGTGCTCAGAATTTCAGCACCCGGGAAAAGATGCGCCAGCGCCACGGCCCGGTACCCCGACCCGCCGCCGATTTCCAGGATTCGGCGCGGCTGATGCACGAATTTTAGCCCGCGTTCTTGCAGCTCGAACGCGGTGGCAGCGGCCGTTTCATCTTCGGTGCCAGCGCGCAGCCAGAGCGGATAGGCGCATTGCGCCACGGGCACCGCCACAAGCCCGGCCTTGCCCCTGACCGCCGCGGCAAAGCGTTCATCCAAAGCCTCGGGCAATTCAGCCGCGCCTGTCGCGTGATGGCTCATGCCAGGGCCGCCTTGGCGGTGGCCGCCAGATACCGCGCCGCCACCGGCAGAATGGCGTCGTTATAATCATAGCCTGGATTATGCAGGGACGCGCTCGCGCCATTGCCGATCCAGGCATAGGCGCCGGGAATATGTTCCAGGAAGCGGCCAAAATCTTCCGCCGCCATGGAGGGGGGCAAATCATGCCGCACGGTAAGCCCTGCATTTTCAGCCGCACAAGCGGCCAGGGCGGTTTCGGCCGGGTGATTCACCGTGGCGGGCAGCTCGCCCGAAATGTCGATTTCGGCATCCAGCTCATGCGCGGCGGCGATAGCGCGCGCCATATCGCCAATCCGGGCCTTCAGCCGCGCCATGGTTTTAGGGCTCAAAGCGCGCAGCGTGCCACCTAAGGTCGCGGTTTCGGGGATCTGGTTGCGCGCGGCCCCGGCTTGCAGCGTGCAGGTGGAGATGACCGCCGCATCGAGCGGGCTGGTCTCACGCGCCGGGATTGTATTGAAGCCGACAATGAGATGCGCCAAGCCTTGCACCGGGTCGGCGCAATCATGGGGCATGGCCGCGTGCCCGGCCCGCCCATGCAGGGTGACGGAAAAATTCGCGGTTCCCGCCATAACCGGGCCTTCATGCAGCATCACCGTTCCTTCCGCCAAACCCGGCCAATTATGGTAGCCAAAAATCCGCCGCATGGGAAAACGCCGCAGCAACCCGTCGGCTAGCATGGCATCCGCGCCGCCAAACCCCTCCTCCGCCGGTTGAAAAATGAAATAGACCGTGCCCGCCCAAGCGGGATCGTCGCGCAGCAGCATCGCCGCCCCGAGCAGCGAGGCGGCATGGCCATCATGCCCGCAGGCATGCATCACCCCTTCATGCCGGGAGGCATAAGCCAGGCCGGTGGCTTCGCGGATCGGCAGCGCGTCCATATCCGCGCGCAAACCGACAGCAGGCCCATCCCCACGCGCCAGCACCCCGACCACGCCATGCCCGCCAATACCGTGCCAATGCGCGACACCAAGCCCCTCCAGCGCGCCGCGGATGAAAGCGGCGGTTTGAGTCTCGTGGCATGAAAGCTCTGGATATGAATGTAGATGCTGGCGCCAGCCAGCCATTTTCACGGCAAGATTGTAAGACATGGCAATCCTCCTCGGCATAGATTGCCTGGCCGATTTATGTAACAAAATACTGATATATTTAGGTTAAAAATTAGTCATTCGCTTCGAAAGAGATCTGATCGGCCCATTTTGGATCAGGGTTTTTGCGCCATCGCCAGATAATTCACCGACAAATCGCGGCTGATTTTGAATTGCCGAGCAGCGAGTGCCAAGGACAGGCCCGCCGTATCGGCCAGTTCAAGCCCGGCGGCGCGGCAATGGCGGCCCAGCTCCACCGGGGTGATGAATTTTTTCCAGTCATGCGTGCCGCGCGGCAGCAGCCGCAGCACATATTCCGCCCCCAGCTTGGCCACCACGTAAGATTGCGGCGTGCGGTTGAGGGTGGAGAGGAATAACAGCCCGCCCGGCTCCAGCAAGCCGGCCAGGGTGGCCAGAAACGCCGCCGGATCGGCCACATGCTCGATGATCTCGAGCGCTGTGATGACGGGGAATGTCCGCCCCTCGGCCAGTAATGCCTCGGCCGTGCCATGGTGGTATTCCAGGCTCAGCCCGCGCCCGGCGGCATGGGTCTGGGCGGCGCCGATCACCTCGGCCCCGGCATCAAGGCCCAAAACATCGAACCCTTGCAGGGCCAGCGCCTCGGACAGCAAGCCCGCCCCGCAGCCCACATCGAGAATCTCAACCCCCGGCCCCATATGGCGGCGCACGCGCTCGGCCACCCAGGTCGCGCGGGGTTTATTCATCATGTGCAGCGGCCGCATCGGTCCCGATTCGTCCCACCATTGGGCGGCCAAAACGTTAAATTGCGCGATTTCTTCTGGAATGACTGAAGCGTGTTGCATTGCCCAAACTTTTCTCCGACGCTATGTGACGCCCCTGCCGTTTTTCCACAAGGGTTATAGTATGGCGCGTATCGTGATGAAATTTGGCGGCACTTCGGTCGCCGACCTTGACCGCATCCGCAATGTGGCCAAACGGGTGAAGGCCGAGATTGACGCTGGCAATGAGGTTGCCGTGGTGGTTTCCGCCATGGCGGGCTCCACCAATCAGCTCGTCGGTTGGTGCCAGAGCCTTTCGCCCATGTTCGACGCGCGCGAGTATGACGCTGTGGTCGCCACGGGCGAGCAGGTCACCGCCGGGCTCACCGCGATTGCCCTGCAGGAACTGGGCCAGGATGCGCGCAGCTGGCAAGGCTGGCAGATTGCCGTGGAGACCGATGGCGAGCATGGCAAGGCGCGAATCCAAAGCATCGAGGGCGAGGAGCTGATCGCACGGATGCAGGCCGGACAGGTGCCGGTCGTGGCCGGGTTCCAGGGGATTGGCCCGGATAACCGTGTGACCACGCTGGGACGCGGCGGCTCGGACACCTCGGCCGTGGCGCTGGCCGCGGCGCTGAAGGCCGACCGCTGCGATATTTATACGGATGTGGATGGGGTTTATACGACCGATCCGCGGATCGTTCCCAATGCGCGGAAACTGAGTAAGCTTAATAAGGAGGAAATGCTGGAGCTGGCCTCTGTGGGGGCAAAGGTGCTGCAAACGCGCTCGGTGGAGCTGGCCATGAAGGAGCATGTGCGCGTGCAGGTGCTCTCCAGCTTTTCGGATGCGCCCGGTACATTGGTTGTTGATGAGGAAGAAGTCGTGGAACAGGAAATCGTCGCCGGCATCGCCTATTCGCGTGATGAAGCCAAGATCACCGTCCGCCGCGTGCCGGACCGCCCCGGCATCGCCGCCGCCGTGTTCGGGCCGCTGGCCGATGCCAATATCAATGTCGACATGATCGTGCAGAACGTCTCCGCCGACGGCACCACCGACATGACCTTTACCGTCGGCAAGACCGACTTTCTGCGCGCCCGCGAAACGCTGCAGACTATCCAAAAGGAAGTCGGCTTCGCCGAGATCTCGGCGGATCAGAATGTCGCCAAGATTTCGGTGGTTGGGGTGGGCATGCGCTCGCATACCGGGGTGGCAGGCACCATGTTCCGCACCCTGGCCGAGCGCGGCATCAATATCCAGGTCATCTCCACCTCCGAGATCAAGGTGAGCGTGCTGGTCGCGGCCGAATATACGGAGCTTGCGGTGCGCGCCCTGCATACCGCGTATAAGCTCGATGCTTGACCTGAACGCCGCCGCCCAGAGCGCCTATGACGCTCTAACCCAGCGCGGGGCGGAATTTCTGGGCACCGAGCATGCGATCATGGCCGGGGCGATGAGCTGGGTCAGCGAGCGTAACCTGGTTGCCGCCATGTCCAATGCCGGCGGCTTTGGGGTGATTGCGTGCGGCGCCATGCCGCCTGCCCTGCTGGAAGCCGAAATCGCGGCGACCAAGGCGCTCACCAGTAAGCCGTTTGGCGTCAACCTCATTACCATGCACCCTGAACTCGATGCGCTGGTGCAGGTTTGCGTGCGCGCGGGCGTGGGCCATGTGGTATTCGCCGGCGGCATTCCCTCGGCTACGCATATCCGCACCGCCAAGGAAAATGGTGCCAAGATCATCGCCTTCGCACCTGCCCTGGTGCTGGCCAAGCGGCTGGTGAAATCGGGTGTGGATGCGCTGGTCATCGAAGGTTCGGAAGCGGGCGGGCATATCGGCCCGGTTTCGCTCACCGTGCTGGCGCAGGAAATTCTGCCGCACATCCGCGAAGTGCCGGTTTTTGTCGCAGGCGGGCTGGCGCGCGGCGAGGCGATTCTTGGTTATCTGGAAATGGGGGCGGCGGGTGCGCAGCTGGGCACTCTGTTTGCCGCCTCGGCCGAGAGCATCGCGCATGAGAACTTCAAGAAAGCCTTCCTGAAGGCCAACGCGCGCGACGCGCTGCCCAGCGTGCAGCTCGATGAGCGGTTCCCCGTTATCCCCGTGCGCGGGCTGATGAATGAGGGCACAAAACGCTTCATGCGCCATCAGGCCGAGGTGCTGCGCAAATTCCAGGATGGGGAATTGGATAAAAACGCGGCCCAGCTCGAAATCGAGCATTTCTGGGCCGGGGCGCTGCGCCGCGCCGTGATCGAGGGGGATGTGGAAAACGGTTCGGTCATGGCTGGGCAGTCCGTTGGCATGGTGAATGAGATCCTGCCGGTGGCTGATATTTTGGCCGCCCTGCGGAGCCAGGCCGTCGCCGCATTGGCCGCGCGTGCGCAGCGAGACTGATCCTCCGCCGAAGCGGCGCAAGCGCAAGCCGAAATTCGGCGACACACGGCATCTTTTTGCCAGTTTACGGGAGCATCTGGCGTCTGGCACCGCCAGCCTGCCCGATATCGCCCGGCTGGTGGCCGAAGGGCTGGGGGCAAATGGCAGCGTTATTTATGTAACCCGCCCGGGCGAGATCCTGGAACTTGTGGCCACGTTCGGCCTCAACATCAACGCCGTGGGGCGGATCCGGCTGCGCGTGGGCGAAGGCATTATCGGCATGGTTGCCGCCTCGGGCGATAGTCTCAACCTCGCCGACGCGCAGAACCATCCGCGTTATGTCTACCGCGCCGAAATTGGCGAGGAGGCGATGGCCTCCATGCTCGCCATGCCGGTGAAGCGGGCCGGGCGCACCCTGGGGGTCATTGGTGTCATGTCCCGCGAGGCGCGGGTCTACAGCCCGGTCGAGGTTGAATCGCTAGCCACCGTGGCCATGCTGCTGGCCGAAATTCTCTCGCGGGCGGGCGCGTCGGATGTTGGCGAAGAAGGGTTTTCGGAGACATTGCCGCGCCGTTATGCCGGGCATGTGCTCTCGGCGGGGATTACGCGCGGTAAGGTGCTGCCGTATGGCGCCGCCGCCCCCATCGCCCGGCTGCTGACAGACGATCCCGCCGCCGAGTTGAAGCGGTTGGACGACGCCGTGGAAAGCGCCAATCGGAATCTGGATGGGTTAATTTCGGGTGCTCTGCCCGGTGGCGGCGCCCCGCGCGACGTGCTGGAAGCCTACCGCATGGTCACGCAATCCTCTGGCTGGCTCAGCCAGGTGCGCGAGGCGATTAATGACGGGCTGACCGCTGAAACCGCCGTGGACAAGGTGGCGCGCAATCTGCGCGAGCGGATGCGCCGCATTGCCGATCCGTATCTGCGCGAGCGCTTGGCTGATATCGAGGATATGATTGGCCGGCTGATGGTGGCGCTGGGCGGCATGGCACCCAAGCCCGCGCGCGCTGATGGGTATATTCTGCTGGTCCGCCGCCTGGGCCCGGCCGACCTGCTGGATTGGCATGCGCGCGGTATTGCCGGTGTCGCGATTGAGGAGGCAAGCCCCTCCGGCCATGCCGCGATTTTGGCCCGCGCCCTGGGGCTGCCGGCTTTAGCGGTGGATCGCGGGGCTGTGGATGCCGCGCAAAAGGACGAGCCCGCGCTACTGGACGCCGAGGGAGGCACGTTTATTTTGCGCCCTGAGCCGGAGGTGATCCAGGTTTACGACCGGGCGCTGGAAACGCGCAGCGTACGCGCCGCCGCCCTGGCCGCCTATCGCGACCGCCCGGCAATAACGCGTGATGGCACAGAAATGCAGCTCATGCTCAATGTCGGGCTGGCCATGGAGCTGGACCAGCTGGAGCGCACCGGCGCCGATGGAATCGGCCTGTACCGGACGGAAATCACGGCCTTGGCCGCGGGCGGCATACCCGATGTGGCGGGCCAGGCGGCCGAATATGGCCGGGTGCTGGACCGGGCCGGCCAAAAGCGGGTGCAATTCCGCACATTGGATCTGGGCGCGGACAAGCTGCTACCCGGCGAAAGCGGCAATGGCGAGGAAAACCCCGCCATGGGCTGGCGCTCCTTGCGCGTGGGGCTGGACCGTCCGGCGATTTTGCGCCGGCAATTGCGTGCGCTGCTGTTGGGCGCGCAGGGGCGCCCGCTTTCCATCATGTTCCCCATGGTGGCCACGGTGGAGGAATTCCGCGCCGCGCGGGATCTACTGGAAGCCGAGGCCGCGCGCATCCGCCCCGCTCCCGAAATTCTGGAAGCCGGCACGATGCTGGAAGTGCCCGCCCTGCTGTTTCAGCTTCCCGGCCTGCTGGCGGAGGCGGATTTCATCTCGGTCGGCACCAATGATCTGATGCAGTTTCTGTTCGCCGCCGACCGTGGCACACCTGAACTCTCCGACCGGTATGACACACTCTCCTCTCCGGTGCTGGAATTGCTGGAACGGCTCGTGACCTGTTGCCAGGAGGCGGGCGTGCCACTCTCTGTCTGCGGCGAGGCGGCCGGCCGACCGCTGGATGCGGTGGCCTTTGCGGCGTTAGGGGTGACCAGTCTATCAATGTCGGGCAATGCTATTTTGCCGGTGAAATCCGTACTGGTGGAGGCAGACTTGAATGCGCTGCGCCCCGTGCTGCGGGAGTTGCGCCGGGCGGGGGCTGCGGGCGGGAGCATCCGCGAGCCGCTGGCGGCATGGGCGCGCGAGCATGGCTTGGCGATTTGAGGCGAGCGGCATTCCGGTATAGAAGCAGGACGCATGGCTGATGAAAAGACCGCGACAAACGTGATGGAACACGACTCCAACGCCGCCATGAGCCGCGTGGGCGCTGGCCTGCGCGAGGCCCGCGAACGGTTGGGATGGAAACTGCCCGATATAGCGACGGCGCTGCGGATTCGCCCTGAATATCTGGCCGCGATCGAGGCGGGCGATCTAAGCCCCCTGCCCGGC
Source organism: Pseudomonadota bacterium (assembly GCA_021808545.1). Classification (GTDB taxonomy): domain Bacteria; phylum Pseudomonadota; class Alphaproteobacteria; order Acetobacterales; family Acetobacteraceae; genus Acidocella. The sequence goes on along the minus strand of JAKBBM010000006.1, from coordinate 27,115 downwards.
CCCGCCTATCGAAGCGGCTTTGTGCGCTCCTACGCGCAGATATTGGGGCTGGATACGGAGGAAATCCTGCGTCGTTTCCGCGAGGCGGGCGGGCTTGGCGAATCCGAGAAGCCCGCGCTGAATTACCTTGCCCCCGTGCCGGATCGTGGCATGCCGCGCGGCGCGCTGGTGCTGCTGGGGGTGGTGGCGCTGGTGCTGCTTTATGCCATCTGGTACTATCATACCGCAAGTCAACGCCGGCAAGAGCAAACCGTACCGCCCGTGCCCGCGGCCTTGGCACCTTTGGCCCCGCCAGCCAAACCGGTGGCGCCCGCTCCAACAACCACACCCGTCCCCTCGCCCGCCAACCAGCCAGCGGCATTAAATACGCCCATTCCAGCCGCGCCGTCTGTTACCATGGACACCACGGCCGCCACCGCACAACCCCCCGCAGCAAACGACGCAGCCGCCCAAACAGCCCCGGCCACGCCCCCAGCTGCACCAGCCCAGGCCGCGCCAAAAGCCGCCCCTTCGGCGGCTCCTGCTCCAGCTGCAACCACCGAAGCAGGGGCCGGCATGGCCATTTTGGCAACCCAGAATTCATGGGTAGAAGTCCACGATGCCACGGGCAATATATTGTTCAGCAAGCTCCTGCAGGCCGGCCAAAGCTGGCCTGTGCCGCAGGAGCCTGGGCTGACCATGACCACCGGCAATGCCGGAGGCACCGAGATTGAGACCAACGGCAAAACCAGCGCGCCACTGGGGGCGCCAGGTGCCGTTCTGCATGGCTACCAGTTGACACCGCCCGCCCCAGCGGCATCGCCGGGCCAGGCATCGCCGGTCGCCGCGCCGGCACAATGATGGAGTGTTCATGAATTACCGCGAATATCAGCAGATCGCCCGCCGCAAATCGCGGCAGATCAGCGTTGGGCCCGTGAAGGTCGGCGGCGAAGCGCCGATTTCCGTGCAGACCATGACCAACACACTGACCACAGACGTGGAAGCAACGGTCGCACAGATTCTGCGCGCGGAAAAAGCCGGTGTGGATATTGTCCGCGTCTCCTGCCCGGATGAGGAAAGCACGGCGGCCCTGCGCGAGATCGTGAAACGCGTGAACGTGCCGGTGGTGGCCGATATTCACTTCCACTACAAGCGCGGGATAGAGGCTGCTCAAGCCGGGGCGGCCTGTTTGCGCATCAATCCCGGCAATATCGGCAGCCCTGAGCGCGTGCGCGAAGTGATTAAGGCCGCGCGCGACCATAATTGCTCCATGCGCATTGGCGTGAATGCGGGCAGCCTGGAGAAGCACCTGCTGGAAAAATACGGGGAGCCCAACCCTGAGGCATTGGTGGAATCTGCCCTGGAGCACGCCAAGATCCTACAGGACCACGATTTCCACGAATTCAAGATTTCCGTGAAGGCGTCGGACGTGTTCATGGCCGTGGCCGCCTACCAGCAGCTCGCCGAGCAATGCGACCATCCGCTGCACATCGGCATCACCGAGGCGGGCGGAAAACGTGCTGGCACGGTGAAATCCTCCATCGGGCTGGGCTCTCTGCTCTGGGCCGGGATCGGCGATACAATGCGTGTGAGCCTGTCCGCCGAGCCGGAGGAAGAGGTGCATGTGGGCTGGGATATTCTGAAATCCCTGGGCTTGCGCCATCGCGGCGTGCGCATCATTTCCTGCCCCTCCTGCGCGCGGCAGGGCTTTAACGTTATCAAGACCGTGGAGACATTGGAGGAGCGCCTTGCGCATATCGAGGCGCCGATCACGCTCTCCATCATTGGCTGCGTGGTCAACGGCCCCGGCGAGGCGCTGATGACCGATTTAGGCCTGACCGGCGGCGGCAATGGGCGGCACATGGTGTATGCGGCGGGCAAGACCGACCATACCATCCCCGAGGCAGAGATGCTGGAGCATCTGGTCAAGCTAGTCGAAACCAAGGCCGCCGAGATCGAGGCCGCCAAGGAGGCCGCGAAAATCGCCGCCGAGTAGCGGGCTTTTTTGGCGCAACGCTGTCCGGGGCGGGCCCGCCGCCCCGGATTTTTTATTGACTAACGTTTTGGTGTCGAACTCATGGCGAATATCCTGCAACCCACCCGTGGCACGCGCGACCTGACCGGCGAGGACATGGCCCGCCACCAGCATGTGGTGGAAACGGCGCGGCATAGTGCCGCCTTGTACGGTTTTGGCGAATGGCAGACGCCAATTTTTGAGGATACGCGCGTGTTCTCCCGCACGCTGGGCGAGACATCCGATGTCGTGACCAAGGAAATGTACAGTTTCGAGGACCGGGGCGGAGATTCCATCACGCTCCGGCCAGAGGGGACGGCCGGTGTCTGCCGCGCGCTCATTACAGGCGGGCTAACGCAGACGCTGCCGCAAAAGGTTTTTTATGCCGGGCCTATGTTCCGTTACGAGCGCCCGCAGAAAGGCCGCTACCGGCAGTTTCACCAGATTGGCGTGGAGCTGCTCGGCCCCGCCACACCGCTTGCCGATGCCGAAACCATTTCCCTGGGCTGGCGGATTTTGCAGGAGCTGGGCATTGCCGGCGAGGTGGGCCTGCATATCAACACGCTGGGCGATGCGGAAAGCCGCAATGCCTATCGCGCCCAGTTGGTGGAATATTTCTCCCGCTACCGCGATGAGCTTTCAGAGGATTCCAAGCTGCGCCTGGAGAAAAACCCGCTTCGCATCCTCGATTCAAAGGATGAGGGCGACCGGAAGCTAGTGGCGGACGCGCCAAAAATGCAAGCCTGCATGACCCGCGACGCCACCGCGTTCTACGATTCCCTGTTGAATTACCTCACGATTTTCGAGGTGCCGCATCAGCATAACCCGCATATCGTGCGTGGGCTCGATTATTATAATCATACCGCTTTCGAATTTGTCACCACCGCGCTCGGCGCGCAGGGCACGGTGCTGGCCGGCGGCCGGTACGATGGGCTGGTGGAACAAATGGGCGGGCCGAAAGTACCCGGCATTGGCTGGGCCGCGGGGGTTGAGCGCCTGTCCATGCTGATTGCCCCGCCCCCGACGGCGCCGGCACCGGTTGCCATTATCCCGATGGGCGCGGATGACGAGGGGCGCGCCCTGGAGGTGCTGAAAACCTTGCGCGCCCACAATATCGCGGCGGAAATGGGGTATTCCGGCAATGTAAAGAAGCGGCTGGAGCGGGCCAACAAGGCGGGGGCGGCGTTTGCCGTGCTCATCGGCGCGCGGCTGGAGCTTAAAAATCTCGCCGATGGCGGCCAGACCGATGTGACGATCGAGGATTTGTCCCGGCAGCTTCGCACATGAGCGCCTCGCTTGAGCATAAGCTCGACCGCATTCTGGCCCGGGCCGAGGAATTGCGGTTCATGCTCTCGGGCCAGGTTTCTGGCGAGGCGTTCGTGAAGGCCTCGAAGGAGTTGGCCGAGCTGGAGCCGATCGAGACGCATGTCATCGCCCTGCGGGCGGCGGAAACGGCGCTGGCCGAAGCGGAGGCCTTGCGCGCCGACCCCGAAATGCGCGAGCTGGCCGAGGCGGAATATCACGAGCTGAAGCAGAAGCTGCCGGCGCTGGACATGGCGGTGCGTCTGGCCCTGCTGCCCAAGGATGAGGCGGATGACCGCTCCGCGATCCTGGAAATCCGCCCGGCCGCTGGAGGCGATGAAGCAGGCCTGTTCGCCGCCGAACTTTTCGCCGCCTATCAAAAATACGCGCAAAGCCAGGGTTGGCGTTTTGAGGTGCTGGAATATAACGAGAGCGAATTAGGCGGGCTGAAGGAGGCGATGGCCGAGATCAGAGGTAAATCCGTATTCTCGAAGCTGAAATTCGAATCCGGCGTGCATCGCGTGCAGCGCGTGCCAGCAACCGAAACGCAAGGGCGCATCCATACCTCCACCGTCACCGTTGCGGTGCTACCGGAGGCCGAGGAGGTGGATGTGGCGATCAACGAGGCGGATTTGCGGATCGACGTGTACCGCGCCTCTGGCGCTGGCGGACAGCATGTGAACAAGACCGAATCGGCCGTGCGAATCACCCATCTGCCCACCGGCATCGTGGTGGCGATGCAGGAGGAGCGCAGCCAGCACAAAAACCGCGCCAAGGCGATGAAGATCTTGCGCGCGCGCCTGTATGAGCAGCAGCGCGCCAGCGCCGATGCCACCCGTGCCGCCGACCGCAAGGGTCAGGTCGGCACGGGCGACAGATCGGAGCGTATCCGTACCTATAATTTCCCGCAAGGGCGGGTCACGGACCATCGCATCAACCTCACCCTACATAAAATCGATCGCGTGATGCTGGGGGAATTCGATGAGATTATCGATGCGCTGATCGCCGAGGACCAGGCGGCACGGCTGGCCGCGCAGACGTGACCATTCCGCTCCGCGACGCGCTGGCCGAAATGACCGAGCGGCTGCGCGCGGCGGGAATCGAGGAGCCACGGCGCGAGGCCAGGCTGCTCCTGGCCACCGCCCTGAGTACGGATGCGGCCGGGCTGCTGGCGCGCGATACGGTGGACAGGAATGCCTATCTGCCGCTGCTGGCGCGCCGCGAAGCCCATGAACCGCTGGCCTATATACGGGGGCGCAAGGAATTCTGGGGGTTGGATTTCCTGACCTCGCCCGCAACGCTGATCCCCCGGCCTGATACGGAAACGCTGGTGGAGGCTGTGCTGCAAGCCGGCATGGCGCCGCACACGGTGCTGGACCTTGGCACCGGCACGGGCTGCCTGCTGCTGGCCGTGCTGCATGAAATGCCGGGGGCCTTTGGCGTGGGGGTGGACATAAACCCGCAAGCCGCCGCCCTGGCGGCTGCCAATGCGCGATATTTGGGGTTGGACCAGCGCGCGGCCTTTCTGGCCGGGGACTGGGCGGCGGCGCTGACGGGGCGATTCGACCTCATCCTCTCCAACCCGCCTTATATTCCCCACGCTGATATTGCCGGGTTGATGCCCGATGTGGCCCGCCACGAACCCATGGCGGCCCTCGATGGCGGCGCGGATGGCCTGGCGGCTTATGCCCGGATCATCGCGGCGCTGCCCCGGATTTTGCAAAAAAGCGGCCTCGCAGTGCTTGAACTGGGCGTGGGTCAAGGGCCATATGTACAGGAGTTAGCGGACAAGGCCGGGTTCGACACGATTTTTCGGGCCGATCTCGCTGGGATTGACCGGGCCGCATTGCTCACATTCCGTAAATAAACAATTGGCAGAACGCGTTTATACGGCTAAGCACAATCTGCGCGGGCTGTATGGCCTTAAGCCCCAGGATAAACCGGGGCCGCTTTAGGTGGCGTTTTGGCGCCGTGCCGCGCAAGCATCATACGAGGATAGACACGAGCACATGAATATGAAGCGCATGCGTGGCCGTGGCCATCGGCCGAACGGTGGCGGTGGCGGCGGGTTTCGCAACCAGCAGAATGGCATTCCGCTGAACCGGAACCATGTTTTCGACAGCTCCGGTCCGGAAATGCGGGTGCGTGGCACGGCCCAGCAGCTCTACGACAAATACACCCAGCTCGCGCGCGATGCGGCGGGCGGCGGCGACCGTATTCTGGGCGAGGCCTATTACCAGCATGCCGAGCATTATTTCCGCATCATCAGCGCCATAAACCAGGCGCAGAACCAGCCCAACGCCGGCCAGGGCGGCCCGCAGCCGCCGCGCGAAGGTGGCGAGGGCACGGCCGAGGAGCCGCGTGAGGGCGGGCGGGCGGAGCAGCAGCCGCGCCGGTTCGAGCCGCGCCAACGGCCCGAGTTCCAGCCGCGCAACCACGCGGAACGGGGTGAGCGTAATGAGCGCGGTGAGCGTCCCTTCCGGACGCAGCCGCAAATTCTAGATACACCGATCGATATCAGCTCTGCCCTGGAGGCAGAACTGGAAGCCGCAGCCAGCGGCGCGCCGCCCGGTGTAAAGGAGCAGCCCGCGGCACAGCAGGACCTGCCCATGTCCGCGCCAGAACCGCGTGCCATTCCCATTATTCCGGATGCACCGCCGCCTGCCGTAACGGCTAAAGCCGAGGCAGAGGTAGAGGCAGAGGCCAATGCGCCGGAAGCCCCGCCTGCCCCGCGCCCGCGCCCACGTGGCCGCCCGCGCAGCGCGACGAAAAAAGCTGAATGAAACAAAAAGGCCGGGAATTTTCCCGGCCTTTTTTCGTATCATGCAGGGTCTGGCCTATTTTGGTGCCAAGACCATGACCATTTGCCGGTTTTCCATCTTCGGCATCTGCTCAACCTTGGTATCGGCTTCCATATCGCCACGGATACGTTCCAGCACCTTCACGCCAAGTTCCTGGTGCGCCATTTCACGGCCGCGGAAACGCAGCGTAACCTTCACCTTATCGCCTTCGCCGACAAAGCTCTTCATGGCGCGCAGCTTAACCTGGTAATCATTCTCGTCGATATTGGGGCGAACCTTCACCTCCTTGATCTCGACGATCTTTTGTTTCTTGCGCGCCTCGTTCCGCTTTTTCTGCTGTTCGTATTTGAACTTGCCGTAGTCAAGAATCTTGGCCACGGGCGGCTCGGCGTTGGGGCTAATCTCAACCAGGTCGAGACCGACGGAAAAGGCGCGGGCAATGGCATCTCGTGTGCTCATCACGCCCATCATCTCGCCATCCTGGTCGATCAGGCGGACCTGCGGAATTCTAATATCTTCATTGACCCGAGGGCCCTCGCGCGAGGGGGGAACGGGTGGTGCGGGCGGTCTGGCTATGGAAATCTCCTATTGTCGTTACGGGCCTTCGGCTTAAGCCAAAACCATAAGGAAATGCAATGCACCAGCCGGCATGGCCACATAAATCACAGTTCTGTGGCCATGATACAGCGGCGGCAACAGCCCTGGGCGCATGTCCGCCATGAAACGGCCCCCTTATTGCGCCGCGATCCACTGGCCGATTCCCGGCCAATGCTCTTTGAGCGTCCGCGCCCCCATGAACAGGCCGATATGCCCACCTGCGACGGTTTTTTGCACGATCTTTTCTGGTGGGGTGCCTAAATATTTGGCGGCGCTCAGCACCTGTTCGGGCGTGGTGATGTCATCAGCCGCTCCCGCCAGCAGATAGGCCGGGCATTTAATGGCGCTTAGGTCAAGGCGCCGGCCAAGCCCAATAAATTTACCTTTTGCCAGCCGGTTTTCCTTAAAAATCTGCTGAATGGCCTGAAGGTACCAGCGCCCCGGCAGGTCCAGCGGGTTCTCGTACCAGCTTTCGAATGTTTCTTCCTTCTTCAGATAGGACGGATCGTCGATATGCTCATATAAATCGACATGATCGGTGATGTAATGCTGGGCGGGATGCATGCTCTTCCAGCCCTGGAGCATGAATTTGCCCTGCATCAGCCCGCCGCCCAGCTCCACCAGCTCCTCGTAGAAAGACAGCGGATGTTCATGCGCCATGCGCTTGATGGGGCCGTTGCCGGCATCAGTGTCAATGGGGGCGCCGGCCAGCACCAGCGCGTTCACCTTGTCAGGAAAGCGCGCGGCCAGCATGGTGGAGAGCCACCCCCCCTGGCACAGCCCGACCAGATTGACCCGCCCACCCAGATCATCCACCGCCGTCAGCATGTCGGCCAGATAATTATCGATCTCCAGATCCTTCATATCAGGGGTAGCGCTTTTCCAGTCGGTCAGCGCCACATGCCGGCAACCATTATCAAGCAAGGTTTCCACCAAGCTCTGGCCCTTATGGTAATCGGCGATCATCGCCGTGTGGCCGGCATAGGGCGCATCCACCAATGTGGGCAGCCCTGCCCCCGGCGTGCCGTAATCGCGCAGGCTCATGCTGCGCAGCTCAATCCGCACCTGGTTCGGCGTGGCGAGCTTGGGTCGTAACTCGCCATGGATCTTGATCTCCTCCTCGACGAATTTGAGATTGCGGACGAGCAGCTCGCTCTCGCCCTCAACCAGTGAAGCGGCCAGATTCATCGGCCAGAAGGCGGGGACGCCCAATAATGCCCGTTCCGATGGGTGAACGGATGATGTCTTGGTCATGCGGTCTCTCCTGAAGGCTGGCGGATTAAGTTTTGTGCCGCGCGCTGTAACCGCCATGCGGGTGCAGAACCCGGTTGAGCAGCCCGGTAAAGGCGCGCTGGTGGCGGCCGCGATGCTCGATGAGCCGGTACGTGGCGAGTTTGGCGATGTCCATGACCACGAACCAGGCGAGATCGTAGAGCCAGATCAGCCCGATTTCGCCCCAACCAATGGGCGTCATGAGCCAGCCAAACCCAACGAACATGACACCCACGATCTGGGTGGCGATAATGGCCGAGAAAAGCTGCCAGGACGGGTAAGGCCGCGCCCAGAAGGGATGGCGCGTGCGGGTGGAAAACAGCAGCAAATGCCCGCCGACGATGAAACGCAGGAACATCATCGTCTGGTTCTGGGCCAGCGAAACGTGCAGCCAGTCGCGGGCGATGAGAAACAGCCCGAAACTCTGCGCCAGGGCCAGCGCGCCCAGCACGGCGGAAATGGTAAGCAGCCGGTTCATCTCCCAGCGCACCGGGCGCGAGGGCAATTCCGCATTGTCCCAGGCGATGGTCATGATCGGGATATCGTCCAGCAGGGCCAGCAGGATGATCATGATCGTGGTGAGCGGATAGAGATTCCAGATCAGCATGGTCGCAACCACGAACACCATGATGCTGAGCGTCATGGCGATACGGTAGATGGTGTAGCTCATCATCCGTTCGAAGATGCGCCGCGCTTCCTCAACCGCGCTGATGATCACGGACAGACCCGGCGCGGTGAGGATAAGGCTGGCGGCACTGCGCGCGGCATCGGTGGCACCCGAAACGGCAATGCCGACCTCGGCCTGCTTTAAGGCGGGGGCGTCATTCACCCCATCGCCCGTCATGGCGACGATATGGCCCGCATCCTGCAACGCCTTGACCATGGCGTATTTATGCTCAGGAAACACTTCGGCGAACCCGTCCGCCTGCTCCACCAGGGCACCCAGTTCGGCCCCGTCCTTCAGCACCGCCGAGGCGGGTTGGATATTGGTGCCAAGCCCAAGCTGGCCGGCGATTTCGCGGGCAATGGCGGTATTGTCGCCCGTGACCATCTTCACATCGATACCATGGGCGCGCGCGGCCTCGATGGTCTCGCGCGAATCGGCCCGCGGGGGATCATAGAGCGGCAGGATGCCAAGAAAATTCCAGGCCGTGCCATCATCTGAACGAGCAACGCCCAACGTGCGATAGCCTTTCGCGGCCTCGTCCTGCACGATTTTATCCGCCTGGGCGCGGGTTGCCTCATCCAGGCTGCATAAATCCATGATGACCTGCGGCGCGCCCTTGGTTACGCGGAATGTCTGGCCCTGACGCGCCACGGTGGCCTCGGTGCGCTTATGAGTGGGATCGAAGGGCATGAAGGCGCGCTGCTCATACTGCGCAAAGGCGTCCTTGTCCTTCACCCCCTCCAGCACGGCAAGGTCGATGGCATCATGATTTTCGCGCTTGCAGGCCAAGGCGCCCGCCAGGGCCACATCCTCGGGCGTAGCGCCGTGCAGCGGCAGTGACGCGCCCAAAGTTAACCGGTTTTCGGTCAATGTTCCGGTTTTGTCGGAGCAGAGTACGGTAACACCGGCCATTTCCTCAATGGATTCCAGCCGTGAGACAATGGCCTTCATGCGTGAGAGCGCCAATGCCCCCAGCGCCATGGTAACCGAGAGTACCGCCGGCAGCGCCACGGGAATGGAAGCCACGACGACGATGAGCACGAAGGAGAGCAAGGTGAGCACCGGCAGGCCGCGCTCCAGCTCAACCCCGATCAGCAGGATCGACAGCGCCACGGCGCTGACAATGAGCAGATTGCCAATATGCAGCACCGCGCGCTGGAAATGCGAGACCGCCCCCGCCCCCTGCACCAGCTGCGCCGTGCGGCCAAAGAAGGTTTCACCCCCCGTGGCGTAAACCACGGCGACCATCTCACCCTCTTTCACCACCGTGCTGGAATAGGCCACCCCATCGGCCTTGCGGGTGACGGGCAGGGATTCACCGGTAAGGGCAGACTGGTCGATGGAGAGATAATCCCCCTCCAAAAGCTTCACATCCGCCGGCACCACATCACCCAGGCGCAGGCGCACAATATCGCCCGGCACCAGGTCGGTGGCATCAATCTCGGTCCAGGCGCCATCACGCTTGACCCGCGCCTTGAGCGCCAGCTGGCGCTTGAGCGCGTCCAGCGCATCGGCCGCCGAGCTTTCCTGCCAGAAGCCGATACCGCCATTGATCAGCAACATGGCGACGATAACGCCAAAGCTCCGCCAATCCTCATTCACGGCGGATAGTATCCCGGCCACCTCGATCATCCAGGGAATCGGGCCCCAAAAATAACCCAGCAACCGCCGCCAGGGCGAAACATGATGCTCGGCCAGCGCATTAGGGCCGGTTTGGGCCAGGCGCTGGGCGGCTTCCTTTGCGCTTAGCCCCTCTGGGCTGCTGTTCAGCTTGGCCAATGTGGCGGCCGCATCAAGCGCATCATACTCATTTTGCGCCGTGCCTTGTTGCGGCGTTTTGGTTGTGGCGTTGTCCATGCCTGTCCTCCCTTGCGCGGGCGCGCGCGTGATCAGTCAAGAATATGATAGCCGGCATCGATATATTCGACATTGCCGGTGAGGGATGCGGCGGCATCACTGGCCAGAAACGCCGCGAGATTGCCGACATCCTCGATGCTGACCAAAAGATGTTCGGGCGTGCGGGCACGGGCGCGCTCGAGCAATTCATCGAAATGATCGATGCCCGAGGCCGCGCGTGTTTTCAGCGGACCCGGCGAGAGCGCATGCACCCGGATTTTTTGCGGCCCCAACTCAGCCGCCATGTAGCGTACGCTGCTCTCCAGCGCGGCCTTGACCGGGCCCATGATGTTGTAATCCGCTACGACTTTTTCAGACCCATAAAAGGTAACGGTAAGCAGGCAGCCGCCATGCGGCATAAGCGGCTCGGCCAGATGCGCCATGCGGATGAAGGAGTGGCAGGATACATCCATGGCGGTGTTGAATCCTTCCTGGCTGCAATCAACCACCCGGCCATGCAGATCCGCTTTGGGCGCATAAGCAATGGCGTGCAGCAGAAAATCAAGCTTGCCCCATTCCGCCTGAATCCGGGCAAACACGGCTTCCAGTTCGCCCGGCACGGAGACATCGCAGGGCATGATGATGGGGGCCTCGAGCTTTTCGGCCAAGGGCCGCACATAAGGCTCGGCCTTGGCGTTAAGGTATGTTACCGCCAGTTCCGCGCCCCGCGCGCGGAATATTTCCGCGCATCCGTACGCAATACTTTGCGCATTGGCGACGCCGACAACAAGGCCTTTTTTCCCGTGCAAATCCATTCCATCTTCCTTTCACGCAACGATAAAGCCCGCGCGGACACATGACCGGCGGGGGTGAAATGGCTTTGAAGCGTCAGGGAATGCCCAGGGTAAGAAAGTAGCGAAAAGCGCTCTTCGTGATGAGTGTCATATATAATGGCTCCCAAATCTGCGGATCACGACAAGCGCCGGCGCGCAAATGCGCAACCGGCAAGCATGAGCATCCTATAGGCTGAAGCGTGCCAAATACCTTTGATGAAGGTCAATTATGCGATCAAAGACAAGGTAACAAAACATCTCGATGCGTTTGAGTTGTGAAATATCGCGTTTTTGTAAAGCAAGTTCTAGATGTTTTGCGCTTGGCGCGCTCAGCTGAGTCCCGCAATCTGGCGCAGCCTTGGCGTGGAAAGCACCAATTTGCGGGGGCTGAGCCGGCGCACGACGCCTTGTTCGGTGAATTTGGTGAGGGCGCGCGTAACCGTTTCGACCGATGTGCCAAGATAATCCGCGATATCGTAGCGACTCATCGGCACGTTCAGGGTAAAGGACGCCGCCTCGAAATAGGCTTCGTGCGCCGCGCAATCGAGCAGAAAAGCCGCCAGGCGGCGCGGTACGTCCAACCGGCCCATCACGATAAGCTGGCGCTGCGTCTGGCGTAGATCGTGCGTGATCTTAATCAGAAAACGATCCTGGATCTTAGGATTTTCCAGCAGAAACTGTTCAAGCTTTTGCGTTGGAAAACAATAGAGGCGGCTTGGGGTAATGGTCTCGGCGGTGTGAACGTAATGTCCCTCTTCGGCCATGCCAAATAAATCGCCAGGCCAGTTGAACGCCACGATCTGGCGGGCGCCATCGGGCATCATGTAGCTGATTCTGACCAGCCCCCTGGCGAGAAGATAACTGTGCGCCGCCGCCCCGCCTTGGGTAAAAATGCGGGCACTGGCCGCTTTGATATCCATGATCTGCGCCAGCCGGGCCAGCTCCTGCCGCTCGGCCATGGAGAGGGCGAAATGCGGCACCTCGCGCCGCGCGCCATGGCGCCAGCCATTGACGGCACGGATCTTAAGATCAGCATAATCGTGATTCATCGGCCGCTTATATCCAGGCCGCAACGCACCGAAACGGTGCCGGAATAGTATTGATAATCATTTTAACGTCAATGCCTTAATCGTTAAAGCCGCGCATAGTACCCTTAAAATGCCCATGCCGATATCATGGCCCCTTCTGTACCCGTTCCAGCAGCTTTTTCATGACCGGCAATTCAAAATGCCGTTTCGCGGTAATGGCATAAAAGCTCTCCACCACACTATCCAACACGGCATAACGCTGCAACGTACCGCTTTGTAGCTCGTCCTGCACGACCACTTCTGGCACCACGGCCACGCCGCCAGAGTCGCGTGCGAGCAAACGCAGCATGGCCATGTCATCAACCTCGGCATAGGGATCGGGCTCCACCCCTAATTGCCCGCAAAGCAGATCAAACTGGCTGCGTATATCGCTGCTGGGGCCTGGTAGAAGCAGTTTCATCGTCGCCAAACTCTCGGGAAAACGGAACGTCGCCGCCTCGGGGCCGGCTGGCCCGACAAGGCAGACGCTTTGCTGGTCGATCCTCTGGCAACGCCACGGCATGGCAGAGTCCGATGCCACCGGGCGATTCGATAAAATCAAATCCAGCTTATGGAGCTTGAGCAGCTCCAGCAGCTCATTGAGGCTGGCGGATTTGATCTGCAGTTTCACGTCGGCCGCGCCAATCACGGGGCGCAAGAAATTTTCCTGGAAATTGCGCGACAAGGTGGCGACGGCACCAATCCGCAGCCGCTGTGCCTGCTGCAATTTGCCACTCTCGACCATGGCCAACATTTCACCGCCAAGATTAAAAATACTCTCCGCATATTCCAATACGCGATGCCCCATCTCGGTTAGCCGCAAGGCGCGGCCATCGCGGGTGAACAGCTCATGCCCGAGCTGATCCTCTAGCTGGCGGATTTGCGATGAGAGCGCCGACTGAGACACATGAAGCTGCTTGGCGGCGCGCGTGAGATGCCCCTCCTTACCGACGGTCCAGAAGTAATGCAGGTGGTGGAAATTTAAATGGCGCATCCGTTTGTTCTATTTTAAAGAACAAAAAATTCATAACTATATATTTTTAAAAATAATCACCGCGCCGCAAATACGTCCCATCGAAGACCGCACGGGAAAGCCACGAAGGGACGTTATGGTAGAGTTATTCAGCGGTGGGTTACTGCCAATCATCTATGTTTTTGGGTTTGCGGGCGCGCTCGGCCTGTCGCGGCACCAGTGGATTGTGGCCCGCCTCACCGCCTTGCTGGGGCTGCTGACCACCCTGGCCGCGGCCGTGGGGGCCGTGCTTTCCTGGTCGCCGCTTGATAAGCTCGGGCTGACGCTGGCCTTGCTGGTTTCCTTGCTGGGTTGGGTGATTATTGACTATGCCGCCCGCTATTTGCAGGGCGAGCCCGATCAGCCCCTGTTCGTGCGCGCCATGCTGTACAGTTTGGCTTGTGTGAGCGTGTTGGTGGTCAGCCGCAATCTGCTCGTGATCGTGCTGGCTTGGAGCGGAACCAGCATGGGGCTTCACTTTTTGCTGACCTACTACCGCGCGCGCAAGGCCGCCCAGATCGTGGCCCACAAAAAATTCATCATCAGCCGGATGGCGGATTTATGCCTTTTGGCGGCGCTGGTATTGATCTGGAACAGCTGCGGCACCCTAACGCTGGATGGGATCTCAGCCTATGTCGGCGTTACCGCGTCACTGCCAAGCCCCATGTGCTGGGCCGCTTGTCTCTTCGCTCTTGCGGCCATTCTTAAATCCGCCCAGTTGCCCCTGCATGGTTGGCTGATCCAAGTCATGGAAGCCCCTACCCCCGTATCGGCGCTGCTGCACGCTGGAATTGTAAATATCGGAGGCTTTGTGCTGATCAGGCTGGCCGTTCTCATCGCGGCTGTTCCGGCGGCCCAAGCCATGTTGGTCCTGACTGGCAGCCTTACCGCCGTTCTGGCGGGGTTGGTGATGATGACCCGGATCTCCATTAAGGTCCGCCTGGCATGGTCAACCTGCGCGCAAATGGGGTTCATGCTGATGGAAGTGGGGCTGGGGCTTTATGCGCTGGCATTGCTGCATCTGGTCGCGCACTCTCTCTATAAGGCCCATGCCTTTCTGACGGCGGGTGAAACCGTCGCCGAAGCCAAGCGCGATGATTTGCTGATCTCCCGCGGTACTGCGCGGTCACCTCTGTGGTATCTGGGCACAGGCGCCCTTAGCGTGGCGGTGGTTGCCGGTGCCGTTTTCTTGTGGCGACAGGCCGTTCCTGGAATGCGCTTGCCAGCTGAGGCCGCAACCATCATGGCTCTGGGTTTGGCGCCGCTGCTGTGGCTGGAGCAGGACGCATCCGCCATGCGGCTGGGCCTCGGCATGATCAGAATTGCGGCGCTTACCCAGCTCTATCTGGCCTGGCATTTGCTGTTCGCCCACCTGGCCCCCGCGGCCATGGCGCCTTCTGGCTTTTTGCAGGCTTGGGCGATCGTAAGTTTCAGCCTGCTCTATACCGCCCAAATCTGGCTGCGCCACGCGCCGCGCGGGCGGCTGGCCCAGCGTTTATTCCCTTGGGCCTATTGCGGTTTTTACTTGGACGAAATCTTCACCCGGCTGACGTTCAAATTTTGGCCAGCGCGGCTCGCGCCAGAACGGGCGACCGTACGGGACAATCCTAACCACCCGCATATTGGAGACATGGTATGAACGCCCCGACCGGCTCGCTCCACGGCACCGACAAAATTCAGCACGCCATCAGCGCCGCCTGCGACAGCATCGCGCCGACTTGGCCGCTGGACCGCATGATCGCGGTTAACCCGTACTGGGAGCAGATCGGCCAGCCTTTCGAGGCGGTTGGCATGTCGATGGCTGAAATCGCCGGCTCTTTCCTGACCATGCCCCTCTCCTACTATCGCGAATGCTGGACGCGCGGCGAGATCAGGCGGCAGGATCTGGAACAGGCGATCAGCGAATGCCAGCCTTCATACGCGGCCCAGCAGCTGATTCAGGCGCTGGATGACAACGACATGGCGCTGCATCCCGCGCCCTTACTGTGCGATGCCTTGGACCAGCAGCGTGATTTGCGCCACGAACCCGCTTGGGCCGACACCATCACGCATCAGATTTCCCAATTTTGCGCCGCCTATTTTGATCGAGAACAGGCTGACTGGCATCCCGACCAGGCGCAGGGTTTGTATGCAAGCTGGCGCCAGGCACTAACCCTGGACCATAGCGTGTCACTCCTGATGAAGGCGCCCCATATTCCCGCCAAAGCCAAGAGCCTGGCCGTGGAGCCGCTGGCCAGCATTGCCCAGGCGCTGGCGCGGATGGACGTGCCGGCATCGCAATGGAGCCCGTATCTGCAGGCCGTGATCATGCGGATTAGCGGCTGGGCCGCTTGGTGCGCCTATCGGCGTTGGCAGGCCAGGTTGTCGGGGGGCGATGACCAAACGCTGATTGACGTGCTGGCCATCCGCCTGAGCTGGGAGAGCCTGATTGACGATGGCGCGCGTCATCAGGGATCGGCGTGGAATCATTGGCAAGAGGCTTGGCAGATACATTTTCAGAACCGCGCAGAAAAACCATTTCATATTCACTTTCTTTGGCAGCGGGCGCATGAGATCAGTTATCAGGCGGCACTCTTCAAACAATTAGGCGCCGCGCCCACGAGTCAGCCATCTGCCACGCCCGCCGTACAGGCGGTGTTCTGCATCGATGTGCGTTCGGAGATCTTTCGCCGCCACCTGGAAGCGCAGTCCAGCGCGATTCAGACCCTGGGGTTTGCGGGCTTCTTTGGTCTTCCCATCAGCTATACGCCGCTCGGCAGTACCGCCACCCGCCCGCAACTGCCGGGCCTGCTGGCGCCTGCCCTCGATATCTCGGACAGCACGGGTGATGCCGCCGCCGACAGAAAAGCCACCGAACAACGCCGCCATTCATTGCAAAACCGGTTAAGTTGGAAACCCTACCAGGCGGCGCCCGCCTCGGCGTTTACGCTGGTGGAAACGCTGGGGCTGAGCTATGCGGCAAAACTGATTAAACGCAGCCTGCTGGGTACCAAACCCGCCCTGTCGGACGACATGCTGGGGCTTGATAGGGCGCATACCCATAATCTGCGTCCGACGCTGAAAACGGCCCTCGCCGGGAAGCTTGACGCGCAAGCCAAACTGGCCGCCCAGGTACTGGAAGCCATGGGTCTGAGAGACGGGTTGGCGCCATTGATGCTGCTGATTGGGCATGGCAGCCAGAGCCAAAACAATCCCCAGCGGGCAGGGTTGGATTGTGGCGCTTGCTGCGGCCAGACGGGCGAGGTGAACGCACGCGCGCTGGCGGACCTGCTGAACGACGATGCCGTGCGGGCACAACTGGCCAAGAACGGTATTCATCTCCCGCCAAGAACTTGGTTTATCGCTGGTCTGCATAATACCACGACGGATGAGGTGCGGTTGTTCGACACAGCACTGGTGCCAAACCACCATGCCGACGCGCTGGCGCAAATCAGCGCGCAACTGGCCGCGGCGGGCTTGGCCGCAAGCCAAGAGCGCGCGCCCTTACTGGGCCTGCAAGATCTGATGATGAAACCAGAAAAACTCATTAAAACCTTAAAAAAACGCGCCAATGACTGGGCCCAAACCCGCCCGGAATGGGGGCTGGCCAATAACGCTGCCTTTGTGGTGGCGCCCAGGGCGCGGACGCGCGGCGTTAATCTGGCTGGACGCAGCTTTCTACACGATTACGATCACCAAAAGGACCCCGAGGGGACGCTATTGGAACTGATCATGACCGCGCCCATGGTCGTCGCCCACTGGATTAACATGCAGTACCATGCCTCCACCGTGGATCCGCAACGCTATGGCAGCGGCAATAAAACGTTGCATAACGTGGTGGGGCGCCGTTTAGGGGTGTTTGAAGGTAATGGCGGGGACCTGCGGACCGGCCTGGCCTGGCAATCCGTTCATGACGGCACGCAATGGCGGCATGCGCCCTTACGCTTAAGCGTTATCATCGATGCGCCGCGCGCGGCGATCGAGCGGATCATTGCGAAACATGAAACGGTTAAGAGCTTGCTGCAAAACCAGTGGCTTTACCTCGTCCGCTTCGAACAAGACCGTTTGGAAACCTACCGGAACGGCGTTTGGCAGGCATGGCGTCAGGATGTGACGCCCGCCTGACCAGCGGCGCTTGTGGGATCATTCCCACTCAATCGTCCCGGGCGGCTTGCTCGTAATATCGTAGGTAACGCGGTTAATGCCACGTACCTCGTTAACGATGCGCGAGGCAACCCGGGTGAGAAAGGCGACATCGAACGGGTACACATCGGCGGTCATACCATCGGTGCTGGTGACCGCGCGCAGGGCGCAGACCTGATCGTAGGTCCGGCCATCGCCCATCACGCCAACACTCTTCACCGGCAGCAGCACGGCAAAAGCCTGCCAGATGGCATCGTACAGCCCGGCGGCGCGGATTTCCTCCAGATAGATGGCATCGGCCTTTTGCAGCACGGCAACGGATTCACGCGTCACCGCGCCCAGCACCCGGATCGCAAGCCCTGGCCCCGGGAATGGGTGGCGGCCCACAATGCTCTCGGGCAAGCCAAGCTCACGGCCAAGCGCGCGGACCTCATCCTTGAACAATTCACGCAAGGGTTCGACCAGCTTGAGCTTCATATAAGCGGGCAGCCCGCCGACATTATGGTGCGACTTGATGGTGACCGACGGCCCGCCAATGGCGGAGACACTCTCGATCACATCCGGGTACAGCGTGCCTTGGGCCAGGAATTCGGCGCCGCCGAGTTTCGTGGCTTCCTCGTCAAACACATCGATGAATAGCTTGCCGATGATCTTGCGCTTCTGCTCTGGATCACTCACCCCGGCGAGCTGGCCCAGGAACAGGTCCGAGGCATCGCGATGCACGAGGGGGATATTGAACTGGTCGCGGAAGACGCGCACCACCTCCTCGGCCTCGCCAGCACGCAGCAGACCATGATCGACGAAAATACAGGTGAGCTGATCACCGATCGCCTCATGAATGAGGGCGGCTGCAACCGAGGAATCCACCCCGCCGGACAGCCCGCAAATCACCCGTCCCTGCCCCACCTGGGCGCGGATCTTGGCGATTTCGGTCTCGCGAAAACCGGCCATGGTCCAATCGCCCGTCAGGCCACAGACCTTATGGGTGAAATTGCGCAAAAGCTGCGCGCCATGTGGCGTATGCACTACTTCGGGATGGAACATCAGCCCGTAGAAACGCCGCGCATCATCGGCGATCAGCGCGAAAGGCGCGCCCTCGGAGACCGCGACGGTGCGAAACCCTGGCGGCGGCGCGCTGATGCGATCGCCATGGCTCATCCAGACCTTCTCGCGCGCGCCTTTGTGCCAGACGCCCTCGAACAGGCTGCAATCATCCACCACATCGACATAGGCCGCGCCGAATTCGCGGATGTCCGCACCCGCCACAGCACCGCCCAGCTGCGCGCACATCACCATCTGCCCGTAGCAGATACCCAGCACCGGCACCCCGGCCTCAAATACCCATTCCGGCACGCGGGGAGAGCCCGCATCGCCCACGCTGGACGGGCCACCCGAGAGGATGATGCCGCGTGCCCCAAACTCCTTAATCCGGGCCAAATCAGCATTAAAGGGCAGGATCTCGCAATAGACGCCGCTTTCGCGCACGCGCCGCGCAATCAACTGGGTGACCTGGCTGCCAAAGTCCAGGATCAGAATCTTTTCATCGTTCATGCGCTCCCCTAGCGCATCAGGCGTTCACGTCCAAGAGCGTTCCAATCGGATCCCAGGCAAAAGCGGTTTGCGGAATGTCTGCCTCCGCCACCAGCACGGTACTGGTGGCGATGCGTTTGCCGCCTAGCCGCTCGTAGAAATAGCAGGCGGGATTATCACTGAGCACCCAGGCATAGGCGGAGCGGCAGCCAAGCTGCGCCAAATACCGTGCCGCGGCGCGCAAAAGCCGCCCGCCCAAGCCTTGGTCGCGATAATCATCGAGTACATAAAGCATCTCCACCTCGCCATCGCCCAGCTCGGCCGCCAGGCGCCGGCGGGCCAAGGCAAACCCCAGAATCTTAGGCTGCGCGGCACGGCCGTACGCAGCGGCGACATGCAGCCCCCGCCCGGCGTGGATAACCTGTTCATAATACAGCGCCAGCCGCGTGACAGAGAGGCTCGCCAGATAGGAATCCGGCAGGAGAGTGGCATAAGCGCTGCGCCAGGTGGCAACATGCACGGCGGCAATGCCGGGCGCGTCAACAAACCGGGCGCGGCGGATGGCGATCACGGATCGCGCGCCAGAATGGCGGCAAAAAAACCATCCGTGCCGTGCTGGCGTGGCGAAAGGCGCAAATAAGAAACGCCCCGAAACGATTCGGGAATGGTGAGCGGCTCAAGCCTGAAGATCGGGTACCGCGCCATAAAGGCCTCCACCTGCGCCTCGTTTTCATCATGCAGCATGGAACAGGTTGCGTATATAAGCCGCCCCCCCGGTTTCACGAGTTTTTGCGCATGATCGAGAATTTGCGCCTGTTTCTGGCGCAGTTCAGCCAAATCCGTCTCGCTCAGGCGCAGCCGCGCATCCGGGTTGCGCCGCCAGGTGCCCGTGCCTGAGCAAGGCGCATCCACCAGAACGCGGTCAAAGCTGCCGGCCGTGCGTTTAACCCATTTATCACCTGGGGTGAGCAAATGCCGCTCGACATTATGCACCCCGGCTCGGCGCAGGCGCCGGATCGCGCCATCGAGCCGTGGAACAGAGACATCGCAGGCAACAATATGGCCTTTATTGCCCATACACATGGCAAGGCTCAGTGTTTTACCCCCGGCCCCCGCACAATAATCGGCAACACGCATGCCGGGCCGTGCCTCCGTCAGCAGGGCGATGAGCTGGCTGCCTTCATCCTGAATTTCCACCAGCCCGTCCTGGAACACCTTGCCCTGTGTCACTGATTGCCGGTTGCGCAGCCGCAAACCCCACGGCGAATAGGGGGTGGGTATGGCCTCCAGCCCCTCGCGCGCCAGGGCGGCCATGGCGCCCTCACGCGTTGTTTTCAGCAAGTTCACCCGTAAATCCAGCGGAGCCGGGCTGTTCATCGCCGCCATTTCAGCCGCCAGGGCGGGGCCGAACTCGGCCTGTAATTTCGGCACAATCCAGTCTGGCACCTCGTAGCGCACCGCATCGGACATGTGCGGATGTTCCAGCGTATGGCCGGCAAGCTGGGCGAGAATGGTGGTTTCCTCGGCCGTGAGGGGCGGTGGGCCATAACGTCCGGCGGAAAAGGCCATGGCGATCTTGAGGGGGGTCTGGCCCGAAAACAGGGCCTGGAGTGCCAGCAGCAGGCGCGACGTTTGCGGGGCGGAAAGCCGATCCAGCCACCAGCCCAGATGCCGCCTTGCGCGCAAAACGCCCCAAACCAGGGTACTCACCGCGCGCCTGTCGCCCCCGCCGATGAAGCGGCGGGCACGGAAAAAATGATTGGCCACGGCATCGGCCGGGCGCGGGTCGGCCTCGATTTCGGCGAGCAGGTCTATGGCGGCGGCGAGCTGTCCGGCGGGGGTCATGAAAAGTGCCTAATGTGGGTCATGCCCCGGCTATAGCGAAGAACCTTTTCACTTCATACCGGGGGGCGCAGCGTGGTGAATTCCTGCATCAGCCGGATCAGACGGCGTGACAAGCGGGCCGCATCTGGCGCCGACATGGGCGAAAAAAGCGGCTCGATATAACGGTCCACATAAGAGGCATAGCCCGAATAAGCCAATGACCAGCCCGCGAACAGGGGTTTGGGCAAGTCTGTTTCGGAGACGACCTTGAGGTCGCGATGCCGCGGATCGCGCAGAATACTAGTCATAAGCTCGGCTATGGCCGCGTGGGGGCCTTCGAGCACCTGGGCAAAATAAGAGGGGGTGGAGATCAGCGCACCAGTAACGCCAAGCCGTGCGTTGCGCTGCAGGGAGCCTGAAACAATATCGTCAACCTCTTTGTTGCCATCAGGAAAGTTTAAGTTTGTACTGCTGACGTAGAGTAACGAAAATGCTACTTCCATCGTATCCCCCCACTCCGGGCATACCGGCGCCCGATGCAGGATGCAACTTCCTCTAGAAAAAAGATGTTACAAGAAAATGTTTGCGTACCCTCGCGAGGCCTGCCTCGAAAACGCAAAAAGGCGGCGCAAGGGCGCGCCGCCTTTGGTCGCTATGCCGACTGAAGGACTTACAGTGCCTTCAGATTCTCGGCGGAAACCTTGCCTTGCTGGCCCGGCTTGGCTTCATATTGCAGCTTCTGCCCCTCGTTCAGGGCGCCAAGGTTGGCCCGCTCCACGGCAGAGATGTGAACAAACACATCCTTAGAGCCATCATCAGGCTGAATGAAACCAAAACCCTTGGTTGCGTTGAACCACTTAACCGTACCAGATGCCATATCGCATCTCCTCGCAAACAGCAGCCCGCAACATGCGGACCAAACAACTCTTCAAAATGTTGGGGAGGTGCGAAGCCACAAAAGTAGGATGAGCACGTAACAACAAGATAACGAAAAGCGCCGTTGAAAATGATATTACGCCAAATCGGCGCTCAGCACAAACTGAAAATTTTCTTATTCTTACGGCTCGGCCATCCTCCCGCTCCTAATCTGCTGCGGCATGGGAAGATTAGCCGCCGAAAATCCGCCACCCAGATCCTGCGCCAGCGCAATGCTCGCCAGCAGGCGCTGCTGCTGGATGGAAAGCTGGCTCTGCTGGTCCGCCAGCAGCGTGACCTGCGCGCTGACAACAGTGGTATAGGCCACAGTGCCGGCCTCATACTCGTTCAACGCGATTTGGGCCGCGGATTTTGCATCTTCCATCGCGCGGGCCTGCACCACGGCCTGCTCGGCCAGGATTTTCAGGCTGGAGAGGTCATTCTCCACCGCTTGCAGGGCGCTCAATACCGTCTGCCGATAGGTTTGCACGCTTTGGTCATAGGCAAATTGCGCCGCGCGCACCGTGGCGGAACGCGTACCGCCCTCAAATAAATTGGCCGAAACATCAGCACCCAAGGACCAGAGCGTATTGGAGACATTAAACAGCCCGCCGATCGGGTCCGCCGCGTAGCCGCCCAGCGCCGAAAGGGTGAGGTCTGGGTAATAAGCCCCCACCGCCACGCCGATTTTGGCGTTTGCCTCGGCCATGGCGCGCTCAGCTGCGGCAATATCGGGCCGGCGCTCAAGCAGTGTGCTTGGCACACCGGGCGGGGTAACCGGCACAGTGGGGATTTGCGGGCCAGGCGGCAGGCTGAAATGTTCCGGCGCCTGGCCCATCAGCACCGCGATCGCATGTTCATATTGCGCCCGCGCGACGCCAGCATTGATGAGCTGGGATTGCGCACCATCGAGCTGGGCGCGGGCGGTCAGCACATCAGATGGCGCGGCCACCCCCGCCGCCGCCTGATTCTCAACGATTTGCAGGCTGCGCTTATAGGCCGCCACCGTTTGGCTGTAGAGCGCGATGCTGGCATCGGCCGTGCGTAAATCCACATAGTCGGACGCGAGCGTGGCCTGCGCGCTGAGCGTGGCATTGGCGAGATCAGCCGCACTGACCTGGGCTGCCGCCACATCGCCCTGCACTTGGCGGCGGATCTTGCCCCAAATGTCGGGCACCCAGGCGGCGCTGCCCTCAAACGTGCCGGAACTATGCGCGCCCAACGAGGTGGCGCCACTCCCCTGTTTGGCCCGGGTGGCGCTGCCGGTAAGGCTGAGTGTGGGAAACAGCCCGCCTTGCGCCTCGCGCGTAATCGCCACGGCCTGCGCGTACGCATCGTAATCGGCTTTCAGCGCGGCATTATTGAGCGCCACCTTTGGCTCCAGCCGGTTGAGGACCGGATCGTCAAACATGGTCCACCACGGGCCTTTGGGCGTCGCATCCGCCGGCTTGGCCGCAATCCAGCCTGCCGCCGTTTTATACGATGCCGGCAGAGAGAGAACCGGTTTATGATAGGCGGGCCCCACCATGCAGCCGGATAATGCCAGCACCCCCGCTAAGCCGCCCAACCGCCTCATAACGCCTCCACAATGCTGCCCGCGCGCGGTGCGGCCCTGTCCCGTCCGCCGCGAAGTTTCGTGCCCAGCCGGTCCAACCACAAATACACGACCGGCGTTGTGTAAAGGGTCAGCGCCTGGCTGACGAGCAGGCCGCCAATGATGGTCAGGCCCAGAGGCTGGCGCAGCGCCGCCCCCTGCCCCAACCCAATGGCCAAGGGCAAGGCGCCAAGAATGGCGGCGAAGCTCGTCATCAGAATTGGGCGGAAACGTAAGGAAGCCGCGCGGAAAATCGCCTCCTCCGGGCTCAACCCCTCGCCGCGTTCCAGTTGCAGCGCAAAATCGATCATCAGGATCGCGTTCTTCTTTACGATGCCGATGAGCAAGATCACGCCGATCAGCGCGATGATGGTAAGCGGCGTGTTGAGCATGAGCAGGAACAAAGTTGCTCCCACACCGGCCGAGGGAATGGTGGAGAGGATGGTGATGGGATGGATCGTGCTCTCATACAAAATGCCCAGCACGATATAAACCGCGGCCAGCGCCGCCAGAATGATGAGCGGTTCCGTGCTGGCGGAAGATTGAAATGCCTTGGCGGTGCCCGCGAACCCGCCAGTGATGGTGAGCGGTACATCCAGCCGGCTCATCGTGCGCCGGATGGCCGAGGCCGCGGTGCCCAGCGCAACACCTTGCGGCAGCGAAAAGGAGATGGTGACAGCCAACCGCCCGCCCTGATGGTTCACCGAAATGGGCGTGGTGCCGGGTGCAAAACTGGCAATGGCCGAGAGCGGCACCATGGTCTCGGCCACGGTACTGACCGCCGCCCCCGATGAGGCAACGCCCCGCCCGCTGCTGGCGATGCTGTTGATGGCGGCGTTAGTGGCCGAATCCAGCGCCACACTGGCCGTGCTGGCGCGGCTCTCAACCGCGCCCGCGGCAAGATTGGTCTGCGCCGTGCCGCTGGCCTTGCCACCAGCGGTGCTGATATAGATGCGGTTCAGATCCTGTGGCGTTTGCTGGTAGCGCGGGGCCAGCTCCATCACCACCGCATATTGGTTCAGCTCGTTATAAATGGTCGAAACATTGCGCTGACCGAACGCATCGTAGAGCGTGCTGTCAATCTGGCTGGGCGTGATACCAAGCCGCCCGGCCGTGGCGCGGTCTATGCGGATATTGGTTTCCAGCCCGCCTTGCTCCAGGTCAGAATTCACATCCACCAGCGTTTTATCCTGGCGCAGCGCGGCAACGATCTTGGGAATCCATTTATACAAATCGGCCGCATTGTCGCTTTGCAGCGTGTACTGGTATTCGGCATTGCCGCGCCGCCCGCCCACGCGCAAATCCTGCCCAGGCACAAGAAAAGCGCGCACACCGGGAATATGCGAGAGCTTGGGGCGCAGCCGGGCCACGATGGCGGCGGCACTGGCATGGCGCTGGCTAAGGGGCTTGAGTGACACGAACATGAAGGCGGAATTGGTGGCGTGCCCGCCGGTAAAACCCGCAACGGAGGCAACACCCGGATCTTTCTGCACAATGGCCTGAAGCTGCGCCAGCTTCTCTTTCATCGCGGCAAAGGAGATGGACTGATCGCCCTCAATACTGCCGATCAGCATGCCCGTATCCTGTTCAGGGAAGAAACCTTTTGGCACCAGCACGAACAGGACGAAATTAAGGATGATGGTGAGAATAAGACCAAGCCCCACCAGCCGCGCATGGCGCAAGGCCCAGCGCAGACTGCGCTCATAGCCCATGCGCGCGGCATCAAACCCCTCTTCCAGCATATCCAGAAAACGGCTGCGTTTTTTGCCCGCCTCATGTTCCGGGCGCAGCAGCAGGGCGCAAAGCATCGGCGTTGTGGTCAGCGAAACGATCAGCGAAATAAGAATGGTGATTGAGAGCGTTTCCGCGAATTCGCGGAATAACCGCCCCAGCAACCCCGGCATCAACAGAATCGGCAGGAACACCGCAATCAGCGACGTGCTCATCGAAAGCACGGTGAAGCTGACCTCAGCCCCGCCGCGCAGCGCGGCCTGCTTGGGCGGCATGCCGGCTTCCAGATGCCGCATTGTGTTCTCAGTTACCACCACCGCATCATCTACCACAAAGCCGGTGGCAATGGTGAGCGCCATGAGCGAGAGATTATCGAGCGAAAAACCAAGCAGATACATCGGCCCAAATGTACCGATAATGGAGACGGGCACGGCAAGGCCTGGAATAAGCGTAGCGCGCGTGGAACGCAGAAATAAAAACACCACGGCAACCACAAGCAGTACGGCGATGAAGAGCGTGCGTTCAGTATCGCCCAGGGCGGCGCGGATGGATTGGCTGCGGTCCAGCGCGATGCCTATGTTAATCGCCGGCGGCAAGGCCGCCCGCAAGGATGGCAGCAACGACTTGATCTGGTCCACGGTGCGGATGATGTTAGCACCAGGGCTGGGGCGGATGATAACCAGAACCGCCCGCTTACCATTGTAAAGCCCGGCATTCTGCAGATTCTCGACCGAATTTTCGACAGTGGCGACATCGCTAAGCCGCACCGCCTCGCCATTACGGTAGGCGATGACGATGTTTTTATATTGCGCGGCGGTACTGGCCTGATCGTTGGTGTAAATCTGGTAGCGCCGCACCCCGACATTAATATACCCCTTGGGCGCGTTGGCATTGGCCGCGGCAATGGCGGCGCGCACATCCTCAAGCCCGATGCCGTATTTGGCAAGCTTGCCCGGCTCCAGCTCCACCCGCACGGCGGGCAGTGCGGCACCACCCAGCTCCACATTGCCGACCCCCTGAATCTGGCTGAATTGCTGCTGCAAAACCGTATCGGCGGAATCGTAGAGCTGGCCCGGCGTCATGGTTTTTGAGGTCAACGCGATGACCATGATTGGCGCGGACGCCGGGTTGAATTTATTGTAGGTCGGATTGGCGCGCAGGGCCGTGGGCAGATCCGCCCGTGCGGCCTGGATCGCGGCTTCCACATCGCGCGCGGCGCCGTTTATATCCCGGTTCAACCCAAATTGCAGCGTGATGCGCGAAACACCAACGCCGGATTGCGACGTCATTTCACTGACATCGGCAATGGTGCCCAAATACCGCTCCAACGGCGAGGCCACCGTGGCGGCCATTGTATCGGGGCTTGCGCCCGCCATGCGCGCCTGCACCTGGATGGTGGGAAAGCTGATGGGCGGTAGCGGGGCAACCGGCAGTTTAAAAAAAGCCAGCGCGCCAGACAGGGCAATGCCCAATGTGAGCAGCGTGGTCGCCACCGGGCGGCGGATGAAAAAGGCGGCGATATTCACGCCGCGCGCGCCTTCAACCGCTGGGCCAGCCGGTCGAAGGCGAGATAGATGACCGGCGTGGTGAACAAAGTGAGTACCTGGCTGACCGCGAGTCCGCCAACAATGGCCACACCCAGCGGCGCGCGCAGTTCAGAGCCCATGCCCCCGCCAAAAATCAGCGGCAGACCAGTGAACATGGCGGCGAGCGTGGTCATTAGGATCGGGCGGAAGCGCAGAAGCGCTGCCTCAAAAATCGCATCGCGCGGAGGCTTGCCCTCGTTACGCTCGGCATGCAGCGCAAAATCGATCATCATGATCGCGTTTTTCTTGACGATGCCAATCAGCAGGACGATGCCGATAATGCCGATGACATCCAGCCCCTCGCCCGCGAGCCACAAAAAGATGAGCGCCCCAATGCCCGCCGACGGCAAGGTGGAGCTGGAGCCGGGCAAGCTTGCCAAATACGGCATCGGGCTTGAGGATGTGCGCGCCGCCATTGCCGCGGCCAATGCCA
>JAKBBM010000064.1 GCA_021808545.1 Pseudomonadota bacterium | reverse complement strand
TTGCCAAAAGCTTGCAGGACTTGCCCTGGGCCGCCATTCATGTGGCAATAGCACCGACGGAGGCTGATCTGATGGCGATGCTGGCATGAGTGAAACGCAAGAGACCCACCAGGACGCGGAACCGGGGGCGCCGGCGGCGGCGGGCACAGCCCCCCTCGCCCTGCCCGCGGCCAAGACAAAAACACGAAAGCACCGCCGCAGCACCTGGCCGATCTGGTTTGGGCTGGGGTTTGTGATTCTGGCCGGGGGGGAGGCGTATCTGTTTACGCAGCAGCAGGCGCACCAGGCGGATAAGACCGAGCTTGCCGTGCTGGAAAGCCAGGTTACGGATATGCGCGCGGCCGCCGCCCAGACCTCGCCCATGGGCAGCCTGATCAACGCCCAGGCACAGATTGCCCAGAAGCAGGCGATGCTGGCGGCACAAGTGAATGCGATGCAGGGACAGGTGGCATCTGACCATGGCACACTCGCTGCGCTGCAGGCCAACACCCAGGATATCGGCAAGTTGACTCAGCGTATGGCGCAGTTGAACGCTGTGGCAGCAGCGGGCATGACCCTGGCGGCAGGCCAGCCTTTGGGCGTGGTGCCCAATGCACCGCCGGCTTTGGCCGTATTTGCCGACACCGCGCCACCGACCATGGCGCAGCTGCGAGAGAGCTTCCCCGCGGCAGCACGCAATGCCGAGGCGGCGAGCCTGGCCAAGGGCGGTCATGCGGGGCTTTGGGCACAAGTGAAGCTGCGGCTGGAAGGGCTGATCACCATTTCCAACGGCGACCACGTGATCTTCGGCCCGCCTGCCGCGGCGGCGCTGATCCGGATGCGCACAGCCCTGGCCAATGATGACCTGGCGGCGGCGGTGGCGGCGGGCAATACGCTGAGCCAGCCCACCCAGGCGGCGATGGCCAGTTGGCTGACCCCGGCGCGGCAATTGCTGGCCGCCCGGCAGGCGCTGGCCGGCATGGCCCGGCAGGGCCAGTAGGGCATGTGGAAAGCACTGAAATTCTGCGTCATCGCAGGGCTGATTCTGGCGGTTTGCTGGTGGGTAGCCGGGCTGCAAGGGGGCGTAACCGCGGATGCCGGGACTTACCGGGTCACCACCTCCATCCCGGTGGCGCTGCTGCTGCTGGGGCTGGCGGTGGGGCTGCTGATCATTTTTTTCCGGGTGCTGGGCGGGCTGCGCCGTGCACCTGGGCAGGTTTCGAGATGGCGCAGCGCGCGGCGCACCCAGGCCGGGGAGCTGGCCTTGCAGCGCGGGCTGGTGGCGGTGGCCGCGGGCGATGCCGCCGGCGCACGCGCCGCCGCGATGAAGGCGCGAGCGCTGCTGGGGGACACTGGGTTTGTGCAATGGCTGAATGCCGAGGCGGCCCGGCTTTCCGGCGATGACGAACATACGCGCCAAGCGTTTGAACGGCTTACCCACAACAAGGAGATGAAATTCCTTGGCCACCAGGGGCTGCTGCGCGAGAGCCTGAAAGCCGGACATACCGAGGAAGCGGCACGCCAAGCGCAAGCCGCCGAGGCGGCTTATCCTGGCGGGGCATGGACACGCGAGCAGCGCCTGGCGCTGGCGCTGCGGGAGCAGAACTACGCCGCCGCCCTGCGCCTGACCCAAGCGCCGCAAGAGCGCGCTGCCTTGGCCGTGGCCGCCGCCGGGAAAGCCGAAACACCGAAACTGGCGCTAGATTTTGCCAAACAGGCGGCGAAGGCGGACCCGACCTCGCCGGTGGCGCTGGTAGCCTTGGCCAGGGCACTGCACGGCGTGGGCAAGGAACGCGCGGCCCGCAAAACCTTGCTGCACGGCTGGAAGGCAGCGCCGCACCGACTGCTGGCGGCGGCGTGGCTTTCACCGGCTTCGACACCACTGGAGCACGCCCAGACGGCAGCCCTGCTGGCTGCGCAGAACCCTGGCCATATGGAATCCGAGCTGCTGCTGGGACAGACCGCCCTGACGGCGCAGCTTACCGGCGAGGCACGGCGCCATGCCGAGGCCGCGCTGAAAGCCGGCAACAAGGATGGCCGCGCCGAGGCGATTCTGGCGGCGCTGGATGGTAAGCCCCTGCCCGCCGTCACCCCCGCCTGGCGCTGCACATCCTGCAGTGCCCAGATCCAGGATTGGTCCTGCACATGCGCAAACTGCGGCAAGCTGGGCACGCTGGTGGCAAATGTTCCGGGGACGGCCCTGGCAACCACGAAGGGATAGGCATGGAGATTAAACGCGCGGGCGCACAGCCTTCGGGCAAGGGGCCGGCTGATTATTTCACCGGCATGGTGCGGATCGACCAGCTGAACAGCCCGCCGGAACCCGCCCGTGCAGCCATGGCGCTGGTGACATTCGAGCCCGGTGCGCGCACCGCCTGGCATACGCATCCGCTGGGGCAAACGCTGATTGTAACCGCCGGGTGCGGCTGGGCGCAGCGCGAGGGTGGGGCAGTGGAGACCATAAGACCCGGCGATGTGGTGTGGTTCGCGCCGGGGGAGAAGCATTGGCATGGCGCCACGGCCACCACGGCGATGAGCCATATCGCCGTTCAGGAAAAGCTGGACGGCTCGCCCGTGACATGGCTGGAGCAGGTGAGTGACGAGGATTACGCCAAGGGTCGCGTTTAGAGCCGGCTGATTTTAGATCGAATCACGAAGTCATCCGCTCTGAAATCTTAATCCGCCTCTAAAACAATAAGATAGAGGGCGATTCAGACTTCAGGCGCGCTCCTGAAGTGAGCGAACCTGAAGCCATCGCGCTCTAGATTATCTTGCCCTGCCGCAGCCGGGCCAGCTCGTTTTCGGAAAGCCCCAGAATAGACGCCAGAACTTCGGATGTATCGGCACCCAGAAGCGGAGGCGGGCGGTTGTCTTGCACCTGCGAGCGAGAAAAGCGCATGGGGCTTGCAACACCGCGCAGGCCGGGGGCAAGATTTTTGAAAATGCCGCGGGCCTGGACCTGCGGGTCGGAATCGATGGCGGCAAAATCGTTGATCGGGCCGCCGGGAATGCCAAAGGCTTCCAGCGATTCGGTCCAGTCCTTGGTGGTGCGCGCCACCAGCAGCGTTTCCAGCAACGGCACCAGAACATCGCGGTGCTTTACCCGTGCGGGGTTGGTGGCAAAGCGCGCATCCTGCGAAAGCTCAGGCGCACCCGCCAGGGTTACGAAACGGGCAAACTGGTCGTCATTGCCAATGGCAAGGATGATATGGCCATCCTGCGTGGGAAAAACCTGATACGGCACGATGGAAGGATGTGCGTTGCCCAGACGCGGCGGCTGCTCGCCCGAGACGAGATATGACGAAACCTGATTGGCCATGGCGGCGATCTGCACATCGAACAAGGCAAGGTCGATATGCTGGCCAAGGCCAGAGCGTTCGCGTTCCAGCAAGGCGGCCATGACGGCGTTTGAGGCGTAGAGGCCGGTGAGCACATCCACCACCGCGACACCGGCCTTCATCGGCTCGCCATCCGGCGCGCCGGTGACACTCATCAGTCCGCCCATGCCCTGCATGAGAAAATCATACCCCGCGCGGGCTCGGTACGGGCCGGTCTGGCCAAAGCCGGTGATGGAGCAATAGACGAGGCGGGGGTTGAGCGCGCGCAAATCCTCAGGCCCAAGGCCAAGCTTTTCCAAGCCGCCGAATTTGAAATTTTCCAGCACCACATCGGCATTTTCCGCGAGGCGCTTGATCAACCCCTGGCCTTCGGGATGCTGCATATCCACCGTGACGGATTTCTTGCCCCGGTTGGCGGCACAGAAATAGGCGGAGATGCCGCTTGCCTCGACAAAAGGCGGGCCCCAGGCGCGGGTGTCATCACCCTTGCCGGGGCGCTCGATCTTGATGATTTCAGCACCGAGATCGGCAAAAATCTGCGACGCCCAAGGCCCTGCCAACACGCGGCTGAGATCAAGCACCCTGTAGCCGGAAAGGGGGCCCATCAGAACGCTGAGAGGCCCGTTTGCGCGCGGCCGAGGATGAGGGAGTGCACGTCGTGCGCACCCTCATAGGTGTTCACGGTTTCCAGATTCACCATGTGGCGGATGACGTGATATTCGTCCGCGATGCCGTTGCCACCCAGCATGTCGCGCGCCAGGCGTGTGACATCGAGCGACTTGCCACAATTGTTGCGCTTCAGCAGCGAGATCATTTCCGGTGAAGCCTCGCCCGCATCCATCAAGCGGCCGAGGCGCAGCACGGCGTGCAGACCAAGGGTGATTTCCGTCTGCATGTCCGCGAGCTTCTTCTGGATGAGCTGGGTGGCAGCCAGCGGGCGACCGAACATCTTGCGGTTGAGCGTGTAATCTCGCGCGATATGCCAGCAGGACTCGGCGGCTCCAAGCGCACCCCAGGCGATGCCGAAACGGGCATTATTGAGGCAGGAGAACGGGCCGCGCAACCCTTTCACGTTCAGCATCGCATCCTCCGGCACGAATACCTCGTCCAGCATGATCATGCCGGTAATGGAGGTGCGTAAGCTGACCTTGCCCTCGATCTTGGGCGTGGTGAGGCCCTTGGCACCGCGTTCGATGAGGAAGCCGCGAATATCGCCCGCATCGTCCTTCGCCCAGACCAGGCATAGATCCGCGATGGGAGAATTGCTGATCCAGGTTTTAGAGCCAGAGATCAGGTAGCCGCCGTCGACCTTTTTGGCATGGGTGCGCATGGAGGCGGGATCGGACCCCGCATCGGGCTCGGTGAGGCCAAAGCAACCCACCCATTCGCCAGTGCGCAATTTGGGCAAATATTTGTCCTTCTGTGCGTCGGAGCCAAAAGCGTAGATGGGGTACATCACCAGCGAAGATTGCACCGAATAGGCGGAGCGATAGCCGCTGTCCACACGCTCGATCTCACGCGCGATGAGGCCGTAGGCGACATAGGAGACATCCGCGCAATCATGGGTGGAAATCGTGGCACCCAGCAGGCCAAGCTCACCCAGCTCGTTCATGATCTCGCGGTCGAAGCGTTCCTCGCGGAAGGCGCTCAGCACACGCGGCTGCAACTTGCCTTGCGCATAGGCATGGGCGGTGTCGCGGATCGCGCGCTCTTCCTCGTTCAGCTCGGCTTCGAACCGCAACGGGTCGATCCAGTCGAAAGATGACATCTTGCCCTTGACCATGGTGGTTCTCCCTTAACCTGATGTAATTGTGCCGCGCTGGCGTGCGCTTGGCAATCGCATTAAAAAGATAATTATGATGCAAAAAACGGATTAAAAATGGAACTGCGGGCTCTGCATTGTTTTGAAATACTGGCGGAGGAGTTGCATTTTGCCAGGGCGGCGGAGCGGCTGGGGTTGGCGCAATCTGGCGTGTCACGGCTGATCGCGGGGCTGGAGACGGATCTGGGCGGCAAGCTGTTTCACCGAGGCAAGCGCAGCCAGGTAAGCCTGACCACCACCGGCGCCTTGTTTCTGCCCGAAGCACAGGCGATTTTACGCCAGGCGGAGCGAGGTGAGAGCCTGGGCAAGCGCGCCGCGCGGGGCGAGGTGGGGCGGCTGCAGATCGGCTTTGTGGCCTCGGCGGCATGGGACGGCACCGCCTCCGCTTTGGTGCGGCGCTATCATGAAGCAGCACCCGCAGTGGAGATTCATCTGCGCGAGATGGAAACGCCCCGGCAATTGGAGGAAATTGCCGCCGGGCGGCTGGACATCGGCTTGCTGCGAGCACGGGCGAATTATCCAACGGAGGTGCGGGTGACGAAGCTCAAGCGCGACGCGCTGCTGCTGGCCCTGCCCGCGCTTGGGGCGCTGGCGCAGGCCCAGGCTTTAACGCCGCAGATGCTGAAGGCGCAGAAATTCATTCTACCGCATTTTGGCGAGGAGGCGGGGTTTCTGGCCCGGCTGCAGGCCTTGGGCAGGGCTGGCGGATTTGAACCGGAATTTTTAACCCCGGTGCGCGATTTCATTACCGTGCTCACCGCTGTTGGCGCGGGGCTGGGGCTGGGGCTGATCCCTGAGCCGGCAAAAAGTCTGGGCCTGCCCGGCGTGGTATTGCGTAGAATTGAAGGCATCACGCTGGAGTCTGAGCTGATGCTGGCCAGCCGCCGGGCGGAAACCTCGCCCGCTGTGCGGCAGTTTCTGGCGCTGGCCAAGGCGAAGGGCTAGAGACCCTGTTTATGCAAGAGATTTACGATGCGGTGGTGATCGGCGGCGGGGCCGCCGGGCTGTTTTGCGCGGGCAGTTTGGCGCAAGCCGGGCAGCGCGTTTTGGTGCTGGAGCATGGCCCCGAGCCGGGCCGGAAGATTTTAATTTCCGGCGGCGGGCGCTGCAATTTTACCAACCTTGAGCTGAGTGCGAAGAACTTTATCTCAGCCAATCCGCATTTCTGCAAATCTGCGCTGGCGGGGTTCACGCCGCGGGATTTTCTGGCGCTGGTGGAAAAAGCGGGCATTGCCTGGCACGAGAAAACGCTGGGGCAGCTGTTCTGCGATGGCCCGGCGCGGCAGATTGTCGAGCTGCTGCTGGCGCGGATGGAACCGGCGGCACTGCGCTGCGGGGTGAGCATCGGGGAGGTGGCGCATGACGGCAGCTTCCGGGTGGAGACGGATAAGGGGATTTTCCGCGCCAAAAATCTCGTGGTGGCAACAGGGGGTTTATCGATTCCAAAGCTGGGTGCTTCGGATTTTGCCTATCGGCTGGCGCGGCAATTCGGACATGCGGTGGTGCAGTCGCGTCCGGCTCTGGTGCCGCTGACGTTTGAGGCAGCCTGGATAAGCGCGCTGGCGGGGGTTTGCGCATCGGTGACCACGCAGGCCGGCAAAGCGCAATTTGTGGAGAATTTGCTGTTTACCCATCGCGGGCTTTCTGGCCCGGCGGTGCTACAAATCTCGTCTTATCTTGCGCCTGGGGAGAGTTTTTTCGTGGATTTCATGCCGGGCACGCGCATGGAAGAGGCGCTGCCCGCCGCCAAGCGCGCCCGGCCAAAGGCGGGGCTGAAAGCCGTGCTGGCTGAACATCTGCCCGCCCGCCTCGCCGCGCATTTGGCCGAGGCGCATCCGGGTAATCTGGCGGATTTGCCAGACAGGACCCTGCGCGGGCTGGGAGTGAAGCTGAACCGTTTTGAATTCACGCCCACCGGCACTGAAGGCTTTGTGAAAGCTGAGGTGACGGCAGGCGGGGTGGATACGACGGGGCTGAGCTCGCGCCATTGCGCCAGCAGAACCGTGCCGGGGCTTTATTTCATCGGTGAGGCGGTGGACGTGACAGGATGGCTTGGCGGATATAACTTCCAATGGGCTTGGGCGAGCGGACAAGCTGCCGCCGCAGGCATTCAGGAGACAGACTGGCATGGCCAATGACAAGCAGAGAGCCTATTGGAGCGGGGTCGCGGCACCGAAATGGCTAGCGTTTGGCGGCGCCATGGAAGCGCGCCTGGCACCGGTGAACGATGTCGTGATTGCCGCCGCTGCGCTGCTACCGGGCGAACGCGTGCTGGATGTCGGCTGTGGTGTCGGGTTCACCAGCCTGGATGCGGAACGCAAAGTGGGGCCAAAAGGGCATGTTCTGGGCGTCGATATCGCCGCCCCGATGATAGAGGCCGCGCGCGACCTGGCTGCAAGAAATGGCGCGGCCAATCTTGAATTCATGGTGGGTGATGCGCAGACGGAGGTTTTCTCACCCCCGGCTGATGCGCTGATCTCGCGCTTCGGGGTGATGTTTTTCGAAGATCCCGTGGCGGCCTTTGCCAATTTACGCCTTAGCGCGGCACCGGGGGCGCGGCTGGCGGCGGCGGCCTGGGCGCCGATTCAGGATAACCTGCATTGGGCGGTGCCCCTGCATTTGGTCGAGGCTTTGCTTGGTCCTGGCGCATCGCGCATACCGCGCGCCCCCGGCCCGCTGGCTTTTGACGACGCAGCTTATGTGTTGTCGGTCCTTGAGCAGGCGGGCTGGAAGAACGCCAAAGTGCAGGCGCAAACGGTGCATTTGCATGGGGTTTCGCTGGATGCGGAGGCCCGTGTGGCGTGCATGATGGGACCGGCCGGAGCGCTGCTGGATGAAAAACAGGCCAGCCCGGCCCAGCGCCAGACGGCTTATGAAACCATCCGCGCCGCACTGCCAGGCTATGCGGAGGTGACGAATGGCGGCGTGAGGCTGGCGGCAAGCATTCATCTGATCACCGCGAGTGTGTCATGAGTTTTTCCGAGCTCATGATCTTCTGCGTCGCCCTGGCCATCATGGCCGGGGCGCCGGGGCCCAGCATCGCCGCCCTTGTCTCGCGCATTCTCACCAATGGCCTGCGCGACGTGCTGCCCTTTCTGGCGGCAATGTGGGTGGGCGAAGCCATCTGGCTCACCGTGACGTTCCTTGGGCTTTCTGCCCTGGCGCAGAGCTTCGCGGTGGTCTTTGTTATCCTGAAATTTACCGGTGTCGCCTATCTGCTCTACCTTGCCTGGCGGATGTGGCGCGCGCCGGTGAACATCGCCGATGCCGCCCTGCCCCGCCGCCGGCCGCTGCACATGTTCGGCACGGGGCTGATGGTGACGCTGGGCAACCCGAAGATCATGGTGTTCTACCTCGCACTCCTGCCGACGATTATCGATGTGAAGCACGTTACCCTTACCCGCTGGGCGATTTTGATGGCGGCATTGTTCTGCGTGCTTTCCGCCACGGATCTCACCTGGAGCTTCATTGCCCTGCGCGCCCGCCGGTTACTGCAAAGCCCGAAAGCCATGCGGATTGCAAACCGGACGAGTGCGGGGATGATGGCCGGCGCCGCCGCCGTGATCGCCGCGCGGTAAAGCTGGCGACCCGCCCCTGTTGCCGCTGCTGGGCAGCGCAACTATACCCTGGGCAACCGCGTTTATCAGGATTTGCCCATGGCCGCTTATCAGTATGTGTATGTGATGAAAGACCTCACCAAAGCCTATCCGGGCGGGCGCGAGGTTTTCAAGGGCATTACCCTCTCCTTCCTGCCGGGGGTGAAGATCGGCGTGCTGGGCGTGAACGGTGCTGGCAAATCCACGCTGCTGAAGATCATGGCGGGCATCGAGACCGAATATGGCGGTGAGGCCTGGGCGGCGGAAGGTGTGAAGATCGGCTATCTGGCGCAGGAGCCGCAGCTCGACCCCACCAAAAACGTCGGCGAGAACGTCGCCGAAGCCTTCCAGGAAGTGCGCGCAGCCCTCGCCCGCTTCAACGAAATCTCCGAAGCGTTCATGGAGCCGATGGACGACGACAGGATGAACGATCTGTTGGCCGAGCAGGCCAAGCTGCAGGAGATCATCGACAACAAGGATGGCTGGGACCTCGACCGGCAGATTGAGATTGCGCTGGATGCGCTGCGCTGCCCGCCGGCTGAGGCTGATGTTGGCCCGCTTTCGGGCGGTGAGAAGCGCCGCGTGGCGCTGTGCCGCCTGTTGCTGGAGAAGCCCGATATTCTGCTGCTCGATGAGCCGACCAACCATCTGGACGCGGAATCGGTGGCCTGGCTGGAGCGCACGCTGGAGAATTATACCGGCACCGTGATTCTCATCACCCATGACCGCTACTTCCTGGATAATGTGACCAACTGGATTCTGGAGATCGAGCGCGGGCGCGGCTACCCGTATGAGGGCAATTACTCCGCCTGGCTGGAGCAGAAGCAGAAGCGCCTGCAGCAGGAAGAGAAGGAAGAGAGTGCTCGCCAGCGCGCTCTGGCCGAGGAGCGGGAATGGATCAATGCCTCCGCCAAGGCCCGGCAGACCAAGAGCCGCGCGCGTATCCAGCGCTATGAGGAGATGCTGCAGAAGAGCCAGGAGCTGGCTGGCGGCGTGGCGGAGATCGTCATTCCCCCCGGCCCGCGTCTGGGCGGCACGGTCATCGAGGCGCAGGACCTCTGCAAGGGCTTTGGCGACCGCGAGCTGATCGAGAATTTGAACTTCAAGCTGCCGCCGGGCGGCATTGTCGGCGTGATCGGCCCCAACGGTGCGGGTAAATCCACTTTGTTCAAGATGATCACCGGGGCGGACAAGCCCGATTCCGGGAGCTTGAAAATCGGCGAGACGGTGAAGCTGGGCTATGTGGACCAGAGCCGCGACAGCCTGGATGACAACAAGAACGTGTGGGAGGAAATCTCCGGCGGCACGGATGTGATTTATCTCGGCAAGCGCTCCATCGCGTCCCGCGCTTATGTGGGCGCGTTCAACTTCAAGGGCGCCGACCAGCAAAAGAAGGTTGGTATTCTCTCCGGCGGTGAGCGCAACCGCGTGCATCTGGCGAAGATGCTGAAGACCGAAGCCAATGTTATTCTGCTCGACGAGCCGACCAACGACCTGGACGTGGACACTCTGCGTGCGCTGGAAGACGCATTGATGGAATTTGCCGGCTGCGCCGTGGTGATCTCGCATGACCGCTGGTTCCTGGACCGCCTGGCGACCCACATCCTGGCCTTCGAGGGCGACAGCCATGTGGAATGGTTCGAAGGCAACTTCCAAGCTTATGAGGAAGATAAGCGCCGCCGCCTCGGGCAGGATGCCGCCGAGCCGCACCGCATTAAATACCGGCCGCTGACACGGTAAGCCGCCCCTGGCATGAGCATTTCATCCGCCTGGGTGCTGGAAACGGCGCGCCTGCGGATGACGCCCGTGGGTTATTGGGATTTGCCGGATTTGACCCGGCTGAAAGGCGACCCGCGCGCCTATGCGCTGATGCTGGGCGGCGTGCGTTCAGCCGTGCAGGTGGCCGAGGACCTAGCGCATAATATCCGCGATTGGGGGCAATACGGCTATGGCATGTGGGCAGTACGGGCCAAGCGGGGCAAGTTTCTAGGCATGACCGCGCTGATGCACCGGCCAGACGGGCGCGGCGTGGCGCTACGCTTTGCATTCTACCCCGAGACGCGCGGCGTGGGACTGGCGCGGGAGGCGGCCTCAGCGGCCTTGAATTATGGCCATGACAAGGCCGGGCTGGAGCGGGTTATCGCGGTGGCGCGGGAGAGCAATTTTGCATCCCGCCAAGTGCTGAATGCGATCGGGATGTCACATATAAGTGAATTTGAGCGGGATGGAAATTTAATCTTTATTTATCAATCTATTAAACAGACGTCCCCGGGGTGAATTCGCCGTAATCCGTAACATTCCCTCTTGCCTGCCACACGTATTTTGTCGCTTAAAGTTCGACGTGACCCGACAAGAGCACAAAAACATTCTCGCGTTTCTTGACCAAATGCTCAACGCTCCACAGGGGCCGCTGGACATCGAGGCTGATGCGATCATCCGGGCTTATTTCAAACGCAACCCAGACGCGGCCTATCGGCTGACGATGATGGCGATGAATGTGGTGCGGCCGGCGGAAATGGAGGTTCACAGCGAGCCTAAACGCCGCGGATTGCTGCCCCTGCTGTTGCGGGGCTGGCAGGTTTAAAGCCCGGTGGCGGGAGCGCGATGGGTTGCTACCCGCCTGGGCCGCGCATAAACCCGGCTTCATGACAGAATTCGCCCCCCGTGTTGGACGCACCGAGCTGGCCGCCACTTTTGCCATGGCCGCACGTGCCCGCGCCTTGCAGGCTGAGGGCAAGGATGTGATCTCCCTCTCTCTTGGGGAACCCGATTTTCCGACGCCAGAGCATGTGGTGCACGCGGCTTACGAGGCAGGACGGCGCGGCGAGACCAAATATCCGCCTCTGGGCGGCGCCGAGAAGCTGCGAATAGCGGTGGCGGAAAAATTTACCCGCGAGCACGGCATCGCCACCCGCCCACAGGATGTGCTGGTAACCAATGGCGGCAAGCAGGGCATTTTTAATGTCGTCATGGCGCTGATCGCCGCGGGGGATGAGGTGGTTATCCCGGCTCCGGCCTGGGCGGGTTATGAGCAGACGGTGAAATTTGCCGGCGGTGTGCCGGTGTTTGTGCCCTGCCCGCAGGCGCAGGGCTTTGTGCTGCGGCCCGAGGCGCTGGCGGCCGCCGTGACCGGGCGAACCAAGCTGCTGATCTTGAACTACCCCAGCAACCCTTCCGGCGCGGCGATTTCCCGCGAGGCGTTGGCGGCCTTGGCGCAGGTACTGCGGCAATATCCGCAGGTGTCGGTGCTCAGCGACGATATCTATGAGCACCTGCTGTTTGGTGGGGCCCAGCACCATAGTTTACTGGGAGTGGCACCGGATTTGGCGGACCGGGTGGTGACACTCTCCGGCGTTTCCAAAACCTATGCGATGACAGGCTGGCGAATCGGCTGGTGCATCGGCCCGGCGGAGATGATCCGGGCCGCGACGGTGGTGCAGGCCACGGCTACGTCCGGGGTTTCATCAATCGGCCAGGCGGCGGCGCTGGCGGCATTGCTGGGGCCGCAGGATTTCCTGGCCGAGCGCGCGGCCGCCTATGAGCAGCGCCGCGATGCGGTAGTGGCGGCGTTGAACCAGGTGCCAGGCCTTGCCTGCCACCGGCCAGACGGCGCGTTTTATGTGTACCCCAGCATCGCCGGTTGCCTGGGCAAGACCACCGCCGGAGGCCGACGCATTGGCTCCGACAGCGATTTTGCCATGGCGCTGCTGGAAGAGGCGCAGGTGGGCGTGGTGCAAGGGGCAGCTTTTGCCATGAGCCCGCATATCCGCATTTCCACTGCCACCGCCCTGCCCCGGCTGCTGGAAGCCTGCCAGCGGATTTCAAGCTTCTGTAACGCCCTGGCGTGAGGCCGCCCTTGCATTGGGAAAGTTCAGCGCACATCTTGGCCGCTCGTATGAGGAGATGAGATATGAGCGTTAAGGAAGTTCTATATACAGGGCAAGGCCATGCCACCGGCGGGCGCGCCGGCCAGGGTGCCTCGAGCGACAAAAAAGTGGATGTGACGCTGAGCGTGCCAAAGGGCCTGGGCGGCGATGACGGACCGGGCACCAATCCGGAGCAGCTTTTCGCGGTAGGTTATTCCGCCTGCTTCCTGGGCGCGCTGAAGCTGGTGGCGGGCAAGGAAAAACTGAAATTGCCTGAAGATACCAAAGTCTCCGCGGCGATCGGCGTTGGCCCGCGCGAAGATGGTGGCGGCTTTGGCATCACCGCGGCACTGACCGTTACCGCCGAGGGCGTCGACAAGGCCAAGCTGGAGGAACTGGTGCAGAAGGCGCATATCGTCTGCCCGTATTCCAACGCCATTTTCAAGAGCGTGGATGTGAAGCTGAGCGTCGCGTAATTTTGTATCCTGCGCCGTGGAGAGAGTCTTCGCGGCGCGACAATGCGTTTTCCTGGCCTGCGTCAAGATTTACTGGGTTGAGGGAGAGATGGTGGAGCTAAGCGGAATCGAACCGCTGACCTTCTGCATGCCATGCAGACGCTCTACCAATTGAGCTATAGCCCCGTATCGTTCGGTGGAGGGGCGTATAATCCTGGTTGCGCTTCAGGCGCAAGAGGGTGGCCGAAGAAAATCCTTCCCGCCGATGCGCCGCCTTCCCCCCGCCGGCAAAACCGGCTAACCCCCCTGAAATGGTTAAAGTCCGCTTCGCCCCCAGCCCCACCGGCTATCTGCATGTCGGCAACGCCCGCGCTGCCTTGGTGAATTTCCTGTTTGCCCGGCGTGAGGGAGGACAATTGCTGCTGCGGCTGGATGATACCGATACCGAGCGCGGCCGCCCGGAATATGAGCAGGGCATTTACGATGATCTGCGCTGGCTGGGCATTGAGTGGGACGAACAGGCCCGCCAGTCTGACCGGTTTGCCCGTTACGCGCAGGTTGCCGAAGCCCTGAAAGCCTCCGGTCGCCTCTACCCCTGCTTTGAGAACGAGGACGAGCTGGCGGCCAAGCGCGCCGCACTGGTTAAGCGCAAGCTGCCCCCGGTTTATGACCGCCA
>JAKBBM010000125.1 GCA_021808545.1 Pseudomonadota bacterium | reverse complement strand
CGATATGGCCACCCGCGTCCCAGATGGTCACAGCAAAGCGATCTTCGGGGTCCTGATCTGGTGCAGAAGGGGCGTTGGCTACGGCCAGCCCTGGCCCCGCGTTCAGGGCGATCTGGCGAAGCTGCCTATCAAGAAAATCGGCAGTCTCGCTCTTGCTATACAGATACGCCACGCTGGCGGCGATCAAACCGGCAATCGCCAGCAACATGGTGACCCAGACCAGAGCCGTCTTGCGCAGAGAAGGGCGGCCTCTCATTTTGGCACCATCCACCCGGCGCCGCGGATGTTGAGAATAACCCCCTTGCCGAATTTGCGGCGGACAGAATGGATAAGAACCTCCACCGCGTTACTTTCCACCTCCTCGCCCCACCCATACAGGCGCTCTTCGATTTGCGATCGGGAGAAGATATGCCCTGGCCTTTCCATCAACGCCTGCATTAGCGCATATTCCCGCGCGGGCAGGCGTTCCGTTCGCTCGCCATGGGAGAATTCATGCGTGCCAGTATCGAGCACTGCCTCTCTGGTACTTAACCGTGATATGGCCCGTCCTGCGCGGCGGCGCATGAGTGCGCGCATACGGGCCAGCAGCTCTGGCACCTCGAACGGTTTTACCAAATAATCATCGGCGCCGAGGTCCAGCCCGGCAACCCGGTCCTCAAGCGCATCGCGGGCGGTGATCACGAGTACCGGCGTCTCCGCCCCCTGCCGCCGCGCCGCTTTCAACACAGCCATGCCATCCATGCCAGGCAGGCCGAGATCCAGCAGCGCGATGGCGTAAGCCGGCTCGCGTAGTGCCTCCTGGGCAGAGAGACCATTGCGGACCCAATCCACCGTCATACCAGCGGATTTCAACGCGGCCACCAGGCCGTTGCCGATTAAGGCGTCATCTTCGATCAGCAATACGCGCATGCGTCGAGCTTGTGCCAAGGCGGCAAGCTGGGCAAGGGCTGTAATTTGGGAGCATAACGGGCTTGTGATGCTGGAAAATGCTTCTGTTCTCCCCTCGAATCTCTCGCAGGGCTTGTCCAGCGCCGAGGCGCGCCGGCTGCTGGCGGAACATGGCCCGAATGAAGTTGCCGAACCCAGGCGCAACCCGCTGGTGACCTTGCTGGGCCATTTCTGGGCACCGGTGCCATGGATGCTGGAGGCAGCGGTCCTGCTCCAGGCTCTCACCGGCGCCTATCTCGAAGCCGCTGTCATCGTCGGACTCCTCCTGTTCAACGCGGCACTCTCCTTTGTGCAGGAGGCACGAGCCGATACCGCGCTGGCCACGCTCAAATCGCGCCTGGCGCTCACGGCCTCGGTCCGCCGTGATGGCGGCTGGCTCGTGCTTCCGGCGCGTGAGGTCGTGCCGGGCGACCTGGTAAAACTATCCCTTGGCGCCATAGTACCCGCGGATGTGCGGCTCGCCGGAGGCAATGTGTTGCTCGATCAGTCGATGATCACCGGCGAATCGCTGCCCATTGAAGCCAGCGCCGGTGCG
The DNA here is from genome assembly GCA_021808545.1 of Pseudomonadota bacterium. Classification (GTDB taxonomy): domain Bacteria; phylum Pseudomonadota; class Alphaproteobacteria; order Acetobacterales; family Acetobacteraceae; genus Acidocella. The sequence goes on along the minus strand of JAKBBM010000125.1, from coordinate 1,141 downwards.
GCAAGCTATGCGGGCGCCATGGTCCGCCGGGGTGAGGCGGAGGCGCTTGTGGTGGCAACGGGTGCCCGCACTTATTCTGGCCGCGCCGCCGAATTGGTGCGCATTGCCGATGGACCCAGCGCGGAACAATCCGCGATTCTGCGCGTGGTGCGGAACCTTGCCGTGTTCAACGGCTTCGTGCTGCTGATGATGATCGGCTATGCGCGCGCGCACGAGATGCCGTTAACCCACCTCATTTCTTTGACCCTGACCGTCATTCTGGCCTCTGTGCCGGTCGCGCTGCCCGCCACCTTCACCCTTGCCACCGCGCTCGGGGCGCAGCGCCTGGTCCGGCGCGGCGTGCTGCCGACGCGCCTCTCCGCTGTGCACGAGGCTGCGGCCATGGACGTGCTCTGCGCCGACAAGACCGGCACCTTGACCCAGAACCAGCTCCGCGTCGGCACCGTGCGCGCCTTCGACGATTTCAGCCCGGCCGATATCCTGGCTCTGGCCGCTGCGGCCAGCAGCGAAGCTGGCAAGGATGCTGTGGATACAGCGATTCGGCAGGAAGCCGCCGCAAGCGGAGCGGTGTTGCCGCCCGTACGCCGCTTCGCCCCTTTCGATCCTGCCCGGAAAGCCTCTGAAGCGGTGATATGGCGCGAGGGTGCGGACTGGGTTGTGCTAAAAGGCGCCTATGCGGCGATAGCAGCTATGGCGGTGCCGCTTCCAAAGGCGGCAGCCCAGGCCGAGGAGCTTGCGGCCCAGGGCAATCGTGTGCTGGCCATTGCCTGTGGGCCAGCCAATGCCTTGCGCCTCGCGGGGCTGGTGGCGTTGAGCGACAGCCCGCGCGAGGATGCCGCGCCACTAATTGCCGAACTGGCCAAACTCGGCGTTGCCACCGTGATGGTAACGGGCGATGCCGCCACTACTGCAGGAACCATCGCGCATGCTGTCGGCATTGGCGGCGCCGTTTGCCCGGCGGGCAGCATTCCCGCCCAAGTGGCGCCGGGCGATTACGCGGTGTTTGCCGGAGTATTCCCCGAGGATAAATACCGCCTCGTCAAAGCCTTTCAAAAAGGCGGTCACACGGTTGGCATGTGCGGTGACGGCGCGAACGATGCCCCCGCGCTGCGGCAGGCACAAATTGGCATCGCCGTGTCCT
>JAKBBM010000124.1 GCA_021808545.1 Pseudomonadota bacterium | reverse complement strand
CACCGCCGCGATCCCCTTCATCGAAACAAGTCCGCGGATTGATCTGCTGTTCACCGATATGGTGCTGACCGGCTCACTGAACGGGCGCCAGCTCGCCGATATTTTCCGGCAACGCTGGCCGGATGCGGCGGTGCTGTTCACCACCGGCTACATGCCCAATGCTGTCTTTCCCGGCGAGGATCTGGGCCATAATACCGCTTTTATCAGCAAGCCCTTCTCGGCCACGGATTTGGCCGAGACCCTGCGCCGGACCCTCAATAAGGGCTGAGCCGCGCCCTTACGTATCGAGATTGGCGACTTTCAGCGCGTTGCTGACAATAAATTCCCGCCTGGGCTCCACCACATCGCCCATCAGCGTGGCAAAGATCTGGTCACTATCCTCCGCATCCGCGACCTTCACCTGCAACAAGCGCCGGACCTTGGGGTCCAGCGTGGTCGCCCACAGCTCCTCAGGGTTCATCTCACCCAGGCCTTTAAAGCGCGAAATGGTCAGCCCCTTGCGGCCGGTGGCCAGCAAGGCCTCCCACATCTGGGCCGGACCATGAACCGGCTTGGGCGTGCTGTCGATTGTGAGCGTCGCCCCCTCGCCAAACAATTCCGCCAAGCGCGGGGCCCGCTCGGCTAGGTAACGCGCCTCGGCGGTGCGCAAAATCGCGGCATCCAGCGTGTAACGCTCGGCCACGCCGCGCACCATGCGTCCAAGCGTGATTCCAGAAGCATCAGAGGTCACGACCCAGCCGCGCTCGCTCGGCAGGGCCAGCGCATTCAACCGCGCCACCAAGGCGGCATCGCGCGCCGCATCGCCCAGCGCCTGGGGCGCGAACAGCCCGGCCACCGCCACCTGCTCCAGATACGCCATGGGCAGCGCGTTGGCGAGCGCTTGCAGCCGGTGCACCACCTGGCCAATCCAGGCCGCCTCGGCGCGCAATTCATCACCCGCCAGCAACAGATCGCCGCTGGCCAGCCGCGCCTCGCCCAGGGCGCGTTCCAGCAGGAAGGCTTCCAGCGCCTCGTCATCCTTTAAATAACGCTGATCATTGCCGCGCTTGGCGCGGTAGAGCGGCGGCTGCGCGATATAGAGATACCCACGCTCGATCAGTTGCGGCATCTGCCGGTAGAAGAAGGTGAGCAGCAGCGTGCGGATATGCGAGCCATCGACATCGGCGTCGGTCATGATGACGATGCGGTGATAGCGTAGCTTGGCCGCATCGAACCCGCCTTGTTCGGGATCGGCCCGGCCAATGCCAGCGCCCAACGCTGTGATCAGCGTGCCGATTTCGGCCGAGCTCAGCATCTTGTCGAACCGGGCGCGCTCCACATTCAGGATCTTGCCCTTGAGCGGCAGGATCGCCTGGAATTTACGGTCGCGCCCCTGCTTGGCGGAGCCGCCGGCGGAATCACCCTCCACCAGGAACAGCTCGCTTTGGGCGGGGTCGCGTTCCTGGCAATCGGCCAGCTTGCCGGGCAGCGAGGAAATATCCAGCACGCCCTTGCGCCGGGTCAGCTCGCGCGCGCGGCGCGCGGCCTCGCGCGCGGCGGCGGCATCAATCACCTTCTGCACGACGCTCTTGGCCTCGCGCGGGTGCGTCTCGAACCAATGCGAGAGCGCATCGGCCACGGCCGCCTGCACCACCGGCTGCACTTCCGAAGAAATCAGCTTATCCTTGGTCTGCGAGGAGAATTTGGGATCCGGCACCTTGACCGAGAGCACGGCGGTCATCCCTTCGCGCATATCCTCGCCGGCGAACTCCACATTATCCTTCTTGCCCATCGTCTTGGCGTAATTGCTGACAACACGGGTCAGCGCCGCGCGGAATCCGGCCAGATGCGTGCCGCCATCGCGCTGGGTGATGTTGTTGGTGAAGCAGAGCATCGTCTCATGGTAGGAATCATTCCAGGAGAGCGCGAACTCAACCTTAATCCCCGCTTCTTTTGCTTCGTGCAGCGCGGTGATGGGGGCGGGCAGCACGGCGTTCTTGGCGCGGTCGAGCCAGGCGCAGAACGCGCTCACCCCGCCCTCGTAATGGAACAGGGCTTCCTGCACGGGGTCGTGGCGCTCATCGCGCAGCGCTATGGCAAGGCCGGAATTCAGGAAGGCCAGCTCGCGCAGCCGGCGCTCGAACACGGCGTAATCGAATTCGGTATGGGTAAAGGTGCCCGCCGAGGGTTTGAACGTGACTTCGGTGCCGTTGGGATGGTCGGTCGGCCCGAGCAGCTTGAGCGGCGCCATTGTTTCACCATGCTCGAAACGGATGAAATGCTCCTGCCCGTTGCGCCAGATGCGCACTTCCATCCATTCCGACAGGGCATTCACCACGGCCGCGCCCACGCCATGCAGCCCGCCAGAGACCTTGTAGCTGTTCTGGTTGAACTTGCCGCCGGCATGCAGCTTGGTCAGCACCACTTCGGCGGCCGAAACCCCCTCCTCGGGGTGGATGTCAGTGGGGATGCCACGGCCATTATCGCGCACGGTCATCGAACCGTCGCCATTCAAAACCGCCTCGACCCTGTCGGCGAAGCCAGCCTGGGCCTCGTCCACCGCGTTGTCGATGATCTCAAAGCCCATATGGTGCAGGCCAGAGCCGTCATCGGTGTCGCCAATATACATGCCGGGGCGCTTGCGCACGGCATCCAG
>JAKBBM010000123.1:572-2639 GCA_021808545.1 Pseudomonadota bacterium | reverse complement strand
CTCCATCACCGGCATGATCATGATGGATGAGGTGTTCGTGCCCGAGGATTCGATGCTGGACGTAAAGGGCCTGCGCGGCCCGTTCTCCTGCCTCAACAATGCCCGCTACGGCATCGCCTGGGGTGCGCTGGGTGCGGCTGAATTCTGCTGGCATACGGTGCGGGAGTACACGCTCGGCCGCAAGATGTTCGGAAAACCCTTGGCCGCCACACAGCTGATCCAGAAAAAACTGGTGGACATGCAGACCGAGATCACCCTTGGCCTGCACAGCGTTTTGGCGCTCGGCCGGCTGATGGATGCAGGCGAGGCTGCACCGGAAATGATCTCACTGCTGAAGCGCAACAATTGCGGCAAGTCGCTGGATATCGCCCGTCAGGCGCGGGATATGCTGGGCGGCAACGGCATCGCGGACGAATATCACGTCATCCGCCACATGGTGAATCTGGAATCCGTGAATACCTATGAAGGCGCACACGACGTGCATGCGCTTATCCTCGGCCGGGCGCAAACCGGACTTTCGGCATTTTGAATCTTTAATAAAATAGCATGAGATTCAGACTTTGAATACGCTTTGGTTCCGGTCAGGTCAGCACCGGCTCCAAATCCACCGCCACATGCAGCATGTGGCGGCCGCCACCCAGAATAATGCCGCGCAGAGGCGATACGTCTGAAAAATCCCGGCCCCAGGCAAGGGTAACATGTTCGTTGCTGACCATCAGGTTGTTGGTTGGGTCGAAATCCACCCAGCCGATCTCCGGCCCTGCCCAGGCGCCTATCCAGGCATGGCTTTGGTCCGCGCCGCGCCGTTTTTCTTGCCCTGGCGGCGGCAGCGTACAAAGGTAGCCCGACACATACCGCCCCGGCAGGCCAAGGGCCCGCAGGCAGGCCAGCATGAAATGCGCATAATCTTGGCAGACCCCGGTACGCGTGTGCAAAATTTGCAACGCGGTCGTGAAGTTGTTGGTAACGCCGGGCCGGTAGGTCATTTCCGTGAAGATGCGCTGGTTCAGCTCCAGCAGCGCCTCCAGTATGGTGCGGCCAGGCAGGAAGCTCACCGCCGCATAATCGGCTATTTCATTGGCAGGCATGGCAAGCCGGCTTGGCAGGCAGAATTCCGCCACCTCCAGATCCTGCTGGCCCCAGGTGGCAACGGCCTCCCACCGCGGGGTCTCTGGCGCCGGGGGCGGGGCGGGCAGGTTCACCTCAGCCGTGGCGCTCAGGCTGACGCTGAACTGCTTATGCGCGCCTGCCAGGGAGACCATGGTGGTGGGGTTGCCGAAATGGTCCACCTCATCACGCCGGCAATCCGGCGCGGGCAAAATGTCGAGCTGCGCCTCGCGCACCGACTGCCCTGGCCGGTCACGCGGGAGCAGATGCATGAAATGCGTGCCGATGACCACGGGCTCGGCATAATCGTAGGTTGTGCTATGGTGCAGGCGGTAAAGCGTCATATCGCGGTGCAGCTTGGCAGATTATTGCGCTGCTTCCAAAATCTCTTCTTCTTCCAGCGTATGCGCTTCCGGCAGCAGGGTGAAGAAACGGCGGTGCACGCGGTCTGAAAGTTGACGCAGCTTTGCTGCAATGCCGCCCAGTGCCGTGTTAAGGGGGGTGGCGCCGGCGGCAAGATTGGTCACGTCTTGCAGTAATTGCCTTGCAGTTTCGGCATCGTCGTCGGCGCCCAGCCGCTCCAGGCAGGCGCGCAGCGCATGACACTGAAACGCCAGCGCGCGAGGGTTGGAAAGTTCTGTCAGCAGCATGGCCAGCACCGGGCCGGGGGCAAGAATACCGGCATGGCGCAGTTCGTAGCTCAGCACCGAATCGGCGATTTCGATTCCCAGCGCCATGCCTGGCTCCAGCCGTCTTACCGGGCCGCCTAGCAAAATGGCCAGGGTTTCCGCCAGGGTTTCGCCGCGCTCCAGCCGCCGCCCCATTTCCAGGAACAGCCAGCCGCCATCGCGGGACATATTCTCTGCCGCGATGCCCGCGAAGGTGGCGGCAAAGCTGAGCATGGCCGGTAATGCGGCGTCCTCGTTGGGCAGCGCCTCGCGGGCTTGTTGTAGGGCGAAG
>JAKBBM010000123.1:0-562 GCA_021808545.1 Pseudomonadota bacterium | reverse complement strand
CGTACTGTGGCGAGCATGGAGGGTGAAAGCCGTTCGGACGAGGCATCCACAAGGCGCGCCACCTCTTGCAGCAGCCGGTCAACCGGCCGCCGCTGCGCCAGCGTCTGCCGCAGCAGCCGTCCGGAGATTGCAAAGCCCGCCACATCTGGCGGCAGCAATCCGGCCTGGCCAAGGCAGCGGGAAAGGAGGGTGCGCTCGGCCATGTCCCGTGGCAGGGAGGTGCCGGATTCGAGCCGCGGCAGAGCCAGCATCAGCAGCCGGGCCGCGGCTTCCAGCCGTTCCACTGAGCGGCCCAGCCAGAACAGATTATCCGCCAAGCGTGAAGGCAGGTACGCGGCGGCCAGAAATTTTACATGCTCAGGCGGTTCCGCCGGGGCGGCGCCGGCAATCGTGTGCGGTTCTTCGCTATCCAGCACCCAGAGATCCTTGATCCCGAGGTGCGCTGGCGCATCTGCGGTGGCCAGCGGCAGGCCAAGCCCGCCCGGCAGCACTTGCCACTCGGCGCCATCGCGCCAGGCAAACAGGCGCAGGCACAACGGTGCCTTGGCTGGCTCCCCAGCCG
>JAKBBM010000063.1 GCA_021808545.1 Pseudomonadota bacterium | reverse complement strand
GAGCGAAAAATCGGTCGCCACACCGGGGGAGAAGCGGGCATTGTCCAGCGGGGGGTAGAGTGTCCATCCCGCCCCGGTGCCGTGGCCCAGCAGCAGCCCGAGCATGACAAAGATGAACCCGGCGACGAGAAACCAGAAGCTCATATTATTGAGGCGCGGAAACGCCATGTCGGGCGCGCCGATCATGATCGGGACAAACCAGTTGCCCATGCCGCCGATCAGGGCCGGCATCACGAACCAGAAAATCATGATCAGCCCGTGCGCGGTGATGATCGCGTTCCAGGCCTCGCCATTGGTGACGATGGTGTTGTGCGGATACATCAGCTGCAGGCGCATGATCATCGACAGCACCCCACCCGTGCAGCCGCCAATGAAGGCCATGGTGATGTAGAGCGTGCCGATATCCTTGTGGTTGGTGCTCATCAGCCAGCGGCTGATGAAGCCCTGCTTGTGATGCGCATGCCCGGATTGCGGCGCGGCGTGATCATGAGTGCTGGTGGACATGTCGGTTCAGGCTCCTCCTGGCCTCAGCGGGCGGCGTCGGCGAATTGGTTGACGGGCATGGGCGAGGAGAGCGGTGCCGCCGGCACGTCATTCTCCGTATATTGTGCGCGCGCCATTTTCGTCCAGGCCAGATAATCGGCCAGCGGCACGGCCTTGATCTCGATGGGCATGGCATCATGGTCCATGCCGCAAATCTGGTTGCATTGTCCGTAATAGGTGCCGGCCTTGGGGATGATGGTCCAACTGGTGAGCGTGGTGCCGGGGATGGCGTATTTCTGCACACCCAGCGAAGGCAGGTAGAAGCCATGCAGCACATCGCCCGAGGTGATGACGAATCTGATCTTCTTGCCCACTGGCAGAACCATGGGATGGTCGACCGAAAGGCGGCGGATCTCGCCTGACTTTATCTTGTCGTCCGGGATCATATAGCTTGAATAATCCAGCCCCGGCACGGCGTTATAGTTGTATTCCCAGTACCATTGATGCCCGGTGACGGTAACGGTCATATACGGATTATGGGTATCCGCCTCGTAATAGATCAGATCGATCGAGGGCACGATGATCGCCGCGAGGATCAGCGTGGGCACGACGATCCAGATCACCTCAATCAGCGTGTTATGGGTGGTCTGGCTGGGGATGGGGTTTTTGTGCGCGCGGTAGCGGTAAATGACCCAGGCCAGCAAAAGCCCCACAAACCCAACCACGGCCGCCATGATCCATAATACATAGCGCATCAGCCAGTCGATCCGGGCTTCCATGGGCGAGCCCGGCTTGGGTAGCCACATCTGCCAGTCATGCGGGGCGTTAACATAGGCATTGGCCGGGGCGAGCGGATTACCCCCAACAGCGCCCTGCGCCAGGGCCGCATGGCCGCCCAACGCCAGTAACAAGGCCACTCCCAACGCCGCGTGGATTCCAGGCTTCATTCTTTTCGTTGCCCCACTTTGTTTGGCCAGGCCGTATCGTCAGCCCTTGTTTATGTCTTTAGTGATAGGGGCGCCCTGCAAGAATGGCAAGTTAATTGCAAATTCGTCGCGATATGCCGCGGCTTTAGCCCATGGCGGGCCGCAAGGCGGCCCCTTGCCATTGCTGCAGGGTCACGAAGCTCTCGCTGTTCTGGCCCGAATCGTCAAACTTAACGCCAAACCCGTTGGCCAAGCGGCCCTTTGGCAAAGCAAGCTGCCGCAGGGCGGCAAGCAGCTTGGCAGGATCGCCCTTTATGCTGGCCAGCGTGTCAAACACCAGCCGGGCGCCGACATAGGCGGTCAAACTATCGGCGGCGCGGGGCGCCATGCCAAACCGGGCCTGATAGGTGGCGGCAATCGCGGCCGCGGATGCGGGGTAGAACGGCGCGCCAATGACCAAGGCCCCTTCCAGGCCGCCAGCCAGGGCGGCTGGTGTTTCGCGGTACAAATAGCCCGGTCCGCAGCCGATCAGCGCCTGGGGCTGCCAGTCCAACGTGCGGCAGGCGAGCGCAAAGCCCAACGCGCCATCCAGCGTGGCGGCGTGCAGCACCACATCCACCTTGGCGCGCATCAGCCGCCCGGCCTGGTCGCGCAGATCGGCCACATCCTCAGGGTAGCCAATGGCCAGAATAACCGGCATCTTCGCCGCTTTCAGAGCCAAAAGCACCGCCGCCGCGATGGCCCCGGCCGTGGCCCCGATATTGAACAGCAGCCCGAGCCGCTTGCCCGCAAACCGCGCCTTGATGGTATCAACGGCAAGGGCGGCGGTCATGCTCGTGGTGGGGCCGGTGCGCAGCAGATATTTGAACCCGCGCGCGGTGATGCCATCGGCCGGGGCGGTCAGCTCGATAAACGGCACCTGCGCCAGCTCCGCCGCGGCCGAGGCCGGATAAGACAAGGACGACAAGCCGCTGCCCAGCAACAGCCCGGGATGATGCGCGGAAAGCAGCCCGTTCACCGCAGGGGCGGCGCCGGACTGGCCGGGCATATCGGCCGTTTCCATGGTGATCGCCCCCGAATCCGCGGCGGCGAGCTGAATACCGCGCCAAATCTCATCGCCGATCAGCGCATCCGCGCCCGAAAAGGGCAGCACCACACCGCACACGGAGATGGCGGGGGCCGCCAGTTGCGCCACGGCGGCCGCGCGCGCAGGCAACGCGCCCAGCGCGGCCCCGGCACAGCCCAGCAAATGACGGCGAGAAATTGTCATGCGCCGCCTAACTCGCATTTGGCCCGCGCGGGAGCAAGGGTTGACGGCGGGGCGCTGATGTCGTGCCTATAGGCACATGAACCTGCCCGAGAGCATGCGTTATGTAAGTATCGAGGCCCCTGGCGGGCCCGAGGCTCTTTGCGTGCGCACCGGCCCCCTGCCCGTGCCGCGAGAGGATGAGATTCTGATCCGCGTGGCCATGGCCGGGGTGAACCGGCCCGATGTGCAGCAGCGCAAGGGACTCTACCCGCCCCCCCCCGGTGCAAGCCTCGTGCTGGGGCTGGAAGTGGCGGGTGAGGTGGTGGCGCTGGGCGCCATGGCCAGCGGGTTTTATCCCGGCCATAAAGTGACCGCCCTGTGCAATGGCGGCGGCTATGCCGAATATGTGGCCGTGCCGGCGGCGCAATGCCTGCCCTGGCCGCATGGCTTCGATGCCCCACGAGCCGCCACCTTGCCTGAGAATTTCTTCACCGTCTGGGCTAATTTGTTCGATATAGCGGGGCTCAAGCCCAACGAGAGCCTGCTTGTGCATGGCGGCACGTCCGGCATTGGGCTTACCGCCATTCAGCTTGCCCGTGCACAAGGCAGCCGCGTGTTCGCCACCGCCGGATCGGACGAGAAATGCGCCGCCATAGAGCGGTTCGGCGCCACCGCCATTAACTATAATACGCAGGATTTCGCCGAAATCATTGCCGCGCAGACGGAAAAGCGCGGGGTGGATGTGGTGCTGGACATAGTGGGCGCGCCCTATGCCGCGCGCAACCTCAAATCCCTGGCCCCGCGGGGGCGGCTGGTGCTGGTGGCGGTAATGGGCGGCGCCAAGGCCGATGGGTTCGACCTGCAGCGGATCATGACAAGGCGGCTGAGTGTCACCGGCTCGACCATGCGCCCGCGCAACACCGCCGAGAAGAGCGCCATCGCCGCGGCGCTGAAAAAACATGTCTGGCCGCTGCTGGAATCCGGCCGGGTCAGCCCGGTAATCGCCGCCACCTTCCCCCTGGAACAGGCGGATAAGGCGCACGCGCTGATGGAAAGCAGCACGCATATCGGCAAGATCCTGCTGCGGGTGGCCGGTTGAGTTTTGGCCAAATCCTTCTATTGCGGAGCGGCACATAGCCGGAATTGAACAAATGCACAGATTGGTTTTGGCGGGACTTGCCTGCCTGGGGCTGGCCGGATGCGCGGCGCAACCGCAAGATACAGCGCAACAAGCCGACACCGCAGCCTGCACCGCGCAGGCCAACGCGCAATACCGCCAGAACACGCTGGATCTGGCCGGGCGCACGGCGCAGAACGGGTTGATGTACGGCGCAACACCCAACCGCGTGTTCGACGCCGAGACAATGGGCGCCCTGCACCAGCGCGACAGCCAGATTACCCGCTGCGAGCGCACCGGCAATACGGACAGCCAGCCCGAAATCAACAACGTGCCGGTCGTTCCCCCGCATATTATCGGCCTGCAACACTGACCTGAACGGAGATTTTCATGAGCCGCATCATCCGCACCGACGCCTCCCCCATCCTCGCCAAGGCGGTGGAGTATCATGGCTTCGTCTACACCATGGGCGTGGTCGCCCGGAATCTGGATGGCGATGTGAAAGCCCAGACCAAGGACGTGCTAGAACAGATCGACGAATTGCTGGAAACGCACGGAACCGACAATACTCGCCTGCTTCAGGCGCATATCTGGCTTAAGGATATTGCAGACCGCGGCGCGATGAACGAGGTCTGGACCGCCTGGCTGCCCGAAGGCGGCGCCCCGGCGCGCGCGTGCGTGCAATCGGTCCTGGCGGACCCGCGCTACCTGGTCGAGATCATGATCACCGCCTGCCGGTGAATCGGACAGGCACTATTTTGTGTTCTAAATGAGGCGGTTACCGGATCCATCAGGAACCGCCGACTCCTGGCGGTCCGGGCCGCCGCTCCGCGCGGCCCACCACTCTGAATTAGGAAATTTGTCTTAAGTTTCCCCTTGCCGCGCGCTGAAAATATTTTTTTTAGATGTATGTTGCATATTTGTCGCATGGACCGATTGCACGAGATTCAATCCGCGATTAGCGCATACCAGACCTTTGTCATGACGTTTCGGCAATCCGGGAGATGAGACAGCGTATGGCCACAGGCAAACCCGCACACCACCGGCTCACAGCCCTCGCCCGAGGGTTTCTGATGGGTGTTTCGTTTGCCGCCGCTACGCTTTTGGCCCCCGCCGCCGCCCATGCCAGCACCGAGCATCACGCCCACGCCGAACCGCACCACCGGGTCGCGCGGCATGTCATCCACCATCGCGCCGTATACCATGAATCCCATATGCGCGAAGCCCGCCGGCATGAGCGGGCGCACTACGAAACACACCATATCTACCACACCGCCGCACGGCATGAGGTCCGGCACAGCCACGCTTATTACGAGCGGCTGCGCGCACGCGAGATTCGCGCCGCGCGGTTTCGCAATGCCAGCCTGCAATGCGTGCCCTACGCGCGCGAAATCTCGCATATCGACATTGTCGGCGATGCCTTCCTGTGGTGGGCCAAGGCGGCGGGCCGTTACGCCCGCGGCCATGTGCCGCAGGTGGGGGCCGTGCTGAATTTCCGCCCCATCCACCGTATGCCGCTCGGCCATGTCGCCGTCGTTACCGCCGTCATCAACAGCCGGACCATTCTGGTGACCCAGGCCAACTGGGAGCCCGACACCATCACCAACGATGTGACGATCCAGGATGTCTCACCCGATAATAACTGGACCGATGTCGAGGTTGAGATTGGCGATTCCAGCAAATGGGGATCACCCTACCCCACTTACGGATTCATCTATAACCGGCCAGCCACACCCACCGTCATCGCCCGCAACGGCCAAAGCGAGCAAGTGGCCGAAGCGCCCGCCGCCACGCATATCGCCGCCGAGGCACCCAACCGCAATCTGCAATAATCCGGCGCCTTTCCTGGCACGGCATAACCGGCTTGCCAGTCTGTGGGCGCCCAATGCCACGTGTTGAAAGAGGCCATGCTTTATGATCACCGCCAATAACCGCACCGCCGACCATCCGATCGAGGATATCTTCCTAAAGCGCTGGTCGCCACGCGCTTTTACGGGCGAAGCCATTTCCGAGGCTGAGCTGCGCACGATGTTCGAGGCCGCGCGCTGGGCGCCTTCATCCTTCAATGCGCAGCCCTGGCGCTTTCTGTATGCACGGCGCGATAACGCGCATTGGGACAAATTTCTTGGCCTGCTGAACCCGTTCAACCAAAGCTGGGCCAAAACCGCCTCTGCACTGGTGTTCATTGTCTCTGAAGAGACGATGGAGATACAGGGCAAGGGGCATGTGCCCTCCTACAGCCATTCCTTTGATGCCGGGGCCGCCTGGGGCTATCTGGCCTTGCAGGCGGCCTTCATGGGCTGGCATGCGCATGGCATGGGCGGCATTGAATACGATAAGATTTACACCACCTTGAACATTCCCAAGGGCATGCGGGTGGAAGCCGGTGTCGCGATTGGCAAACAAGGCCCCAAAACGCTGCTGCCCGAATCCCTGCAAGCAGGCGAGACACCAAGTCCGCGCCGGCCGGTTCAGGAAATCGCCATCGAAGGCGGATTCTAACCCCCGAAAATTGTAAAAGTTTTTGGGGATGTGGGCCCTTTTTTGTAAAAGGCCCACGAAAACCTACCCTTTTTCTTATTCAAGAAACGCCACACCGGCCAGCTGCGCCGTCACCCGCCAGAGCCGGGCGCCGGCGTTCATGTCCTGTCCGACGGGCTTAATGGTGGCGGGCTTGGGCGCGCCCTTCATCTCGCCGAACCCGTCCGGGCCGTAAAAGCCACCCCCCTTGGCCTCGGGCGCGGCAGCGGCATACATGGTCGGCAACGCGCCGGCCGCGGCAGGCTGGCCGAGGAACGGCATGACCACGGACAGGACCAGGCTGACCAGATAATCGCCCAGCCGGAAGCGGCCAAGCTGCTTGCGGTTGGCGCCAATGGAGGTCTGCGCCACTCCCGGATGCACGGCGATGCTCCTGACCCGGCTGCCGGCCTGGTCGATCCGGCGCTGCAATTCACGGGCGAAGAGCAGGTTGGCGAGCTTGGTCTGGTTATAGGCGCGCTGGGAGGAGTAGCCCCCCGTCATTTGCAGATCGTCCCAATCGAGCCGGCCCTGGCCGTGCACCATGCTCGATACCGTGACCACGCGGGGCGCCGGGGCGGCTTCGAGCCGCGGCCAAAGCAGGGCGGTGAGCGTGAAATGGCCGAGATGCCCGATGGCGAAGGTCAGCTCGAACCCATCGGCGCTGACGCGCCGCTCGGCGATGGGCTGGATGCCCGCATTGTTGATGAGGACATCCAGCGGCTTGCCCTCGGCGATCAGGGCGGCGGCAAAATCCTTCACCGCTTGCAGGTGGCTGAGATCCAGCGGCAGGAAGGCGAGCCTGGCATCGGGCTTCAGCGCGCGGATGCGCGCGAGCGCGGCATGGCCCGCCTGCTCGTTACGGTCCACCACCAGCACTTCGGCGCCATGCTGGGCCAGGGCCCGCGCGGCCTCGAAGCCAATGCCGCTGGCTCCGCCCGTGACCAGTATACGCTGGCCCGAAAGGTCGGGAATGTCGGCTTCGCTCCACTTCCTCATCTCGCCTCCGCTTGCGGCCTGCCCGGCCTGCTGTTCCCGCCTTGTTACGAAGGCCCATCCCGCGCATCAAGAGGCGTTGCCACGGCGTGAACGCACTGGACAATCAAGGCACGCAACAATAGCATAAACACAATCTTAACGGGTGTTTTATGACGGTTGCGCGGGTCAACAGCTTTGCTTTTGCCGGAATCGAGGCGCAACGGGTCGAGATTCAGGTGCAGATCAGCGCCGGGCTGCCCAATTTCCTGATGGTTGGGCTGCCCGACAAAGCCGTGGGCGAAGCGCGCGAGCGCGTGCGCGGGGCGCTAACCGCAATGGGGCTGGCACTACCGCCCAAGCGGGTGCTTGTTAATCTGGCGCCGGCGGACATGCTGAAAGAAGGCAGCCATTTCGACCTGCCGGTGGCCCTTGCCGTGCTTGCCGCCATGGATGTGGTGCCCGCCGATGAGCTGGCCCAGTTTGCCGCCCTGGGTGAATTGTCGCTGGATGGGCGCATTACCCCGGTGGCCGGTGTGCTGCCCGCTGCCATTGCGGCCTCGCAACGTGACCTGGGGCTGATCTGCCCGGAGGAACAAGGGGCTGAAGCCGGCTGGGCGGGTGAGGTGAATATTCTCGCCGCGCCGGATCTTTTATGCTTGATCAACCATTTTCGCGGCACGCAATTGCTGCCCGCCCCGGCACCTGGCGCGCTGGGTGGCGGCGGAGCCTCATTGGATCTCGCCGATGTGCGCGGCATGGAAACCGCCCGCCGGGCGCTGGAAGTGGCGGCGGCGGGCGGGCATAATCTGCTGATGCTGGGCCCGCCGGGAGGGGGTAAATCAATGCTGGCGGCGCGGCTGCCCGGGCTGCTGCCCGATCTTACCCCGCGCGAGGCGCTGGAAGTGAGCATGGTGCATTCCGTGGCGGGGCTGCTGCGCGAGGGCAAGCTCATCACCCGTCCGCCTTTTCGCGAGCCGCACCACAGCGCGAGCCAGGCCGCCATTGCGGGCGGTGGCGCGCGCGCCAGGCCGGGTGAAATCAGCCTGGCCCATCGCGGCGTATTGTTCATGGACGAGATGCCCGAATTCCCCCGCGCGACGCTGGAAGCCCTGCGCCAGCCGCTGGAAACCGGACAGACCACGGTGGCGCGGGCCAGCGCGCACATTACCTATCCGGCGCGCTTCCAGCTTGTGGGGGCGATGAACCCCTGCCGTTGTGGCTATTTGGGCGATGCCGGGCGCGAATGCGGCCGCGCCCCACGCTGCGGCGAGGATTACCAGAACAAGCTCTCCGGCCCGCTTTTGGACCGGATGGATCTGGTGGTTGAGATCACCCCCCTTACCCCGCGCGAGATGGCCTGGGCACCGCCGGGAGAATCCACCGCCATGGTTGCCGCCCGCGTGGCCAATGCCAGGGCCCATACCCGCGCCCGCCATGGCGCCGATGGCCCCGCCACCAATGCCGAAGCCCATACCGACAGCATTGCGCTGGCCCCCGAGGCCAAGGCGTTTTTGGAACTGGCCGCAACCCGGCTGCGCCTGTCGGCGCGCGGCTTTATCCGCACGCTGCGCGTGGCCCGCAGCATCGCCGATCTCGCAAATATAGAGATGGTGCAGAAAGCGCATATCGCCGAGGCGCTGAGCTACCGCCACCGCGCCCCCCGCCAACCGGCCTTGCAGCAGGGCCGCGCGTAAAGCTGCTCACGAAAAGGCTGGGTTCTTCCCGGCTTTTTGAAAAAAGCCGACGCAAAAATCTTTGTTAGTTATGTGGGCGCGCCGTTTGCAGAATCTGGGCAACGGACGCGTTGAAATCCTCCACCCGGTTCTCTCGCGCCAGAGTCGCCAAGGCGCCTTCGCGCAGGCGCGTCCATAAGGCTTCATCCGTATAAAGCCGGGCGATTTGCGCGGCAAAAAAAGCCGCATCATCCGCCGGGGCGGTGAGCAGCGCCGCACCATCACGCCAACCAAGCTGGTCCGCGAGCAAGCTGGTGGCGACACTGGGCAGGCCAAAGCGCGCGGCTTCGAACAGCTTATAAGGCGTGCCCGCGGCAAAGCGCGTGGGCGCCACAAACACACGCGCCTGGTTGTAAAAACCTGACAAATCCCCCTGCTCGCCATGCAGAACCAGCCCCGGATGCCCAGCAAAGCGGGACAAATCGATCCCCCGCGCCGCATGGCCGGCCACATGCAGCATGGGCGGCTCTGACATCAGCGCGGCCAGGGCGGGGTAAATATCGCGCGCGTACCAGGCCAGCGCATCCAGATTGGGGCTGTCCTCCTGATGAATGGCGGCCACCATCAACAGCCCACCGCGCGCGGCAAAACCGGCCGGGGTTGGCGCGGGTGCGCAGGCCGTGCCCAGAATGGTGACCGGGCGGTGCAATATTTGCTCCAGCAGCGTGGCTTCGGCCGCGTTGACCGCGAGTAGCGCATGCGCATCGGCCGCACAGGCAAATTCGTCCAGCAAGGCGGCCGACAGATCGAACCCTGCCCCCTGCTTGATGGCCGCACGCGCACTCGCCACCGCTTCGGTATCGAGAATCACCCGAACGCCCGCCCCCGCCCGGGCCAGGAAGGGACGCACACGGTCCAGATTATGCGTGCGCGCAATCCAGATGAGCTCGTACACCCCGCGCCGCTCGGCCAGAAAATCCGGCAGGGCCTGGGCATCGCGGTCGGCCAGCACCTCCACCGTATCCGGCAAATCGCCATACAGGCTCATATAATCATAAGGCGCGCCGTTCATCGGGAAGACATGCACCTCATACCCTGCCGCAACGATGGCGCGCACAATATCGTTGGAGCGCACAAAGCCTGAGCCCAGGCGGCGCAGGGGGATGGTATCCTCGATGAACAGCAAACGCGGCTTGCCCCCCCGCCCGCGCGCGGCAAGCTGGTTGCGCTCACCTGGCGCATATTGCCCGCTCAGCGTGGCTTCGTGTTTTTTGCGGAAAATCCGCCGGCCCCGGCGCATCAGGGCCATCGAGGCCTCGGTGGTGGCGGCACTGCCAAATTCCAAATGCTCCAGCGTGACCGCCGGATCGTACAGCGTCCGCAAGCCCTGGGCGCGCAGGCGCACGCATAAATCGGCATCCTCGAAATAGGCGGGGGCAAAATCCTCATCGAATCCGCCCAGCGCCTTTACCGCCTCGGCCCGGCAGAGCAGGAACACGGCCGAGCAATAATCCACCTCGCGCACGAAATTCGCCTCCGGTGCCAGGGGCAGCGCATCGCGCAGATACCCCACCGTCGTGCCCTCATTCCAGATGATCGAGCCGGCCTCTTGCAACACGCCATGGGTACGCACGATCTTGCCCCCCACGGCGCCAATATCGGGGGCTGAATGAAGCCGCGCGCGTGCCGCCGCAATGGCGCCATGGCCCAGCTCCACATCGTTATTCATGTACAGCAGGGCTGGCGCGTTTACATATTCCAACGCCAGATTGGCCGCGCGTAAAAAGCCGCGATTCTCCACCTGCCGCAAAATGCGCGCTCCTTGCACATAATCGCCGATCCGGCGTGTTTCGTCGGTGGAGGCGTTATCCACCAGGATCAGCTCGATCGCCCCGGCAAAATTACGCCGCAGCGAGGCCAGTGAGCGCATTGTGAGCTCGAACCGGTTGAACAAGACGAGAATGACAGACAGTTCCGGCGCCGTATCGCACGAAAAATCCAGCTTTTGCCGCGCGAACAAGGCCAGATCCGCCCGCGCTTTTTTAATGAAGGCCTCGCGCGTGGCCGCCTCATCCAGGCTGGGGCTGGCATCGGGCGGGCAATAGGCCAGCCCCTCGGCCAGGCCGATAAGCCGCAAATGCGCGAACGCATCGCGCACCCTTCCCGCGTTCAAATCGTTTCGTACGCGCTCATGCATGTCGCGGTAATAGGCAAGGTCTATATCGGGGCTGGGCTGGCGCAGCTCAAAACAACCATATTGCACGAATTGCTGATAGGCGTTGCGGTACAGCCCGGCCTCTATCGCGCCCGCGATGTCCGGGTAGCGGCGGCGGTAAAAACTCTCCGAGAATTGCGGCACCGGGTCGAAATGTGCGGGCACGGGCGTGGTGAGGTAATGATGGATGGCGGCGAGGTAGCGCCCGCGCAGCAGATCGGCCTTGGCGCCGGGGTGATGCTCCACATACCAGGCCGGATCGAAATAGGGCGAGGGGGCCAGCTCATCGCCGCCGCTGCCCAGATTGCCCAGAAAATGCGCATAGGGACCGGGTGTGTCTATATCGGCCGGAGCAATGCCGGCGGCCACGGCCTGGGCGTGGTAATATGCGCCATCGAACAAAAAATGCCCCAAACGCCGCTCATACTGGCCCGAGCGCAGATAATGATCGTAGCGCCCGCAGCAGCCATGCAGATCGAGATTTTCCAGCGCCATATCCTCGTACAGATCGGCATAGAGCGCATCGTCGAACAGCCAATGGGGCGAGATGCCGCGATGGCCGTGCTGGCAGAAATGGTCGAAGCCCGAGGCATAGGCGCCCTCGCGCACCAGGGCGGCGATGTCTGGGTTACGGTCTAGGTAGAAAATTTCGTCGAATAACGGGCTGGGGGAATGGCCAAGCCGCGCGCCCACGCGCAGGTAATAGAGCAAGGCGGCCTCGGGCGGCTTGCCCGCGCACATGGCCCGGGCATCGGCATAATGGCGCAGGTACCAGGGCGCGTCGAACACCGCCCAGGCGGGTTTGACGGGCGAGGCGGGGTTCAGAAGCTCGTGAGCGGGGCGGGGCATTTTTCAGCCACAGGTTGCACTGTCGGCGTAGCGCGGTCAAGCTGAGCATTGACCGCGCGCGGATTGGCAACTTATGGTTGATTGCTGGTTTACAACCATTCGGCCAAGGGGAAGGCAGGTTTATGCCGATGCGGTATCTTGCAATCATCCTCGCCATTCTGCTGCCGCTTGGCCAGGAGGTGGCCTTGGCCGGTGCGTATAAGGGGCCGTTCACGGGCGTGTTTTACGGCCAGGGCGAGGGGTGCTGGGGCGGGTTGTTCATCCGCACGCGGACCATCCAATGGTATCCCGGCAACCTCATGTGCAAGCGGACAGTCTATACCATTATCGATCAGCGCCTGCACACACCGTTCGAGAATAACGATCATATCGTGTTCAGGCTGCATCATCTGAGCAAGGGATGCCCGTTTCCCTATGTCGGGCTTTATTATTATCAGTCTGGGGATGAAATCGGCCCCAACGGCAAAACATTGGAGGGACTTGGGATCTATTACGATTGGGGCGTGGTGGGGTTTGAGAGCTACAGGCAGTACAAGAATTTTCCTTATAAATCTTACGGAAAGGGCACGGTAAATACCGCTCTCATGAATATTACGTCTTGTTCTTTGCCCTATTTAGACAAACCGTTTCCTTACGGAAAACCGATGCGATAAAGGGGAGTTTATTTTTGTTGAAGCGGTTGGCACGTTAGTATAAATAACAAATCCTTTCCGAGGAACGCACGATATGCCGCCATCAGCGAATGAATTGAATATTCCACCGTACCCAAACTCCGAACCCGCCCGTTCTTTTGTAATCCACAAAGTCACGCTTCTCGAAAAAGATATACAAATTGCAAGAGAATCTCCCCACCCAGCCCGCACCCTGGTCTGGAATGAATATGACCAGGACATACGGGCCATTGTCTCCCACTATAACGATCATCTGCGCCATACACCCGGCCATGCCCCACTGGATTGGCGCCTGATCAAGGCGATGCTCTGGACCGAAACGGGGCCACATGCATACGGTAAAGTTTGAGAGAAGGCGCCCATGCAATCGGATAACCCAAATGATCTCGGCTGGGCCGATATGACACGGCAGAAGGACAAAATGAATGTCATCGTGCCGTCGGGTTTGAATGCTGCCGTGGCCTCGCCCAATCTCACCGGGAGGGACAATATCGCCGCGGGCGTTGGCTACCTGCTTTTCCGCGCCGCGATCTGGGGGCCGAAGACGGTCATCGACAAAAAGGATGTCAAGACCGTTACCGTCGCGCGCGGGGATAGTCACTATGCCATCGCCCGTCGCGTGGGCACCACCGAGCACGTTTTGCGCGAGATGAACCCCCACGCGCCGCTCTTCCCCCTCAAGATCGGCACCAATTTGAAATATTCACCCGCCAGGACGATCACCACCATCACCGGCTGGCGGAAGATCGACCCGCAAAGCACGTATCAGCTTTATAACCATCATCCGGGCACGGATTATGCGCACAAGGTGCAATTCTTGTACGACCTGATCAAGGATAATAAAATCCTCGACTGACACGATCCCGGATTCGCCAGGCTACCCCCTCCCCGTCATGCCCCCAGCACCGCACCAATCGCCCGGGTCAGGCGCGACAATTCCTCGGGCAGAATGGTAAAAGCCGGGGTGAGGTAGAGAATATTCCGAAACGGGCGGACCCACACCCCCTGTTCCACCAGCGCCGCGCGCAGGGCGGCGGGATTGTTAATCCGTTCCAGCTCCACCACGCCAATCGCCCCTTTCACCCGCACATCGCGCACGCCGGGTTGCGTGCGGCAGGGTTCCAGCTCATGCGCCATCTGCGCCTCAATGGCCGCCACCTGGGCCAGGCGCGGCTCTGATTCAAACCACTTAAGCTTG
>JAKBBM010000062.1 GCA_021808545.1 Pseudomonadota bacterium | reverse complement strand
GGAGCCGATCCCGCGCAGCTGCAACCTGGCGCGCTTGTGTTTCATCAGCCTCAGGGCAGGGTTGATCCACAAAACTGGCATCATTGGTGGCGTTATGTTCAAGGCGCGCATTGGCGCAAACCTGATGGCCTGACAGATGCGCTCAGTGCTTTGCTGGATCATCCTGTTGTTTCAATTTCTTATGAAGATGCCGAAGCCTATGCCAAATGGGCGCAGAAATCCCTGCCAACCGAGATGGAATGGGAATATGCCGCGCGCGGTGGATTGCAGGATGCGGATTATGCGTGGGGGAATGTGTTCATACCCTCGGGCCAGCATATGGCTAATACCTGGCAAGGCGCGTTTCCTTATGAAAATCTCGCCGAAGACGGCTATCCGCGCACCTCTCCTGTTGGCGTTTTTCCGCCAAATGGATTTGGGCTGTATGATATGATCGGAAATGTCTGGGAGTGGACGTGCGATTGGTACCAAAATAACGGTGCGCTTGTTCGTGGGCCATCTTGTTGTACGTCGGATATGAAATCACGCCAGGCCAGTTTGGACCCCGCCCTGCCGGATATTCCGATTCCACGAAAAGTCATTAAGGGGGGCTCGCATCTTTGCGCACCGAATTACTGCCAGCGTTATCGTCCGGCGGCACGTCAGCCTCAGATGATCGATTCCGCGACCACGCATATTGGCTTTCGCTGCGTTGTCCGCGGTCATCCACCAAGCTTAAGACCGCCGCCTGTGTCAGCCTAGCCGGGTTATACTCAATCGTTCCTCGGCCACGTCCAATGCGGCTTCGGCGGCACCGCGCAGGATAAAACGCAAAAGTCCGCGCGGGCGGCGCGGGCGCAGCCAAACAGGCCGCGCCTTGGGCCCGCCCAGTTCCTTCACCAGCCCGTCCACATCGCCAAACCCGTCAATCAACCCCAGCGCTTTGGCGCGTTCGCCCAGCATATAGCCGCCATCGAAAATCAGGCTTTCATCCCGCGTCAGCCGCGCGCCGCGCCGGGTCCGCACCCAATCCTTGAACAACGTATGGGCCTGGTCCAGCATCTCGCGGGTGAAGGCTTCATCCTCCGGGCGCAGGGGCGCAAACATATCGAGCCGGCGCTTATTCTCGCCAGCGGTGAAGATCCGCCGCTCGATCCCGTGCCGGGCGATAAAGCGGTCCAGCCCGAATCCGCCGGTGACCACCCCGATAGAGCCGATAATCGACAGGCGGTTGGCAAGGATACGGTCGGCCGCGCAGGCCAGCCAATACCCGCCCGAGGCCCCCACATCGCCAATGACGGCGGTGACGGAGATATTCTTCTCCTCTGCCCGGCGGCGGATAAGCTGGCCGATCAGGTCCGATTGCGCGGCCGAGCCGCCCGGGCTCTCAACGGCGAGGATGAGATTGCCGCTGGCCTTGGCCTGCGCAAAACCTTGTTCGATCATGCCGGAACAGGATTCGAGGCTGAGCGCGCCCGGGCGGGCGGCGATGAGCCCGCGTAAGGGCAGGACGGGGATTTTGGGATGTTGCCAGGGGAGTCTCATGCCCCCCTATCTTAATCCGAGGCCGCGGCCAACGCCACCCGGCGTTCCTGTTCCACCATATAATCGCGCACCAGCGGCACGGCCTCCTGGTTGCGCACCAGCTGGATCTGGAAATTCATATGGTCGTTCAGACGGAAGGCAAGTTCCGAGCCCGATAGATAGAATTCGAACATGCGGCAGAAGCGCTCATCATACAGGGCCGAGATCGCATCATGATTGGCGCTAAAGCGCCGGCGCCAATGGGCGATGGTCTTGGCATAATGCAGGCGCAAAATCTCGATATCCGTCGTGATCAGCCGGCTTTGCTCAATCGCAGGCAGCACTTCCGAAAGCGAGGGGGAATAGCCGCCGGGGAAGATATATTTGGTGATCCAGGGGTTGGTGGCGCCTGGCCCGTCAAACCGGCCAATGGAATGTAAAAGTGCAACCCCGTCGGGCTTCAGGCAGCGCTTCACGGTATTGAAAAAGGCGGGGTAGTTGGGCACGCCGACATGCTCGAACATGCCCACCGACACGATACGGTCGAATTGCCGGTCCATGGAGCGGTAATCCATCAGCTCAAAATTCACCCGGTCCGAAAGCCCTGCCTCGTCGGCGCGCGCGCGTGCCGCGGTTAATTGCTCTTCGGATAAGGTAATGCCGGTCACCCGGGCGCCGAATTCCCGCGCCAGGGTCAGCGCCATGCCGCCCCAGCCGCAGCCAATATCCAACACGCTCAAATCTGGCTGGTCCAGTTTGAGCTTGGCTGCGATATGGCGCTTTTTGGCCAATTGCGCCTCTTCCAGCGTTTCATCGCCGCGTGGAAAATAGGCGCAGCTATATTGCCGGTCGCGGTCCAGAAACAAGGCGTAGAGCCGGCCATTCAAATCGTAATGATGCGCCACATTGCGTTTGGAACGGCGGGCATTATTGGCCTGGAGAATGGGGCGTAGCCATTGTCCGAGTTTTTGATTCAGCTGCAGGATGGGCAGTTGCGTGTTGTTGAGATTATCCATCACCACGCTGAGTACGTCATGAATCGTGCCGTTAATGGGGAGGATGGTTTCATCCATATAGCCTTCGCCCAGGGCGAGGCCGGGGTTAAGCGCGAGCCGGCGCAAGGTTGCGGCGTCGCGCAGGCGGATACCGGCATTGAACCCCTCGGCGCCGCTATAATGGGTTTGCGTGCCATCGGGCCAGATAACCCGGAATGAGCCGCGCTGCACGAGCGCGTTCAGCATGTGGTCCAGAAGCCGCCGATAAAGCCAAGCCATCCCTTTCTCCCTTATTTGGAGCCGGACGCCGCTTTAACCGGACCGCAAATTCGTCTGGCAAAAGCGCGATACCGCCTCTGTTTCGACAGTCGGTGGGATATTCGGTTGGGGCAAGGCCCCTGCCGGTTCATCCCCTGGAGATTGTTAGCTAGGTATTAAATAGCAGGATAAAAGAAGACGCAAACGGAAACGGCCTCCGCTAGGGGGCGAAGGCCGTTTTTAAAAGCTGCCGTGATGCGGAAGCCCCAATCAGGCTTCCGCCTCTTCCTGGCCGAAAAGCGGGCCAAGCTCGGGCTTTTCCTCTTCCTCGGGCGCGATGCTCTCGCCGCGCACCTGCTTTTCCGCCTCTTCGGGGCTGCGGGCGACATTCACCTTCACCTCGATGATGACTTCGGGGTGCAGCTCCACTCGCACGCTGGAGATACCCAGCGCCTTAATCGGATGCACCAGCAGCACCTGGTTACGGGTGATCCCGAGCCCGGCTTCGGTTGTCGCTTCGGCGATGTCGCGGCTGGAGACAGAGCCATACAGCGCCCCGGCATCGGAAGCCTGGCGGATCAGCGTGACGGACAGGCCCGCCACGCGCTCAGCCACGCGTTCGGCCTCGTCGCGGCGCTTAATGTTCTGCGCTTCCAGATTAGCGCGCTCGCGCTCAAAGCGCTCTTTATTCGCCTTGGTGGCGCGTACGGCCTTGCCCTGGGGCAGCAGATAGTTACGGGCATAGCCCGGCTTCACCGCCACCAGCTCGCCCATCTGGCCAAGCTTTTCCACGCGCTGCAGCAGGATCAGATCAACATTTGCCATGATTTCCGCCCTTTCCTTAGTTCAGCACGTAGGGCAGCAGGGCAAGGAAACGGGCGCGTTTGATGGCCTTGGCCAGTTCACGCTGTTTCTTGCCGCTCACAGCGGTGATGCGCGACGGCACGATCTTGCCGCGCTCGGACAGGAAGCGCGAGAGCAGGCGCACGTCCTTATAGTCGATTTCCGGCGCGTTCGGCCCGGAGAACGGGCAGGATTTCTTGCGGCGGAAGAAGGGGCGGCGCGCACCCACGGCGGGGCGGCGCAGGCTTGGATTCACGTCGGCGGTATCAGACATTAGCCTTCCTCCTCATTGCCGTAATCATCGCGGTCGGCGCGGTATTCGTCCCGCGCGCGGAATTCCTCACGCTCATCGAAGCCGCGCTTGCGGCCTGATTCAAAGCGGCCGGCGGGCTTGGGCCCGCGGAAGGCGCGCTCGCGCTCGTCGGATTTGCGCGACAGAATGGCCGAGGGCTCCTCGGAGATGTTGTCCACGCGCACGGTCATGAAGCGCAGCACGTCCTCGTTCAGGGTGAGCTGGCGCTCCATCTCCTGCACGGCCGGGCTCGGCGCGTCCAGGCCCAGCAGGATGTAATGGCCCTTGCGGTTCTTCTTGATGCGGTAGGCCAGCGCGCGCAGGCCCCAATATTCGCGCTTCTTGACGGCGCCGCCATCGGTCTCGATGATGTTGGTGGCGGCATCGGCGACGGCGTCGGCCTGTGCCTGGGTGATCTCGCTGCGCGCGATCACCACGGTTTCATATAACGGCATATGTATGCTCCCTATGGCTTGTTCAGCTCAGGTCCTGGTCTGGACCACCCGACCATCGGGGTGAGCATAGCCAAGCACGATGCCACGCGCCCGGCAGGGAAGGCGGGGCTAAAGCACGGATCTTCGCGTGGCACAAGAGGGGTCAGGGTGTGCGCATCGCCTGTTCGATCTTCTGGTTGGTCTTGTATTGGCTCAGCGCATAGACAGACCAAAGAGCGGCGGGAATCCAGCCGATCAGGGTGATTTGCAGGATCAGGCAGATCAGGCCGGCGAAGGGCCGGCCGATGGTGAAGAATTGCAGCCAGGGCAGGAAAATCGCGAGAAACAGGCGCATGATGGTCCCTTTGGGGGTGAGGCGTCTTTCTATCAGCCTCGCGGGGGGAGGAGCAATGTCGCCTCCACAATATCCGGATCGTCCGGGTCGCGGGACAGGCTAAAGCCAAGATTCTGGATAAAGGCGCGCATCGGTGCGTTATCGGCCAGAATGGGGCCGTTAATTTCCTGCACGCCCTGGGCCTGCCCCCACGCGATGATCGCGTTCATCAGCACCGTGCCCAGCCCCAGCCCCTTGGCCGCTGGCTCCACCGCCACGGCGAATTCGCCCGTCAGCCCGTCCGTGTCGTCGCGCACCAGCCGGGCCACACCCACCGTCTCGCCGCTGCCCGCCCGCACCGCGATAATCGCCATCTCGCGCGTATAATCCACATCGGTCAGGCGGGTGATCTGCGCCACCGGCAGGCGCTGCAGGGGGGCGAAGAAGCGATAGCGCATATCCTCGGGTGAAAAGCGGGCGAGCATGGCGGCATGGGCATCGGCATCCTCGGGCCGGATTGGGCGCAGGGTGAAGCGCTGCCCTTTG
This sequence comes from Pseudomonadota bacterium, assembly GCA_021808545.1. Lineage (GTDB taxonomy): Bacteria > Pseudomonadota > Alphaproteobacteria > Acetobacterales > Acetobacteraceae > Acidocella. Next base: position 8,974 of record JAKBBM010000062.1, on the reverse strand, counting down.
GCTTCGTAAGTCTGGGTGAGTTCGCGCGGATAGGGGGCAAAGACCAGGGCTGGGCGCTTTTCGCCCGCGGCGCGCAGCCGGATGCGCGCGCTGGCCGCCACCACCCCGTCCTCATTGGCGAAAACCGGGTCGAGATCGAGCAATGCGATGTCGGGCGTGTCGATGATGAGCTGGCTGACGCGCACCAGCGTTTTGGCGATGGCATCGAGATCCGCCGCCGGCTGGCCCCGGTGTGCCGCCAGTTGCGGGGCCACGGGCGCGCGATGGATGAGCGCATGGGCAAGGGCGAGGTTAAGCGGCGGCAATTCGGCGGCCAAGCCGGACAGGTCGGCACGCTCGCCCCCGCCGGCGCCAAACCCGATGATCGGGCCCATGATCGGATGGTCCGAGACACGGATGCGTAAGGCGGTGCCGCGCGGGGCCTGGGTTTGCACGATGAAATCCGCCCCCGGCATGGCCATGTCGGCTGCCGCGCTGCGGACCGCCGCCGCATCGGGCAGGTCCAGCGCGACCGAGCCTGTCCGCCGTATCGTCGGCTGGCCGGGCAGCAGCAGTTTGACCACGGCGGGAAAGCCCAGTTTCGCCGCCGCCTGCGCCGCTTCGTCGGGGGTTGTCGCATGCAGACCGCGGATTATGGGAATATGGTAGGCGGCGGCGATGGCCAGTGCTTCGTCCTGTACCAATGTCTGCGCGCCGCGGGCCCGGGCCGTGGCGATCTCACTGGCCACGCGCGCCGTATCGGGGGAAATGCTCAGCACCTCGGAGGCGGGCAGTTCGCGCGCGGCGGCCCGGTTGCGCCGGTTACGCAGCAAATGCCGGAACCCGGCCACGGCGGCTTCCGGCGTGTCGAAACAAGCCAGCCGCGCCTGGGAGAGACGATGCCGGTGGGCCAGCCCCTGCGCCTCGCCCATGGCCGCGATCAGCAGCGGCACTTTCACGGTCTGCGCGCAGGCCAGCAGCGCCTCGATGGCGGTGGCGTCGTTTTCGGCGCCCGTGGGGGCGTGGACCACGAGAATGCCGCCAATCTCGGGTGCGGAAGAGAGCATGGCGGCGATATCGGCCAGTTGGGTCGGCTTGTCCTTGCGCGCGAAAATGGGCCCCGGAGGGGGCATTTCTCCCAGCGCCAAGGCCAGCACCTGGGCGGTTTCGGGGCTCAGCTCGGCTAAGGCCAGGCCGCTGCGCAGCGCCTCATCGGCTGCCAGCCGGCCGATGGAGACCGAGTTGGTGACAATGGCCAGCCGCTCACCCCGGGCGGGCTTGACGCGTGTCAGCGTCTCTGCCGCGGCCAGGAATTCGCTGATTGAGCTGGTGAGCAGCACGCCCGCGCGCGCCAGGGCCGCTTCCAGCGCCAGCGGCCCGCCCAGCGCATCGCGCAGCCGCAAGCCCGGCGCAATGGCCACCACCGGCCGCAGCCGCGCCGCCGCCCGTGCGGCGGAGAGAAACGCCCGCGGGTTCCGCAGCCGGTCGATTTCCAGCATGATCGCGCGTGTGTCCGCATCGCGGCTTAAATGGTCGAGCACCAGCCCGAAGCCGATATCGGCATTGCCGCCAATGCCGATAATATGGCTGAATCCCACCCCGTTGGGCACCGCCCAATCGATGACCGTATGCGCGATGGCTGACGATTGCCCAACCAGCGCCACCCGCCCGCGCGCGGGGGCAAGGCTAAAGCAAGAGGCATTCAGCCCCAGCCCTGGCAGCACCATGCCAAAGGAATGCGGGCCCAGCACGCGGATGCCGGCGGCGCGCGCCATCTCATCCAGCCCCGGCGCTTGCGAAAATACAACAGCCCCGCGCGCCCCGCGCGCGGCATGCGTGGCCAAGGCCACGGGCACGTCCTCTGGCGCGTCGGCCACCAGGGCAAGATCGGCATTTTCCATCGCCCCGTCCCCGGTGTCGAGAGCGCCGCTAAAGCCCCCCGCCTGCAGATTGGCCAGCAGAATCCGCCCCAGCGGGGTTTGCGCCCCGCTCAGGCTGACCGCGCTGGGATGGAACATGCGCGCAAGGTCAAAACGCCGTTTTGCCATAATCGCCATGGGGGGCTCCTGCTGTTGTCCCCGATATACACCGGTGCTGGGGTCCGCTTCCATGATCCATCCCCTGGCAGACGCGCGGTGAGTTGGGCTAAGGGGAGGGGCCATGAACGCGTTCGATCCCTTGCCGTCTGCTCTGCCCGCCCGTCTGCCCCCCAGCAATATCCAGGCCGAGCAGGCATTGCTGGGCGCGCTTCTGGCCAATAACAAGGCCTATGAGCGGGTTTCGGAATTTCTGGCTCCTGAGCATTTCGTCAATCCGGTGCATGCCCGTATTTATGCCGCCATCGCGCGCCGCTGCGAGGCGGGGCAGATCGCCGACCCGGTAACGCTGCGCGCCGAGTTTGAACATTCCGGCGTGCTGAACGAGGTGGGCGGCACGGCCTATCTCGCGCAATTGCTCTCGGCCATGGTCGGCATCATCAATGCTGGCGATTACGGCCAGGTGATCCGCGATGCCTGGTTGCGCCGCCAGCTCATCGATATTGGTGAGACGGTGGTCAACCGCGCCTTTGGCGCCGAGGCCGAGCTGGATGGCACCGCCCAGATCGAGGCGGCCGAGCAAACCCTGTTCGACCTCGCGACCAAGGGCGGCAATGAGGGCAAGGGGATCAGCTTCGAGAAGGCGCTGACCGCGGCGATCGACATCGCCTCCAAGGCGTTCCAGAATCAGGGCGCGGTCTCAGGGCTCGATACCGGCCTGCGCGACCTGAACAAGCGCACAGGCGGGTTGCATAAATCAGACCTTGTCATTTTGGCCGGCCGCCCTGGCATGGGCAAGACGGCGCTGGTCACCAAAATCGCCTTTGGCGCGGCCCGGGCCATGCTGGCGAATGCGCGGGTTGAGAATCCCAACGCCATGGCGCGCGAATGTGTTGCCATTTTCTCGCTGGAAATGAGTGCCGATCAGCTCGCCACCCGTCTGCTGGCCGAGGAGGCACGCGTTTCCGCCGATAAAATCCGCCGAGGCGAGATCTCGGCCCGCGATTTTGATAATTTCGTGAAGGTCAGCCGCGAAATCTCCGACATCCCGCTGGTCATCGACGATACGCCCGCCATCACCCTCTCGGCACTGCGCACGCGCTGCCGCCGGCTGGCCCGCACCCAGGGGCTGGGGCTTGTGGTGGTGGATTATCTGCAGCTCATGCGCCCGCCGGCCGGCACCAGGCCCGAGAGCCGCGTGCTGGAAATCTCGATGATTACCCAGGGGCTCAAAGCCATTGCCAAGGAGCTGGCGGTTCCGGTCATCGCACTTTCGCAGCTTTCCCGTTCGGTCGAGAATCGCGAGGACAAACGCCCCCAGCTTGCCGATTTGCGTGAATCCGGCTCGATCGAGCAGGACGCCGACATGGTGATGTTCATCTATCGTGACGAATATTACCTCACGCAGCGCGAACCCAAGATCACCGCCTTCGATCGGGATGAAAAATACCAGGAGGCGCATGAGAAATGGCAGGCCGACATGCAGAATGTTTACCAGAAGGCTGAGCTGATCATCGCCAAGCAGCGCCATGGCCCCACCGGCAAGATCGATCTGTTCTTCGAGGGCGAATTCACGCGCTTTGCCGATCTCGATACCATTCATGAGTGACGTTTGACCGCTAATCTCGAGATCGATCTGGCCGCCATTGCCGCCAATTGGCGGTTTCTGGACGCCTCGCACCCGGGCGAGACCGCGGCTGTGCTCAAGGCCGATGGGTACGGGCTGGGGGCGGCGCGCATGGCCCCGGTGCTGGCCGCCGCGGGTTGCCGGACCTTCCTGACAGCGCATCTGGATGAGGCGATTGCCCTGCGCCCGCTGCTGCCGCATGCCGCAATCGCGGTGCTGAACGGGCTTTATCCCCATGCGGCGGCGGATTTTCGCGCCCATGGCGTGCTGCCTGTGCTGGGCTCTCTGCACGATATCGCGCTTTGGCGCGCCCAGGCGCGGGCGGAGGGGCAGGCACTGCCCGCCTGGCTGCATCTGGAAACGGGGATGCACCGGCTGGGGCTGGCGGAAGCCGAGATAGACCAGCTATGCGCCGATTCCAGCCAGCTTGCCGGCCTGCGGGTGGACTTGGTGATGACCCATCTGCTCGCGGCGGAGTTTCCGGCCGATGCCGCCAATGCCCGCCAGCGCGCTTTGTTCCATGCCTTGGCCGCGCGTTTTCCTGGCGCGCGCACAAGCCTTGCCAATTCCTCGGGCATGTTTCTGGGCCCGGCCTTCCAGTCTGATCTCGCCCGCCCAGGTGCGGCCCTTTATGGGGTGAACCCCACGCCTGGGCGTGCCAACCCCATGCGCAACGTGGTGCGGCTTTTGGCGCCGATCCTGCAAATTCATGAGATTCCGGCAGGCGAGGGGGTGGGCTATGGTTGGTTGTGGCGGGCTGAGCGGCCCAGCCGCATTGCCACCATCGGGGTTGGTTATGCCGATGGGTATCACCGTATTCTCACCAACCAAGGCCACGCGATTTTTGACGGCACCCCCATCCCCCTGGTAGGCCGGGTGTCCATGGACCTGACCACTTTTGATGTGACCGGCGTGCCGGCCGCCAGCCCTGGCGACATGTTGTGCCTGCTTGGGCCTTTGCACGGGGTTGATGCCCTGGCCGCCGAGGCTGGGACCAATGGCTATGAGATTCTGACCTCGCTCGGGCGACGTTATCAGCGGCATTATACCGGCGCATGAACCGTCTGCTCAATTTCGTCGCCGCGATCGGCGCTGTCACGCTTGGCACGGTGGAATTCATCGGCGAGCTGGCCTTGTTCACCATCTCCGGCGTGCTGCATATTTTCCGCCCGCCTTATTATCCCCGTCAGATTGCCCGGGCCTTCATGGAGATTGGCTATTTCTCCCTGCCCGTGGTGGCGCTGACCGCCTTGTTCACCGGCATGGTGCTGGCGCTGCAATTTTATACCGGCTTTTCGCGCTTTAATGCCTCCAGCACGGTGGCGAGCGTGGTGGTGCTGGCCATTACGCGCGAGCTGGGGCCGGTTCTGGCCGGGCTTATGGTTTCGGGCCGGGCCGGTGCGGCCATGGCGGCCGAGCTTGGCACCATGCGCGTGACCGACCAGATTGACGCGCTTTCCACCCTTTCGACCGAGCCGATGAAATATCTGGTCGCCCCCCGGCTGCTGGCCGCCACCATAGCGCTGCCGCTGCTGGTGGTGCTGGCCGATATTCTGGGCGTGCTGGGCGGTTATCTCGTTGCCATCGAGAAGTTGGGTTTTACCCCCGGCGCGTACCTTACCAGCACCTTCAGCAATTTGCGCGCCGAGGATGTGATTTCGGGCCTGACCAAGGCCGCCGTGTTTGGTTTTGTCATCGCGCTGATGGGCTGTTTTAACGGCTATCGCTCGCGCGGCGGCGCGCAAGGGGTGGGCTCGGCCACCACCACGGCGGTGGTTTCGGCCTCCATCCTCATTCTGGCGCTGGATTATATTCTCACGCAGGTTCTGTTCGTTAAATGAGCACGCCCAAAATCCGCATTCGCGGCCTTAAAAAATCATTCGGGGCCAAGCAGGTTCTGGATGGGGTCGATCTCGACGTGGAGCGGGGTACGGGCATGGTCGTGATTGGCGGCTCGGGCACGGGCAAATCCGTGCTGATCAAATCCATCCTCGGCCTGGTCACGCCCGATGCGGGCAGCATCGAGATTGATGGCGAGGATGTGCTGCGCGCCCCGCGCGCCCGGGCGCGAGCCTTGCGCGCGCAAATCGGCATGCTGTTCCAGAACGGCGCCTTGTTCGATTCACTGCCCGTATGGGAGAATGTGTGTTTTGGCCTGCTCGCGCAAAAGCGGGTGACCCGCGCGAAAGCGCGCGACAAGGCGGTGGAGGTGCTGGCCCAGGTGGGGTTGGATGCCAATGTCGCTGGTCTGTCGCCCTCGGAACTTTCGGGAGGGATGCAAAAGCGCGTGGCTTTGGCGCGCGCCATTGCATCGGAGCCCGCGATCATGTTCTTCGATGAGCCGACCACTGGGCTCGACCCGATTATGGGGGCTGTGATCGACGAGTTGATCGTGGATTGCGTGAAGCGGCTGGGCAGCACCTCGATTGCGATTACGCACGACATGGCCAGTGCCCAGCGCATTGCTGACAATGCCGCCATGCTCTACCAGGGCAAGGTGACCTGGAGCGGCCCGGCGGCGGACTTGTTGACCAGCACCAACCCGGTGGTGGATCAGTTCACCCATGGCCGTGCGCACGGGCCGATCAAGATGGCCCTGCGCAAGTAGTCTCCGTTAAAGCCGGGCGGCGAGTTTGCGTAAGCTGCCATCGTCGAAATCGCGCGGGATGATATGGATGGGGCAGGAGATGAACCGCTCCAGCGTGGCGGCGGTTTCCTCGGCCAGCACGGGCGCGGTCTCACTTTCATTCAGCACCAGGGCGGCAACGCGGATGCCATGCGCCGCCAGGAACGCGCCGGCACTCAGCGTATGGCTGATGCTGCCCAGATACGTGCCGGCGATGAGAATGGCCGGAATATCAAGGGCCGCGATCCAATCCGCGACGAGCTGTTTCTCGTTCAGCGGCACGGCAACCCCGCCCACGCCTTCTATCAGCAGCGTGCCGGGGGCGGCGGTGATCGCGGTTTTGCAGAAGGTGAGGAGATCCTCGAACGCGATGTGCCGGCTTTCGCGCGCGGCGGCCATGTCGGGCGAGAGCGGAGCGGCAAAACGCCACGGGCTAAGGGCAGCGATATTGCGCGCTGTCACCTCCCGCCCCATGGCGGCCAGCAGCCGGGCGGGGTCGGAACTGGCGGCGTTGTCTTCATCATAGCCGCTGAGCACGGGCTTAATCGCGGCGAATTCGCGCTTCAATTCCCGCCCGGCGCCGATCAGCCCGGCGGTGATATGGGTCTTGCCGATCTCGGTGCCCGTTGCGGTAATGAAATAGCTTGCCATGCCTTGCCCTTTTCTCCCTTCAAGCATGGGTTTAATCTGATCTCAATCGACCGAGGAGAAGAACGGTGCCTGAAAGCCATATTGCCACCACGCCGCGCTGGAGCCGCGCGGACGTTGCCGCCCTGCTGGCGCTGCCCTTCCCGGAACTTCTGTTCCGCGCGCAGACGGTTCATCGCGCGCATTTCGACCCCGCGAAGATCCAGATCTCGACCCTGCTCTCGATTAAAACCGGCGGCTGCCCCGAGGATTGCGGCTATTGCGCGCAGGCGGCGGGTAATGAGACAGGCCTGAAAGCCAGCAAGCTGATGGCGGTGGAGACGGTGCTGGCGGAAGCCCGCGCGGCCAAGGCCAAGGGGGCGGCGCGCTTTTGCATGGGGGCGGCGTGGCGCAGCCCGAAGGATCATGACCTTGAGACCGTTTGCGCCATGGTGGAGGGTGTGAAGGCGCTGGGCATGGAAAGCTGCGTGACGCTGGGCATGCTCACCCCGCCGCAGGCGCAGCGGCTCAAACAGGCGGGGCTCGATTATTACAATCATAATCTAGATACCTCGCCCGAATATTATGGCCAGGTGATCACCACCCGCACCTATCAGGACCGGTTGGACACGCTGCAAGCCGTGCGGGATGCGGACATTAACGTGTGCTGTGGCGGTATTGTTGGCATGGGCGAGGATGAGGGCGACCGCGCCGGGCTGATCGCGGCTTTGGCAAGCTTGCCGCGCCCGCCCGAATCCGTGCCCATTAACGCGCTGGTGGCGGTGGCGGGCACGCCTTTGGCCAAGGCCGAGCCGATTGACCCGCTGGATTTTGTGCGGCTGATTGCGGCGGCGCGGATCACCATGCCGGAATCATATGTGCGCCTGTCGGCCGGGCGCGAGGCGATGTCGGACGAGGCGCAGGCCCTTTGCTTCCTGGCCGGCGCGAACTCCATTTTTTATGGCGAGACGCTGCTGACCACCCCCAACAGCGAAACCAGCCGCGACGAGGCGCTGTTCGCGAAGCTGGGTTTGAAGACGGCCTAATGCGCGCGGGGCTGGTGGGGCGGCCGCGCGCCAAAATAGCCATGCGCGCGGGGCTGGTGGGGCGGCCGCGCGCCATAACCAAATGACCTGGCTTGACCAAGGCTGGCGGCATGTGTGGCTGCCTTATGCGCAGATGCAAACGGCCCCCATGCCGCTGCCGGTGGCGCGCACCGCGGGCAGCCGGATTTACCTGGAGGATGGGCGGGTGCTGGTTGATGGCATTGCCTCCTGGTGGACCGCCTGCCATGGCTATAACCATCCGCACATACGCGCTGCCGTCACGGCCCAGCTGGAGGCGGCACCCCATATCATGTTTGGCGGCCTTGCGCATGAACCCGCCTACCGGCTTGCCACGCGGCTGGCCGGGCTTATGCCGGGCAGCCTGAATCGCGTATTCTTTACCGATTCCGGCTCGGTTGCGGTGGAGGTTGCGATAAAAATCGCGGTGCAGGCGCGGCTGAACAAAGGTGAGCGCGGGCGCACCAAGGTGCTTGCCTTCATGGGCGGCTATCATGGCGACACGCTGGGCACCATGGCCATTTGCGACCCCGAAGAAGGCATGCACAGCCTGTTTACCGGGCTGCTGCCCGAACATCCCGTTATTCCCCTGCCGCGCGATGACGCATCCCTTGCCGCGTTCGAAAGGTTTTTGGAGCAAAACCATAAAACGCTCGCCGCCATTATTGTCGAGCCGCTGGTGCAAGGGGCGGGCGGCATGGTGTTTCATGCGCCCTATGTGCTGCGCAGCCTGCGCAAGGCCGCCGACCGTTACGGGCTGACGCTGATTTTCGATGAGATTTTCACCGGCTTTGGCCGCACCGGCAGCATGTTCGCGTTTCAGCAGGCCGGGGTGGTGCCAGATATCGTTACCCTGTCCAAGGCGCTTACGGGGGGCACCTCGCCGCTGGCCGCCACCATTGCCAGCGATGAGTTGTTTGCTGATTTTCTCTCTGACAGTCCCGCCACGGCGCTGATGCACGGCCCCACCTTCATGGCGAATCCGCTGGGCTGTGCCGCGGCTAATGCCACGCTT
>JAKBBM010000122.1 GCA_021808545.1 Pseudomonadota bacterium | reverse complement strand
CGCGTTGGCGTCCATCAGATCGTGACCCTTCGCCGCCAGTGCGGCGCGGGCGGCGGCGGAAATGCCACGCTCCACCTCCAGCTTGCCCGCAAAGGGAAACAGGCGGGGCAGATCCAATGCCGCCTGCGGGTCCATGCCGTAATGCAGCATGTTGGCCAGAACCCAGCTCTGCCCCATCGGCTGATACTGTCCGCCCATTACACCGAACACGATTTCCGGCTTGCCATCCTTGAACGCCATAGCCGGCATGATGGTGTGCATCGGCCGTTTTCTGGGTGCGACCTCGTTGGGATGACCGGGCTGCATGCTGAAGCTGAAACCGCGATTATGCATCGCCACGCCTGTATCGCCCGCGACGATGCCAGAGCCAAAGCTCTGAAACAGGGAGTTGATGAAGCTGCAGCAATTACCGTCTGAATCCACAACGGAAACATAGACCGTGTCCTTATGCAGGCTGCCCGCTGCGGGCAGGGTTTGCAGCGCATGGTCATCCGAAATCAGCCCACGCAAGCCGGAGATATAGCTGTCGCTCAGCAGGTGTTGCACCGGCACGTTTGAGAACCCCGCGTCGCCCACGAAGGCGTCGCGATCACGATAAACCAGCCGTGCCGCCTCCACGTGGCGATGCAGGCGCAACGGATCCAGCGGGTCGGTGCCGGGGGAGAAACCATCCATGATCGCCATCAGCATCAGCGCGATGATGCCCGAGCCGTTCGGCGGGCATTCCCACACCTCATGCTCGGCAAACCCATACGACAAGGGGGTGACGAATTCCGCGACGCTCTGCCCGTCTGCGAAATCCTCCTCGGTATGAAAGCCGCCGCGCGCGCGCAGGTCCGCGACGATTTTCGCCGCGATGGGGCCGGTATAGAAGGCCTTGGCACCATCCTTGGCGATGGCGCGTAGCGTGGCGGCAAGCTGCGAGTTGCGCATCAGCGTGCCGGGTGGGGGCGCCGCACCGTTGGGAAGAAAGATGTCCGCGCCATTCAGCTTCAGCTTGGCTTCCGCCTCGGCCCAATCCGCCGCGACGCGCGGGGCGACAACATAACCCTCCTCGGCGAAGCGAATGGCCGGTTGCAAAAGCTCATCCAGCCCCTTGCGGCCGTGGGCCTTGGCCAACATCTCCCAGCCGGAGATGCCGCCCGGCACGGTAATGCTGTGGACGGAGCTGGCCTCGTATGACGTAAGGCCCTGGGTGGCGAGTGTGTCCAGCGAAAGCGCCGCCGGGGTGCGGCCCGAACCGTTGAGCGCGATGACCTTGCCCGAATTGGCGGGAGCGTAGAGGCAGAACAGATCGCCCCCCACCCCAGTTGATTGTGGTTCCACCACCGCCAGCACGGCGGCGGCGGCAATGGCGGCATCCAGGGCGTTGCCGCCCACCTTCATCACCTCGATGGCGGTGAGGCTGGCTTGCGGCATGGACGTGGCCGCCATGGCGCGGGCGCCGTAAACCGGGCTGCGCCCGGCTGCGTGAAAGTCCCGCATCGTATTTTTCATCCTTATCCGTTCGCGGAGATTTTAGGACCGGGTGCCACACCGGTTCAATGCAGGAGCGAGGCCAGCAGAGCCTTGATGGTGGGATGACGACAGCCAGGGCTATTTTGTCTCCGAGGCGTCTGTCTACAGGCTGCTCAAGGCCCATCCGCTAAAAATAGGATGGGTCATTCTCCAAACCGACTACGCCCACCAAAGGCCAAAGTGGCTCTCATTTTAGAAATCTCTATACCCCCATTTGCAAGCTATCCACAGGATTTTGTGGCCGTTGCGCAGATTCAACACAAGATGCACTTTTATTGAGTCATATCAGGGCCTAAACTCCGCGCATGGCACAAAGCAGATCAAACAAATCCTGGCATGGTATCAAGCTGGCGCGCTTTGACGCCGCGGCAGACCCGGACGCCGCGGGGGTGATGGTGACACTACCCGCCGCCTGGGGGCAGAAAGCCGCCGACGCCCTGGCCGCCACCCTGCCAGGCAAGCCCATGCTGCATATTGCCGAGGCCGCCGAAGCCTGGATTGCCCCCATCGCCGCGCGGGCCGCCGCCGCCGGCCTGAGCGGGAGCATCGCCGACGACCTGCACGAGCTTGTGGCGCGGCATCGCGCCAGCCCCAGCGCTAATGTGTGGCGCAACCGCGCCGCCGGGCAGCCGGGGTTCGTGTTCAACCTCCCGGCTTATCTGGACGAGGCGGGCGCCTTTAACGCCGCGGCGCTGGCCCATGATGTGCGCCTCGCGGTAACGGCACTTACCCTCGCGGCGCCGGCGGAACACCGGCTGCGGATTGGTTTTACGGATTTCAACCTGCTCCTCGCCCGGCTTGGCATCGTCTATGAGGCGCAGGAAGCCCGGGACCTGGCCGTGACGCTGACAGGCTACATGGGCGCGCAGACGGACATTGCCTCCGCAATGCTGCTGGCGCGCGGGGCGGCTCCCGGCTACCGGATCAACAGCGCGAAGCTGCCGGACAATGACGTGCTGCCCGGCCTGCTGCCCGCCGCCATCGCGGCGCAAGAAGAAGCCGCCAGCCTGGGCCAGCGCCGCCACGAAACCCTGCTGGGATTTTTGAACGAGACCGAAACCGAGGCGCTGCTGGGTGCCGGACAGGTGAATTTCGCGCCCGCGGTTTCAGCGCTGGATGAGGATGGCAAGCTGGCACTTTGGGCTGTTCAGTCTCTCGCCGCGCGCGGGCTGACCGCCGAGGGCGCTTTGGCCCGGATGCTGGGCGGAGAGGAAGTTTTTTCCATTC
>JAKBBM010000121.1 GCA_021808545.1 Pseudomonadota bacterium | reverse complement strand
ACACCCCAGCTTTTTTCCGCGGCACCTTCCACAACTTCGTGCATGAACACCACTTCGCCCCGGAACTCCTTCACCCGCATCGTATGGGCTTTGAGGCGCGGCAGGGCCTCCGTCAGCTGAACTAGCTCATGGAAATGTGTGGCAAATATGGCGCGGCAGCGGTTCTGGTTATGCAGGCTCTCCAGCACCGCCTGCGCGATGGCCAGGCCATCGCGCGTGCCGGTGCCGCGGCCGATCTCGTCCACGATCACGAAGCTTTTTGGCCCAGCCTGGTGCAAAATCGCGGCGGTCTCGGTCATTTCCACCATGAAGGTGGAGCGGCCGGAGGCGAGATCATCCGCCGCGCCCACGCGGGAGAACAGCCGGTCCACCAGCCCCAGCCGCATCTCCTCAGCTGGTACCGGCAGGCCCGCCTGGGCCAGCACCACCAGCAGCGCGTTCTGGCGCAGGAAGGTGGATTTGCCCGCCATGTTGGGACCGGTGAGCAGCATCAGCCGCTGGGCGGGGGGCAGCTCGCATGCGTTGGGGATGAAACCGGCGCCGGGCGGCAGCGCCGCCTCCACCACGGGGTGGCGACCGGCGGTGATGGAAAACGCCTCATCATCTGAAAGTTCCGGGCAGCAATAACGCCCGGCGAGGGTAAGTTGGGCAGCACCCTGCAGCACATCGGCCAGCGCCAGGGCCTCTGCGCAGGCGGCCAGCGGCTCGGCTACTTCCAGCACCTGCTTTACCAGCCAGGAGAACACCAGCCGCTCCCGCGCGGCGGCGCGGGCGGCGGCTTCGGTGATGCGCCGGTCGAGGTCCGAAAGCTCGGGGTGGGTGAAGCGCGCCCCGTTGGCCATGCCTTGGCGCAGTTGCAGTTCGGGATAGGCGCGCAGGGATTCCACTGCTCCGGCGGGAGCCTCCAGCACATAGCCAAGCTGGGCATGGTGGCGGATTTTTAAGGAAGCCACACCGTAGCGTTGGGCAAGCTCGGTCTGGAATTGCGCGATGATGCGGCGGGTATCATCGCGCAGGGCGCGTTCGGCGTCCAGCTCGCCATCAAAACCCGGGGCAATGGCACCGCCTTCGTCCAGCCGCAGCGGCGCGGGTTCGGCCAGGGCGGATTGCAGTGTGGCCAGCAGGGCAGGGGCCGGAACCAGGGCGGCTGCCGCTGCTTCAAGCAGCCCAGCGCCTTGCGGCAGCAGAGGGGCCAGCGCCGCACCGGCGTGCAGCCCGCCGCGCAGGGCGGCGAGGTCGCGCGGGCTGGCGCGGCCAAGCGCGATGCGGCCCAGAGCGCGGGCCATGTCCGGTGTACCGCGCAGGGCAGAGCGCACGGCCTCCACCTGGCCGGAATCACGCAAGGCGAGCCAAGCCTGCTGGCGGGCGAGCAGGGGTTCCAGCCTGCACAGCGGGGCGGTGATCCAGCCTGCCAGCAGCCGCGCCCCGGCGGGCGAGACGGTGCGCTTTACCGCGCCCAAGAGGCTGCCACTTTCCGTGCCGCCCCTGGCGTTGGCGAGTTCCAGACTTTGGCGGGTGGCGGCATCCATGGCGAGCTGCCCGGCCAGCCCTGCGCTGGCGGGGCGAGACAGCCGGGGCAGGTTGCCCATTTGTGTCGCCTCGATATAAGCCAGCACGAAAGATGCTGCGAGCGCCTCAGCCTCTGAGAAATCCCCGAACGCATCCAGGCTGGCCGCGCCGAATTTCTGCGCCAGCTCCCGCCGCGCGGCTTCGGCGTTGATGGGCAAGGCCAGCGCCATGCGCTTGGTTTCCACCCGCCTTGCGGCGTGGGCGCCGAGAGCTATTTCATCGGAGGCCAAAATCTCAGCCGGGTCCAGCCGTCCGAGAATGGCGGCGAGGCCATCAGCACTCGTCTGTTCGGTCTCGAACTGCCCGGTGGAGATATCCGCCCAGGCCAGGCCGAACCGGCCCTCATGCGCCACGATGGCGGCACAGAAATTCGCCCGCCCGGCTTCCAGCAACGCCTCCTCGGTAAGGGTGCCGGGGGTGACGAGCCGCACCACGCCGCGCTTTAACGGCCCCTTGGCGCCGCGGGCCTTGGCCTCGGCCGGGTCTTCCAGCTGCTCGACAATGGCGACCCGGAAGCCGCGCCGGATGAGCCGGGCCAAATACATCTCCGCCTGAGAGACAGGCACGCCGCACATGGGAACGGGCTGGCCCTGATGCTGGCCGCGCGCGGTGAGGGCGATGTCCAGCGCCGCACTGGCGGCCTGGGCGTCGGCAAAGAACAGCTCGTAGAAATCGCCCATGCGGAAGAACAGCAGCGCATCTTCATGCGCCGCCTTGATGGCAAACCATTGCGCCATAGCCGGCGACGCGCCCAAAGCTTCCTTCATGGACGCCTATTTAGCCATTGCTGGCCCGCAAGGCCAAGGGGGCGAGGTTAGAACGACGGAATGCTGGGCGCGGTGGCATCATGCTGGATGGCGGCCAGCCGCGCGAACTCTTTGCTGTCCAGCGGCTGATGGAACAAAAACCCCTGCGCTTGCGAGCAACCGTAGGAACGCAAAATATCGGCCTGCTGGTGTGTTTCCACACCTTCGGCCGTTACCAGCAGGCTCATCCGTTCCGCGAGGCCAATAATAGCAAGAACGATGGAGCTGTCAGCTTGTTCGTGACCGAGGTCGCGGATGAAGGAGCTGTCGATCTTCACTTTGCCAAAAGGGAAGCGGCGCAGATAAGACAGCGAGGAATAGCCGGTGCCGAAATCATCCAGCGCGATGCGCACGCCCTGCTGGTGGAGCCGGCGCAACGCACTTTCGGTTGCCTCACCAAACTCCAGCATGGTGC
>JAKBBM010000061.1 GCA_021808545.1 Pseudomonadota bacterium | reverse complement strand
GGCAAGGTGATGCGCATGTGGGAGGCGATCGAGACCTACATGAACCGCAAGCAGCCGCTCATCATCGTGGCCGGGGCCGATTACGGCCAGGGTTCCTCGCGCGACTGGGCGGCCAAGGGCGTGCGCCTGGCCGGGGTTGAGGCGATCGCGGCGGAAGGGTTCGAGCGCATCCACCGCACCAACCTGATCGGCATGGGCGTGCTGCCGCTGGAGTTCAAGCCCGGCACCACGCGCCTGACTTTGGGGCTGGATGGCACCGAGACGTACGACGTGAAGGGCAAGCGCACCCCGCGCGCCGACCTCACCCTCGTCATCCATCGCAAGGATGGCACCATCACCGAAGTGCCCGTAACCTGCCGGCTGGATACCGCCGAGGAGGTGTCCATCTACGAGGCGGGCGGCGTGTTGCAGCGCTTTGCCCAGGATTTCCTCGAAGCCACACAGGCGGCGGAGTAACCGGCATGGCATTCGCACCCCAAATCAAAGTCCCCGCCACCTATATGCGGGGCGGCACATCCAAGGGCGTGTTCTTCGCGCTCGACGATTTGCCCGAGGCCGCGCGCGTGCCGGGCAAGGCGCGCGATGCGCTGCTGATGCGGGTCATCGGCAGCCCCGACCCCTATGCCAAGCAGATTGACGGCATGGGCGGGGCCACCTCCTCGACCTCGAAAACCGTGATCATCAGCCGCAGCGCCAAGCCCGACCATGATGTCGATTATCTGTTCGGGCAGGTCGCCATCGAAAAGGCGTTCATGGATTGGTCGGGCAATTGCGGCAATCTCTCCGCCGCGGTCGGGCCGTTCGCCATCCGCAACGGGCTGGTCGACCCCGCCCGCGTGCCGCAAAACGGCACCGCCACCATCCGCATCTGGCAAGCCAATATCGGCAAGACCATTATCGCGCATGTGCCGATGACCAATGGCGAGGTGCAGGAAACCGGCGATTTCGAGCTGGATGGCGTCACCTTCCCCGCCGCCGAAGTGGTGCTGGAATTCATGGACCCGGCCGAGGAAGGCGATGGTGGCGCGCTGTTTCCCACCGGCAAGCTGGTCGATGAGCTGGAGGTGCCCGGCATCGGCAGCTTCCGCGCCACCATGATCAATTCCGGAATCCCGACGATTTTCCCTGAGGCCTCGGCGCTGGGCTATACCGGCACCGAATCGCAGGACGATATTAACGGCGATGCCGCCACCTTGCAGAAGCTGGAGACCATCCGCGCGCATGGCGCGCTGAAGATGGGGCTGATCAAATCGCTTGATGAAGCCGCATCGCGCCAGCACACGCCCAAACTCGCCTGGGTGGCCCCGCCCAAGGGCTATACCGCCTCCAGCGGCAAGGCCATTGCGGCCGGCGACATCGACGTGCTGGTGCGTGCCATGTCCATGGGTAAGCTGCACCATGCCATGATGGGCACGGCCTCGGTCGCCATCGCCACGGCGGCCTCCATTACCGGCACGCTGGTCAACCTCGCCGCCGGCGGGGGCGAGCGCGAGACCGTGTGCTTCGGGCATCCCTCCGGCACCTTGCGCGTTGGCGCCAAGGCGCAAGAGGTGAATGGCGACTGGCAGGTGAGCAAGGCCATCATGAGCCGCAGCGCCCGCGTGCTGATGAGCGGCTGGGTGCACGTGCCCTTTGCCTGGTAAGCCCGTAAATTAAACGACGTTGCTAACGGCATGGGCCCTTTTCCAAAAAGGGCCCATGTTTTTATGCGGCGCCCGGCTTGGAGCCTTTAGCCTCATGATCTGGCTACGATGAATGCAGACATAACCTAAAAGGTCAGACATGTGGCGGGCCGGTATAACAAAAAAGGCCGGGGGTGTTGCGCCCCCGGCCTTTTTGTCAG
This sequence comes from Pseudomonadota bacterium, assembly GCA_021808545.1. Lineage (GTDB taxonomy): Bacteria > Pseudomonadota > Alphaproteobacteria > Acetobacterales > Acetobacteraceae > Acidocella. The sequence goes on along the minus strand of JAKBBM010000061.1, from coordinate 12,949 downwards.
ATGCCTGCGTGTGGCTTATCCCAGCAGGGACGCCACCGCGTCGCGCTCTTCCAGCAGCTCGTTCAGCGTGTGCTGGACGCGGCCCTTTGAGAACTCGTCCATCTCGATGCCGGTGACGCGCTTATACTTGCCGCCCTCGCAAATGCAGGGCACGCCGAACATCACACCCTCGGGCACGCCGTAAGAGCCGTCGGAAGGAATGCCCATGGAGACCCAGCGGCCATTGGAGCCCAGCACCCAGTCGCGCACATGGTCGATCGCGGCATTGGCGGCGGAGGCGGCGGAAGACAGGCCGCGCGCCTCGATGATGGCGGCACCGCGCTTGCCCACGGCCGAGAGGTAGGTGTCCCTGTACCAAGCCTCGTCATTGATGATCTGCGGCATGGGCTTACCAGCGCCCAGCGCGTTGCGGTAATCGGCATACATGGTGGGGGAATGGTTGCCCCACACCGCGACCTTCTCGATATCCTTGACCGCCACGCCCGATTTCTCGGCCAGCATGGAGACGGCGCGGTTATGGTCAAGCCGCAGCATCGCCGTGAAATTCTCTTTCGGCAGATCGGGGGCGGAGTTCATGGCGATATAGGCGTTGGTGTTGGCCGGGTTGCCGACCACCAGCACCTTCACGTCGCGTTTGGCGACATCGTTCAGCGCCTTGCCCTGAACCTTGAAAATCTCGGCATTGGCGGCGAGCAGGTCACGGCGCTCCATGCCGGGGCCGCGCGGACGCGAGCCGATCAGGATGGCAATGTCCACATCCTTGAAGGCCTTGCGCGGGTCGTCGGTCGGCTCAATCCCGGCCAGCAGCGGGAAGGCGCAATCATTCAGTTCCATGATCACGCCAGTCAGCGCCTTCTGCGCCTGCGGCAGGTCCAGAAGGTTCAGGATGATGGGCTGGTCCTTGCCCAGCAGATCGCCATTGGCGATGCGGAACAGGATGGCATAGCCGATCTGGCCGGCGGCACCGGTAACGGCCACGCGCACAGGGGTCTTCATGTGTTTGGTCTCCTTGAATTGGGCAGGCTTTCCTTAGAACTTCACCCTGCCCTCCTCAAGCCCCGGCTCATTCAGCCCACCACGAGGGCGATGGGTGCTGGCGCATCCCTCACCGCGCGCGGCATGGCCGGCAGGGCATCGCCATCGGCCTGGGCGGGCGGCAGGTCTGTTCCTGTGAATTCGACATGGGAGGCCGGCAGGATGCGCACGCTGGAGCAGCGCGGCAGCAGCCCCAGCGGCAAGGCGGCCCCAGTGCGCAGGGCGGGCAGCATGCCCGGCCGCTCAAACAGCACAACCTGAAAGCCCGGCTCGTCTGAGCGGGCCTTGGGCGCTAGCAGGAACGGGCCGCCATAAAGCCGCCCTTTGCTCACCACCACGCTCGCCGCCTCATGCGCCACGCCATCCAGTGTCAGGCGCACCGGGGGAAACCGGTAGAGCGCGGCCTCCCAGGCCGACTGCCACACATAAGCCCCCCGCCCGATGGCGCGCTTGAGCAGCGGCGGCAGCCCATGCACCACCGCGCCGTCAAACCCCACCCCCACCATTTGCACGAACATACGCGCCCCGTTTGGCATTTGCGCCAGGCCCGGCCATAAGCGCCGCGTGCGCCGGTAGGCCAGCATATGCGCGATGCCGCGCGGATGCCGCGCCAGCCCATATTCGCGCGCCAGCACGTTGGCGGTGCCCAGCGGAATAACGCCCAGCGCCGTAGGGCTGCCAAACAGCCCGTTCGCCACCTCGGCGATCGTGCCATCCCCACCCGCGGCCACCACCATGGGCATCCCCGCGCGCGCGGCCGCACGGGCCAGTTCCACCGCATGGCCTGGATATTGCGTTTCCGCCACCTCAAGCTTCACGCCGCATTCGGCCAGCAGGTCCAAAACATGCCATAATGCCGCCGCCCGCCGCCGCCCCGCAACCGGATTGAATATGACCAGCATCCGCAAACCACTCCGCAACCAGGGCGCAAACCACCTTCATGCATGATTTTCATGACAGCGGCATGTCATGAAAATGACTCTGGCATGATAATGAAATATTCTGGTTTTTTGCGCTGACGTCATGGAATCTTCACTGTCTTAGGCGCGCAACTCCAGACTATGCGGATGGCCATGAACGCGATCCCGCCGCACCGCCACCACCCCCAGGCCCGCTATCGCAGCGTGTTCATTTCAGACACGCATCTGGGCACACGTGGTTGCCGGGCGGAATTTCTGGCTGACTTCCTCAAATCCGTCTCCTGCGAAAATCTATTCCTTGTCGGCGACATTATCGATGGCTGGCGGCTGAAACGCTCCTGGTTCTGGGACAAGCACCATGACGAGGTGCTGCGCCTGGTACTCAAAGCCGCCCGGGCGGGCACCAATGTGGTGTATGTGCCCGGCAATCACGATGAAATGCTGCGCAAATACCTGCCGCTGGGCATCGAGATTTGCGGCGTGAAGCTGCAAATGGAAGCCGAGCACATCACGGCCGAGGGCAAGCGCCTGCTGATCACGCATGGTGATTCGTTCGACTCCGTGGTCCGCCACGCGCGCATCCTGGCGCTGCTGGGGGATTGGGCCTACACCATGGCGCTTACCCTCAACCGCTATTTCAACATTGTGCGCACCCGGCTTGGGTATCCGTACTGGTCGCTTTCGGCTTGGCTCAAGCTGCAGGTGAAGGAGGCGGTCAAGGCGATCGACCGGTTCGAGACGGCGCTGGCCGACGATGCCAAGCAGCGTGGGTTCGATGGCGTGGTGTGCGGCCATATCCACCATGCGGAAATGCGCATGGTCAATGGCGTGATGTATCTGAACGATGGTGATTGGGTGGAAAGCTGTTCGGCCCTGGTGGAGCATCAGGATGGGCGGCTGGAGCTGGTCGATTGGGTGGCGCGTAACAAGCTCTCCATGCTGGCGCGGCCTGCGCCCCGGATGAACCCGGCCAAATCCGCCGTGGTTCAGGCGGTGACGGCCGAGCTCGCCGCCGTGCCATGCGAACGCGATCCGGCCCGTGCTGTCTCAGCCAGCCTCTAACCATTTGCCCCCCGCCGCTGGGCTGACCCGCATCCTCATCGTCACCGATGCCTGGACACCGCAGGTCAATGGCGTGGTGCGCACGCTGCGCACCGTGGCGGATGAGCTGCGCGCCATGAGCCGGACCGTCGAGGTGGTGGGGCCGGACCGGTTCCGCACCGTGCCGCTGCCCAGCTACCCCGAAATCCGGCTGGCCCTGCTACCAGGGCGCAAATTGGCGCGCCTGATCGAGGCCTTCCGCCCCGATGCGTTGCATATCGCAACCGAAGGCCCGCTGGGCTTGGCCGCGCGCGCTTATGCGCGGCGGCGGGGGATGGCTTTTACCACCGCCTTTCACACGCGCTTTGCGGAATATCTGCATGCCCGCACCGGCCTGCCCGAGGCGCTAAGCTATCGCTGGCTGCGCTGGTTTCATGGTACCGGCGCCGGCATTATGGTGGCCACCCCCTCTCTGCGCGATGAGCTGGCGGCGCGGGGGTTTCGTAATATCCGCCCCTGGTCGCGCGGGGTGGACCTAGCCGCCTTCTCGCCCGAAATACGGGAGGAATGGCCGTTGCCACGCCCGATCTTCGCCTATGTTGGCCGTGTGGCGGTGGAGAAAAACCTGCCCGCCTTTCTCGCACTCGATCTGCCCGGCTCAAAGCTGGTGGTGGGCGATGGGCCGCAGCGTAAGGCGCTGGAGCGCGACTACCCGGATGTGCATTTTGCCGGCGCGCGCCATGGCGCGGCCCTGGCCAAGGCGTATGCCGGGGCGGATGTGTTCGTGTTTCCCTCCAAAACCGACACGTTCGGCCTTGTGATGCTCGAGGCCCTGGCCTCGGGTCTGCCGGTTGCGGCTTATCCGGTCACGGGGCCCAAAGACATTGTGGGCGAAGCGAACGTGCCCGTGGGCGCGCTGGATGAAGATTTAGGCCAAGCCTGCCTGAAGGCCTTGCGCATAGAGCGCACGGCCTGCCGTCCTTTTGCCGAGATTTATTCCTGGCGCGCCTGTGCTGAGCGGTTCTTGAATAATCTGGTACCCGCCCGCGCGCCTTAAGGTTTCAGCCTGTAGCCGGTGCGGAAAATCCACCAGATTACGGCCAGGCACGCGGCCATGAAAAGACCGGTGAAGGTCAGGCTGAGCCCCACGCCAACATCGCCCAGACCATAAAAACTCCAGCGAAACCCGCTCACCAGATAAACAACCGGGTTGAATAAATTCAAAGTCCGCCAGGGCTGGGGCAGCATGTCTATGGAATAGAACGCGCCACCCAGAAAGGTGAGCGGGGTTACGATCAAGGCGGGAATGATGGCGAGCTGCTCGAAATTCTGCGCCCACACACCGACGATGAACCCAAACAGGCTGAACGAGATGGAGGTGAGCAGCATGAAAGCCGCCATCCATACGGGATGCACGATATGCAGCGGCGTGAACAGGCTGGCGGTGACAAGGATGATCAGCCCCAGCAAGACCGATTTGGTGGCCGCCGCGCCAACGTAAGCCAGCACGGTTTCCATGGCCGAGAGCGGTGCTGAGAGGATCTCGTAAACGGTCTTACTGAAGATCGGGAAATAGATCGCGATCGCGGCATTGCTGATGCTCTGGGTGAGCAATGTGAGCATGATAAGCCCGGGCACGATGAACGCGCCATAGCCAACCCCGCCCACATGGTGAATGCGTGAGCCAATCGCCCCGCCAAACACCACGAAATACAGCACGGTGGTAATGACCGGTGTGGCGATGCTTTGCCAGAAGGTACGGCGCATGCGCGCCATTTCGGCTTTATAGATGGTCCATACGCCGGTGAGGTTCGCGGTCATCGTGCTCATGCCCCAGGCTCCACCAGGCTGACAAAAATATCTTCAAGCGAGCTGCGGCTGGTATCGAGATCCTTGAAATCGATATTGAGCTCGGCCATGCGGCGCAGCAATGCCGGAATGCCGGTATCCTCTTCATTGGCGTCAAAATTATAAATGAGGCCATGCCCCTCATCGGTCAGCTCCAGCTGCCACGGCGCCAATTCGGCGGGAATGGCGGTGAGCGGATGCTGCAGAGCAAGGGTTAAACACCGGCGTCCGAGTTTGCGCATCAGGGCCGTTTTTTCCTCCACCAGTAAAATGCGCCCCTTTGAAATAACGCCGACATGATCGGCCATTTCCTCCGCCTCCTCGATATAATGGGTGGTGAGGATGATGCTCACCCCCTTATCGCGCAAGCTGCTGATCAGCCCCCACATGTCGCGCCGCAAATTCACATCAACCCCGGCTGTCGGCTCATCCAGAAACAGAATTTGAGGTTCATGCGCCAGCGCCTTGGCGATCATGACACGCCGCTTCATCCCGCCAGACAGCTCAATCACGCGGCGGTCGCGCTTGTCCCAGAGCGATAAATCACGCAGCAGGCGCTCAATATAGGCATCGTCCGGCCGGGCACCGAACAAGCCCCGGCTGAAACACACCGTGTTCCAGACCGTGGTGAAAATATCGAGGGAAATTTCCTGCGGCACCAGCCCGATCAGGCGCCGTGCCGCGCGGTAATCGGCGGCGATGTCGTGCCCATCGACCAGCACCTGCCCCGCGCTGGGTTCCACCGTGCCGCAGATAATGCTGATCAACGTTGTCTTGCCAGCGCCATTGGGGCCAAGGAGCGCGAAGATCTCGCCGCGCGCGATTGAAAGATCTATGCCATCCAGCGCGACGAAGCCGGATTTATAGCATTTGCGAAGCGCGGAAACCTGGATGATGGGATGCATACGAGACCTTAGCTGAAGCCCTGACATAAATCTGCGATTAGACCAGATGGTACTATAGAAGAAGGCGCCGCAGAAGAAGGCGCCGCCAAATACCGCAAAGACGCGCGGGGCGGTTTTCCAGTCCGCCCCGCCCCAACATCTTATCCCCGCGCTCTGTTTTATCGTCTAGGGTGGGGGCATGCTCCTGACCCTCCTTATTCTGCTCGCCGCCACGGTCATCGCCGTTCCTCTTACCCGCTATGCCGGGCTGGGCAGCATTCTTGGCTATCTTGCCGCGGGTGTCGCCATTGGCCCATCAGGCTTTGGGTTGGTCACGAATGTCGATGCAATCAGCGGTGTGTCGGAACTTGGCGTCACCATGCTGCTATTCCTGATCGGGCTGGAGCTCAGGCCGCACCGTTTGTGGATTTTACGCAAAGCGGTGTTTGGCATGGGGCTGGGGCAGATGGTGCCCACCGCCGCCGCCATTGCGGGCCTGTCCATCGCCTTTGGCGTGCCCGGGCGCGATGCGGCGGTGCTGGGCATTGGGCTGGCCTTGTCCTCTACCGCCATCACCCTGCCGCTGCTGGCCGAGCGCAACCTGCTGCCCACCATGCCCGGGCGCGATGCCTTTGCCGTGCTGCTGTTCCAAGACATGGCGGCGATTCCGGTGCTCGCCCTGCTGCCGATCATGGCCGGCGGAAGCAGTGCGGGTATCTCCTGGCTGGCGGTGGCGCGCGGGACGGCCGTGGTAGCGCTTATCCTGGCCGCCGGCACGTTTTTGGTGCGGCCCGTATTCCGGCTGGTGGCAGCTGCCAAATCGCCGGAAGTATTCACCGCCACCGCGCTGCTGCTGGTGGTGGGCACCGCCGCCCTGGCCAACTGGGCCGGGCTTTCGGCCTCGCTCGGCGCATTCATGGCCGGGGTCATGGTCTCCGATTCGGAGTACCGGCACGAATTGCAGGCCAATATCGAGCCATTCGAGGGGCTGCTGCTCGGATTTTTCTTCATCTCGGTCGGCATGTCGGCCGATCTAGCCCTGCTGCTGCACCGGCCTCTGGAAATTCTGGCGCTGGTGCTGGCGCTCACCCTGCTTAAAGCGATGATCGCCTTTGCCGTGAGCTATGCGCGCCGGCGTCTGACCAGCACGGCGCTGCGCTTTGCCCTGGCCCTGCCCGAGGGCAGCGAATTCAGCTTTGTGCTGTTTGGCGCGGCGGCGGCCGCGGGCGCGCTACAAGCCAGGCTTGCGGCAGAAGCCACGCTAGTTGTCGCCCTCTCGATGATGGCCGCCCCCATCCTGTTCGCCGCATCCGAGCGGCTGCTGATGCCCCGGCTGGAAGCTTCCAAGGCCAAACCGTTCGACAAGCTGGACACGCTCGAACCCAACCCGGTGATTATTTGCGGGTTCGGGCGGGTTGGGCAGATTATCGGGCGCGTGCTGTCAATGCAGAAAATCGGTTTTACCGCGCTCGATAAGAACCAGGTGCAGGTGGAGGTGGTCCGGCGCTTTGGCTCCAAGGTATTTTATGGCGATCCCACGCGCGAGGAAGTGATCCGCGCCGCCGGGGCGGAGAACGCGAAAGTTCTGGTCATCGCGCTGGATGACATGCGGGCCGCATTGGAGGTGGCCGAGATGGTCCGCCGCAAATTCCCGCAACTGGCCGTGGTGGCGCGCGCGCGCAACCGCCGGCACGCGCACCAGCTCATGGCGGCGGGGGTTGAACATTTTGTACGCGAGACGTTTTTTTCCGCCCTGCGGCTGACCGAGATGATCATGGAGCAGCTCCATCTGCCCGCGGCACAGACCGCGCGCGCGATCCAGCTATTTCGAAACCATGACGAGCGGATGCTGCTAGAGACCTATACGATCGCCAATGACGAGCGCGCGCAAATCCAAACGGCGCAGGAAGCCAACAAGGAATTACGCGACCTGTTCGAATCCGACCAAACCTCCTGATCGCTTCGGTTTTCGCCAACGGCCTTGGCCGCGCGCCGCGAATCAGGCGGGGACCAACCCCAAACAGGCGGGCAACGCGGCAAGGGTGGCGACTTCATGCTTAGGCTGGCCGGGCAGACGCTCATGGCACTGGCCATAACGGTTGCACCATACCACTTGCATGCCAAAATCGGCGGCCGCGCACGCATCCCAGCCATTGGCGGACTGAAAGCTGACCTCATGGGCCTGCAAACCCAACCGGTCCAGCGCGTATTGGTAAACACGCCGGTCGGTTTTGTAGGTCCGCAAGGGGTCGACAGAAAGCACCTCGTCAAACAACCCCTCCAGCCCGGCGCTGACGATAGAGGAGGCCAGCATCCGCGGCGTGCCGTTGGATAAAATGGCGGTTTTCAACCCCGCCGCGCGCAAGCTGCGCAACATGTCCGGCACTTCGGGAAAAGCCTGCAACGTTTCAAACAGCACCATCAGCGATTCGTGCCGCCCGGGGCTGGCCAAATTGAGCGTTTCCAACGCGAAATCCAGCGCTTCTGCCGTGACTTGACGAAAATCGGCGTAAGCGCCTTGCACGGCGCGCAGCCACGTATATTGCAGCTGTTTGTCACGCCATAGCGCGTTCAGCGGGGCGCGGGCGGCCTCGGGCACATCTGGGCAACGCGCGGCGGCGGAGGCAAAGTCGAACACAGTGCCATACGCATCGAAAACACAAGCTTTGATCATGGCGAAGCCTCTCTTTAGCGGGCGGCGGGCATGGCGCGGGCCAAGCCATCATAGGCATCCAGCATATGGGTCATCCATGCGGCCAAGGCGGGCTGATCGCCGGTGACATCATACGTGGCGCACACGCGCAGCCATTGCAGGGCGGCAAACACGATATGATCGGCATAAGCGGGCGCCGTACCGGCCAAATAGGGTTGATGACCGAGCGCGGCCGCCAGCGGCTTGAGCGCCTGGCGCAGCGCGGCGAGATGGCTCTGCTGGGCCGCCGCCAAATCATCGAGGCTGCAACCAAAGAACGCCTCGCGCGTGGTCTTGAAATAATCCTGATCCTTGGGGTGCAGCATGGCGTGAATATCGGGCAGGATCAGCCGGGCAATGGCTGGATGCAGAACCGTTTCGGTCCATTCATTCACGAACCGGGTCAGTGCCAGGCCGGCCGGGCCGTTGAACAGGGAAGGACGGTCGGGGTAGGCCGTCTCGAGATATTCGGCAATGGCCCAGCTATCCGTCACGCAGCGCGCGCCATCGAGAATGACCGGCACCTTGCCCTGGCCGGAAAAGGCGATCGCCTCTTTTTCGGTGAACCGCCAGGGGATCGTCTCGGTGGGCAGGCCCTTATGCGCCAGGGCCAGGCGCACGCGCCAGCAATTCGGGCTGAAGCGGATATGCGCATCCGCGGCGGCGAGATCGTACAGCTTGATGGGGGCGTTCATCACGGGGCCTCCTTTACGTTAGTGGCGGTCTGTCCAAACAAAACCGCCCGTGCCTCGTCGCTCACCACGGGCGCGGTGTTGATTTCATCCGCCCGCGCATAAGCGCGCCGCACGGCCGGGCGCTCCCCCACCAGCGCGAACCAGCGCGCGAGATGAGGAAAATCCTCCAGATTCTGCTTCTGGTTTTTATGAAGCTTGATCCATGGATGGCAGGCCATGTCGGCAATGGAATACGCCCCGGCGATATAGTCGCGCCCGGCCAGGCGCTTGTTCAGCACACCATAAAGCCTGTTTGTTTCATTAACATAACGGTCTATGGCATATTGAATTTTCACCGGCGCATATTGGACGAAATGATGGTTCTGCCCGGCCATGGGCCCCAGCCCGGCCATTTGCCAGTAAAGCCATTGCAGCACGTCAGACCGCGCGCGCGGGGACTTGGGCAAGAATTGGCCGGTTTTATCGGCCAGATATTCAAGAATGGCGCCCGATTCAAAAACGCTCAAAGGCCCAGCGCCATCGGCGGGCGCATGGTCGACCATGGCGGGCATGCGGTTATTGGGGGAAATGGCTAAAAAAGCGGGGCTGAATTGTTCACCCTTGCTGATATTGACCGGAACGATTTTGTAGGGCGTCTGGGTTTCTTCCAGGAAGATCGTGACCTTATGGCCGTTTGGCGTAGTCCAGTAATACAGGTCGATCATTGTCGGTCGGGCTCCATGTTCAGGGACAGTCCAATGGGGGTCAGGGCGGCTTCGACCAGCCGGTGCAACCGCACTGGGTCCGGATCCAGCCTGGCCAGCACACGCAGACCCAGCACCGCGCCAAACAAGCCTTCCGCCGCCAGTGCTGGCACCACACCGGCGGGCAAAAGAGCCATGTCTTTGGCCCGCTCCAACTGGGCACGCAAAAACGTCTCCACCTCGCCCAGCCGTTCACGCACCAACGCGAGCGAGGCCGGATCGGCCGACCCATCCAAGGCGGTATTGATCAGGAGGCAGCCAGAGGGTGTCTCCGCCGAGAGAGACAGAACAATCAGCTTGGCAAAAAAACCGGCAATGCCCTCACGCGGGTCCGGCAGGCTCGCCAAATGGGGCAAGAACGTATCGCTCAGCCCCGTATCGGCGTAGCGCCGCAGGACTTCACGAAACAGGCCGGCCTTGTCGCCAAAACGGTTATACAGCGCGGCCGCGGAGAGTTTGGTGGCTTCTGTCAGATCGCGCAGCGAGGTGCCAGCATAGCCTTGACGCCAGAACACATCGCGGGCGCGGTCGAGAATTTCATCATCATTCAGGGTACGGGGACGAGGCATGATCTATATATAATAGATCGATCATTATATAACAAGAGGCGGCATGCCGCTCGATACGTCCCCCGCTCAGGCGCGTTGATAAAAAGACGATCTCTTACGCCTCGGCGGGGGGCATCTTGCGCGCGCGCAAGCGGCGGATATGCCGTATATCAGCTTCCAACACCAGAAACTCAACGCCCGAAGGATGGCGGATGATTTCGCCCTTGGCCGGCACATGACCCGCCAAGTTAAAAACCAGCCCGCCCACGGTCTCGATATCGGCGTCGCGCTCATCCTCGGACAGAATAGGCCCAAGCCGCGCCTCGAACTCCTCAACCGGCAGGCGGGCATTAAGATCGAGCGCGCCATCGGCCCGCTCCACCAGCATCGGGCCCTCGATTTCGTCATGCTCATCGGCAATATCGCCGACAATGGTCTCCACAAGATCCTCGATCGTCACCAGCCCGTCTATGCCGCCATATTCGTCCACCACCAGGGCCAGATGCGTGCGCGTCTGGCGCATTTGGAGCAGCAGGTCGAGCACGGCGATCTGCGGGGCCACCATCAGCGGGCGGCGCAGGATCTTCTCGACCGAGAATTCCGCCGCCGTTCCCGTGAACGCGAACACATCCTTGATATGGACCATGCCGAGAATGTCATCGAGATGCTCCCGATAGACAGGCAGGCGGGAATGCCCCTCCTGGCGGATCTGCGCTAGCGCCTGCTCCAAGCTCACATCGGCGCGCATGGCCACGATATCGGGCCGGGGCACCATCACATCATCCACAATGGTGCCGCGCAGACGCAATACATTGGCGATCAGCGCGCGCTCCTGCGCGCTTAAGCCCGTCGGCTCGCCCGCGCCATCCTGCCCGCTGGCACTGCTTGCCTCCTGCACCAGCTCGGCGATGGAATCGCGCATCGCCTGATCACCGCCGCGCAAACGGCCAAATAATTTACTCAAAGCCGCGCTCATCGGTTTTTCCACGGGTTGGGCACGCCGAGCCGGGCCAGAATCCGGGTTTCCTCGGCCTCCATCTCCCGCGCCTCGCCAGCATGATGGTGGTCGTAGCCTTGCAGATGCAGCGCGCCATGCACAATGAGATGCGTCAGATGCGCGGCAATGCTCTTGCCTTCGCGCGCTGCCTCGCGCGCGACCACGCCAAACGCCAGCAGCATTTCCGGCGGCTGCTCGTAGGTCAGCACATTGGTTGGCTTATTCTTGCCTCGGTCGCGGTAATTCAACCGCTGGACGGTGCGGTCATCGGTGAGCGCCACGCTCGCGGCCACGCCGGCGGCACGTAAAGTCCGCTCCACCAAAAGCACCAGGCGCGGCACATGCGCGCGCCAGCGCCGGTCGGTGATCACAATGTCAACGCCCCCGAAGGGGCCTGTACTTCCTGGGTCCATCTGTCCTCAGCTCAGCCTTTGCTCTCTGGCGAGCTCCGAAGCCGCAGCGTGGCGCTGGTCATACGCATCAACGATGCGTCCGACAAGCGGGTGGCGCACCACATCGCTGTTGGAAAAACGGGTCACGCCAATTCCCTGAATGCCTTCCAGCGTTTCCAACGCATCGGCCAGGCCCGAGCGGGTGTTGGGCGGCAGGTCGATCTGGCTGAGATCGCCGGTGACAACCATGCGCGTGCCCTCGCCCATGCGGGTCAGGAACATCTTCATCTGCACCGCGGTGGTGTTCTGCGCCTCATCCAAAATCACGAAAGCATGCGAGAGGGTGCGCCCGCGCATGAAGGCGAGCGGCGCGATTTCGATCTCGCCGGTGGCCATGCGCCGGGTGAGCTGGTCGCCGGGCAGCATGTCGTTCAACGCATCGTAAAGCGGGCGCAAATAAGGATCCACTTTCTCTTTCATGTCGCCGGGCAGAAAGCCCAGCCGCTCGCCCGCCTCCACCGCCGGGCGCGAGAGGATGATGCGCTCAACCCGGCCAGAGGTGAGCATGGCCACGGCCTGGGCCACGGCAAGATAGGTTTTGCCCGTGCCGGCGGGACCCAGAGCGAACACCATCTCGTGGCGGGCCAGCAAATCCATATAGGCCGCCTGGCCCTGGCTACGCGGCCCAATGGCCCCCTTGCGGGTACGGATCGCGGGCAGGTCGGAGAGCGGCAGGCGCGGCTCGCCGGCCGGGTCGGTCAGGCGCAGGGCGGCATCCACTTTCGGGCCGTCGATCATCTCGCCTTGCTCCAATTGCCGGTAAAGGGCGGCCAGCGCCGCTTCCGCCGCGGCCATCTGCGGGGCTGTACCCGAGATGGAGATGCGGTTGCCCCGGCAGGCGAGCCGCACGCCGAGGCGCTGCTCGATCCGGGCCAGATGCCGGTCATGATCACCGACCAGAAGCGGCATCAGGGAATTGCTGCCAAAGGTCATGGTAAGAGACCCAGGCCGCGGGGCGGAGGCGGGGAGAGGGGCGGCGATGATCTGGCTCAAGCGGCGATTTTCTCCTTATCGATAAGCGTGCCTACGATGGAATTGGGATTGGCCCGGGTGATTTTAACCTGCCGGATTTCGCCGGTCAGGTCGGCGTCGTG
>JAKBBM010000005.1 GCA_021808545.1 Pseudomonadota bacterium | reverse complement strand
CCGAGGCTCTGCTCGCCTCCAACACCTCCTCCATCTCCATCACCAAGCTCGCCACCCTGTCCGGCCGGCCGGACAAATTCATCGGCATGCATTTCTTCAATCCCGTGCCGATGATGAAGCTGGTCGAGATCACACGCGGCATGGCGACGTCGGACGAAACCGAGGCCACCGTGCATAAGCTGGCGGAAAAGCTCGGCAAGACCGTGGCCGCCGCGCAGGATTCGCCAGGTTTCATCGTCAACCGCATCCTCTGCCCGATGCTGAACGAGGCAATCTTCGCGCTGCATGAAGGGGTGGGCACGGTACAATCCATCGATGCGGGCATGAAGCTGGGCGCCTCGCACCCGATGGGACCGCTGGAACTGGCCGATTTCATCGGGCTGGACACGCTGCTCTCGGTCATGCGGGTGCTGCATGCCGAGCTGGGCGAGGATAAATACCGCCCCGCCCCGCTTTTGGTGAAATATGTCGAGGCCGGCTGGCTGGGGCGCAAATCCGGCCGCGGCTTCTATGATTATTCCACCACCCCGCCGACCCCGCCGAAATAACCCGGCATCCGGCTACCGGCTCATATGCAGCCGGTAGCCCACACTCTCGCAATCCGGATACACATCCGGCTTGCGGGAATACACCATGACAGCGCGGACCTGCGGCCGGGCCAGGCAAAACGCCGCGATGTCGTGGCAGAGCGTCTCTTGCAAATCATAATGCCGGCGCGCCAGCAGCGCCGTCGTCTCCTGACGCAAGAAATCATAATCCAGCACATGGCCGATCACATCCGCGTCCGGCGGGGCGGCATCATCCAATGTCAATTCAATATCGATGAGCAGACGTTGCGGCGCCGCGCGTTCGAAATCATGAATCCCGATGGAGGCCTGAACGGCGAAGCCGCGCAGGATCAGAGTGGCTTCAAATATCGGCATTGGCGGCATCCCGGGCGAGAAAGGCAATGTCGCGCGGGCGGCGCTGGAGCACCTGCCCGCCATCAATGACCAAAGTCTGACCATGATAAGAGGGGCTGGCGAGGATGAAATCCACAGCGCCCGCGATTTGCTCGGGCGTGCAGCCGCGCCCCAGCGGATTGTTGTTGTGGGTGCGCTCGAATTCCGCCTGGCTTTGCGCGCCGCTGATCAGCGTAATCCCCGGCGCGATGCCCGCAATGCGCAAGGTCGGCGCGCAGGCCATGGCCAGCATCTGGATCATCCCCTGCAGCGCCACCTTGGATAAGGTATAGGAAAAATAATCCGGGTTGAGGGCGAAGACCTTATTATCCACGAGGTTGATGACCACCCCTTCCGCCCCGCGCGCCTTGAGCGCTGTGTAAAAAGCCTGGGCGAGCATGACCGGCGCGTAGAGATTAACACGCATATTCGCCTCCATCGCCGCAAAGCTGGTGGTGGCGGCGCTGTCATACAAAAACAGAGACGCATTGTTGATCAGCAGGGTGAGCGGGCCAACCGCCTCGCAGGCGGCAATGAGCCGGCTGGCGGCCTGTTCATCTGCCAGATCAGCCCCCAGCGTGCTGGCGGAGCCACCCTGAGCGCGGATTTCAGCGGCCACATCCTCGGCTTCAGCGCGCGCGCGATTGTAATGCACGAACACATGCCAGCCCTTTGCGCCCAGATGCCGCGCTAGATGCGCGCCAATCCGCCGGCCCGCCCCCGTGATCAGAACAGACTTCATGCCCCCTCCCGCTCTCTATCTCAGCTGTACTTGAGATAGAGAGGAATAGCCCGCCGCCGCAAGGCCACCACCTTACGGCCCAAACGCCGCCGCACCGGTAAATCCATACGGGACCAGCAACGTCACCGGCGGCTGGGGCCCGGTAAAGAAGGCCGTGCCCGCCGCGGGGCTGGCGTTAAGGGTTATGTCCGCCGTTATTTTCAGGCTCTGGCGGGCCACCGGCAAGGCGGGGTCGAACCAGCTAATCTCGGGGTGCAGGGCGGTGAATTCGGGCAGCAGGAAAGTGTAATGCGTGCAGCCCAGGGCAATCGCGTCGATGGCCTCAGCGCCGGGCTGGGCGAAAAGCGGGGCGATGGCGGACGCCACATCCACCGCCTCGCCTCTGAATTTGCGTTCCGCCAGGGCGGCCAAGGCCGAGGTGCCCAGCGAATGCACGGCAAAGCCGGGGGCAAATTGCGCAACCAAGCGGCCAAGATAGGGCCGGCGCACGGTCGCCGCCGTGGCCAGCACGCCAATGGTGCGGGTGCGGCTTGCCGCCGCCGCCGGTTTAACCGGGGGCACACAGCCAATAAAGGGCAGGGTTTGGTGGGCCGCACGCAAGGCGGGCAGCGCGATAGTGCTGGCGGTGTTGCAAGCGACCAATACGGCCTCGGGCGTAAACC
The DNA here is from genome assembly GCA_021808545.1 of Pseudomonadota bacterium. Lineage (GTDB taxonomy): Bacteria > Pseudomonadota > Alphaproteobacteria > Acetobacterales > Acetobacteraceae > Acidocella. Next base: position 56,141 of record JAKBBM010000005.1, on the reverse strand, counting down.
GCGCGACCGCCGCCTCGAGCAAGGCAAGAATATGCGCAAGCAAAAGTTCGTCCGGCTTTTCGCCATAGGGGAAAAAACCGCTATCGGCGAGGTAAATAAGAGGCAATTCCGGCGCAAGGCCGCGCAATTGCCGCACCACCCCCAGCCCGCCAATACCCGAATCGAACACCAGAAGCGCCATGGACCCGCTCAAAAATCATCGTCTGTGGTGAAGACCACATCGCGATGCACATGGATCGACATCAGCACGCCAAAGCCGAGCATCACCGCCGTCAGCGCCGAGCCGCCGTAAGAGATCAGCGGCAGCGGTACCCCACCCACCGGGATCAGGCCCATCACCATGGACAGATTGACGAAACAATACAGAAAAAAATTCATGGCGATGCCCAGCGCCACCAGCCGCCCGTACGCATGCTTGCAGGTGATGGCGGTATAAAGCGCCAGCGCGATAATGGTAAAGAGCAGCAGCAGCACGGCAATACTGCCCGCATAGCCGAATTCCTCGGCGATGATGGTGAAGACGAAATCCGTCTGCTTCTCGGGCAGGAAATTGAGCTGGTTCTGCGTGCCGTGCAGATAGCCCTGGCCGAACATGCCGCCCGAGCCCAGCGCGATCTTGCTCTGAATAATGTTATACCCCGCCCCCAGAGGGTCTGATCCGGGGTTGAGGAAGGTGATGATGCGAGCCTGCTGATAAGCGTGCAAATGGTGGTAGAGCACGGGAGCGGCCACGGCCAAAACCGCGACGAGAATGGCGAAATACCACCAGCGCACGCCCGCCCCCAGCATCACCGTGCCGCCAATTGCAGCCGTTATCACCGCCGTGCCCAGATTGGGCTCCTTTAAAATCAGCCCCACGGGCAGTAAAATGGCGAGCGCCGCCGGCAGAAGAAACAGCAGATTACTGGCCTGATCAGCCGAGGCTCTTCGGAAATGGGCGCCGAGCGCCATGGCCAGGAATAATTTCATCAACTCGCTGGGCTGCAAATCAAACCCGCCCAGGCTGATCCAGCGTTTGGCCCCCAGCCCCGTATGGCCAGCCACCATCACCACCAGCAACAGCAGCACACCCAGCGCATAAGCCGGCCAGGAGAAGCGGGCGATAAACCGGATATCGGTGACGGCGAGGCCCAGCATGAGCACCAGCGCGCCAAGAAAGCGGAAAAGCTGGCTGTTGGCATAAGGCTGCATGCTGCCGCCGCCAGCTGAATAAAGGGCGGCATACCCCACCCCGGCCAGCAGGCAGACACACAGCACGAACAGCCAGTTGACCGCGAGCAGCTTGCGCGCCAGGCCGAATGAGCGCTCGCGCAGGCGCCGGCGCGGCGGCGCGGCCAGGCTGGACCCGCCGATCATAGGGCCTCCACCGGCGGCGGCGGCGCCATGGGGTTGGATAAAGGCCGGTCCTGGCCGGCGGGATCTTGGGTTAAAGCATAAGTCATCAGTTCATGCGCGATGGGGGCTGCCGATTGCGCGCCGTAATTGCCATGCTCCACCACCACGGCCACCGCATAACGCGGTTTATCAAACGGCGCATAGGCAACAAACAAGGCGTTGGGGCGCTGCGCCCAGGCCATCTGCATATCGTTATAGCCGGCGGCTTTCTCGGCCGCCGTGTTGTTATGCACCTGGGCGGTGCCGGTCTTGCCCGCCATCTGCACGCCGGGCAGATTAAGGCGCGCGGCATAGCCCGTGCCATCGGGGGTGTTGACCACATCGAACAGTCCCTGACGGACCACGGCCAGATGGGCGGGGTCTATGTCCAGATCGGGCCACTCAACGCCATTCGCGCCGGGCTGCAACACAGTGCCGATGCGCCGGGTGATGCGCGGGCTGACCGCCTTGCCGGTCGCGACACGGGCGATCATCGTGGCCAGCGAAAGCGGGGTGAGCTGGGTGTAGCCCTGGCCAATACCCTGCACCACCGTATCGCCCGCCACCCAATGGATGCCCCGGCTCCTGGCCCAGTCATGGGTGGGCACCAGCCCCGTGGCGACATTGGGCAAATCGGCATTGAGATTGGTCCCCAGGCCAAGCTGATGCGCCATGGCGGCAATCGGATCGATACCGACCTTCAGCGCCACCTGGTAAAAAAACACGTCGCTGCTCACCTGCAGGGCAGTGGTGACATCAATATCGCCATAGGCGGTATGGGCATCATCCCAGAACACATGATCGCCGAGCTTGAGAAAGCCAGGGCAGTTGAGCCGGGTTTCAGCGGTCAGAACCCCCGCCTTCAGCGCCGCCAGGGCAACGGTGGGCTTGAAGGTGGAACCCGGCGCGAACAGCCCCGCCGTAGCCTTGTTCTGCAGCGGATGACGCGGATCGTGCAGCCAGCCATTCCAGATATCGACCGGCACCCCCCGGTCGAACAGGCCCGGATCAAACGAGGGGGTACTGGCCAGGGCCAGGATCTCGCCATTGCGCGCATCCAGCATCACCACCGCACCGGCATTATCCGCCAGCGCCCGCACCGCCAGCGCCTGCAAACCTGCATGCAGAGAAAGCTGTACAGACTGGCCCGGCAGGCCCGGATCATCCGCCACCTCGCGCACCACTTCGCCATGCACATTGGTCTCGGTCTGCACAAAGCCGGGCTCGCCGCGCAGGGGCAGATCCTGCACCTGCTCAACTCCGCTGCGGCCAACACGCATGCCCGGCAGCGCCAGAACCGTGTTGGCCTTAGCTTCGGCTTGCGTTGGCCGCGCGACATACCCAACCGCATGCGCCGCCGCCGGACCCAGCGGGTAGTAACGGCTCAGCCCCACCTCGACGATCACGCCAGGCAGGTTCGGCATATTGACCTCCAAGGCCGCCATTTCGGACCAGGCCAGATAATCCTTAAGCAGCACAGGGATATAGCCGGGCCGGCTGGTCAGCTCGCGCGCGATGCGGGCCCGCTCATCCGCGGGTAACGGCACTAGGCGGTAGAAATTCTCCAAAACCGTGCGCGGGTCTGGTGCTTGCGCGGGCATGAACAAGGCCCGCCAATGCTGCTGGTTGCCGGCCAGCAGCACGCCGGCCCGGTCCGCAATCGGCCCGCGCGCGGGCGGGACCAGCCGCTCGGAAATGGAATTCTGGCGGGCAAGCAGAGCGTATTTGCCATGCTGAGCGACCTGCAAATGGTACAGCCGGGCGGCAATCCCTCCAAAAATGCCCAGCTGGGCGGTGCCCAGCAGCAACGCCCTGCGGGTGAAGGCGGATTTTTCTTTCGCGGCGCGTTTCATGCCAGCTTCAGACCAGCTCCACCGCCGCTGGGCCGCGATGCACACGAATCAGAAACGCCGCCAGGGCCGGATACAGGGCCAGCGCCAGCACGATCTGCAGCCCAGCCGGCTGCCAGGGCAAGGCCGCCGGCACGAACCATGATTGCACAACCCATTCCAGCCCGGTGGCCAGCATGGAAAGGGCCGAGAAGGCCGCCCAGGTGAGCAGAAAGTGCGCCGGCACCAGCCGGCGGCGCAGGGCGATGGTTAACCCCTGCATGAGCAAAAGCAGCACCGCCCACAGGCCAAACGGGGTCAGGCCCAGCAGATCCAGCAACAAGCCAATGCCAACGACCACCGGGGCGGGCAAGGCCGCCGGGCGGTAGAGCGACCAGAAGAACACACAGCCCATGGTAAAAACCGGGCGCAAGGCGGCCTGCCCGGGCAGATCAAGCGGCAGGCCAAGCAGAAACAGCCCCACCACCAGCATGATGGCCGGAAACATGGCGCGGGAGATGGCATCGAGCCGGCGCCAGGGACCCGCGGCGCGCCGGCGCCACATCGTCGTGGGGCGGGCCATGCTTCAGCGGCTCCGGGCGTGGTGCGCGTGCGCGGGCCGGCTATGGGAAATGGGGGTGAGTGCGGGCTGCTCGTCCGGGTAGCTGAACAGCCGGAGCACTCTTAAGGAATCGAGATCGGCCAGGGGCAGCACCACCGGATCGTGCTGTGCGTTGTAATGCACCACACCCACGGGCAGGCCCGGCGGAAACGCCCCGCCGGCGGCACTGGTCAGCACCATTTCGCCCTCAACGGGCGGATGCCCCGGCCGCCAGTACAGCAAGGCCGGATCGGGACCATTGGTGCCCGCCATTAAAGCGGGCGCGCCGGATGCGCCCAGCGCCACCGGCACACGGCTGTTCAGATCGGTGATCAGCAGCACCCGGGCCGAACGCCCGCCGGCGGCAACCACGCGCCCGGCCACACCTCTGCCATCCATGGCGATGGCGCCGGTCAGCCCGTGCGCGGCGGCAGGGGAAACCAGAACCAGGACCGAACGCGCATAAACCCCGCCCAGATCGGCCACCACCTCGCCCGTGGTGAAGCGCGGCGCGGCGGGCGGCGTGTAATTAAGCGCGCTTTTCAGCGCCTTATTCTGTGCCTCCAGCGCCATGGCCACCTCCTGCCATTGCCGCAGGCGCGCATTCTCCCGCCGCAGGGCGGCGTTCTCGCTATCCAGGGACAATAGCCGCGCCAGCGCGCCAGTGCCGTTTTCGGCCGCGACAATGGGGCGCGAGACCAGCATGTAGGCGGGGGCAAGAATATCATCGAGCCCGCTGCGCAAATGGTCGGTAAAATTCTGATCCGCCCGGCCGATCAGCACGAAGCCCAAAGACAGCATCAGCATGAACGGCAATGTTAAGCGCGACAGAATCTGCCGGAGAGGTATCGATAGTCTAATCACCGGACGTCGAACTCCGAGAACGGATGATTGATCTTGTGCCAATACAGGGAAAGACCGCGCAAGCCCAGGGTGGAAAACCAGAATCAGGCTTTTTCTAACGATAAGTTCATTAAATATGAGTTAATTCATTGCGCCAGCTGCCCTTCCCCTTGGGATTGCGGCGGCCGATGCCCGAAAATCGCCGTGCCGATGCGCACATGCGTGGCGCCCGCCGCGATCGCGGCCGGAAAATCACCCGACATGCCCATGGAGCGCACCGGCAGGCCATGCTCATCGGCCATCGCCGCCAAGCGCCGGAAATAAGGCACGGGGTCGGCCTGAAGCGGGGGGATACACATCAACCCCCGCAATGATTCGCCAAAGCGCGCGCGCATGGCGCGGATGAATGTATCCGCGCGCGCGGTGGGGATGCCCGATTTTTGCGGCTCGTCGCCGATATTCACCTGTACCAGCAGCTCCGGCAGCCGCCCCGCCGTTTGGGCGGCGCGGGCAATGGCGTCGGCCAGGCTCTCGCGGTCCAGACTATCGATGGAATCGGCCAAGCGCACCGCCGCCAGCGCCTTGTTGCTCTGCAGCCCGCCAATAATATGCAGCCGGACCCCGGCAAGGGGGAATTTCTCCGCCGCCTCCTGCACCCGGTTCTCGCCAAACACATGCGCCCCGGCCGCCAGCGCCGCCTGCACCGCCGCGCGCGGATGCGTCTTGCTCACCGCGATCAGGGTGATCTCGTCCGGCGCGCGCCCGGCCGCGCGGGCCGCATGCGCGATTTGCCCGCGCACGGTTTCAAGATTGGCGGCAATCGCGGTAGAATCAGCCATGGATACACGGTTAATCTCCTGGGCCCGCGCGGTAAAGCGGCGCGGTGGACCGCCCCCGCTCTGGCTCTTTACCGATTCCCAGCGCCTGCCCGACCCGTTGCCAACAATCCGCCACCTGCCAAGGGGCCTCTGCGGCGTGGTGTTCCGGCATGATGACACGCCCAACCGCGCCACCCTGGGCCACGCGGTGGCGGCCCTGTGCCGCGCACGGCATCTGGCGCTGACCGTGGCGGGCGATGCCCGGCTGGCGGCCGCTTTGCGCGCGGGGCCGCATTTGCGCGGGAAGGAACGGCCGCCGCGCTGGCGCCTGCACGGCCCCGTCACTGCCGCGGTGCATGATATGGCGCAGCTGCGCCATGCCCGCCGCGCGGGGGCCGGGCTTTTATTCATCTCGCCGGTTTTTCCCACCAAAAGCCACCCGGGGGGCAGAAACCTGACTGTTACCGGCTGGCGCAGGCTGGCCCGCCAGGCCGGTGCGACGGCAAACCCTTATGCGCTGGGCGGCATTAACGGTGCCAACATCCGCCGGCTGGGAAGGACCTGCGCCGGGGCCGGCGCGATCGGGGCTTTCACCCCCGCTTGAGCCGCCGGATTTCATATTGTCATTATTCTGTCATTAATCCTACAGTTCCGGTAGATATTTTAAAAAAACGCCGCAGGCTTCACGGTTTATCCGTTGATTGTGAAGGACGTCTGGAACCCAAAATTAACAGTAATGTCATATACATGTGGCAGCTCTGCCACAGGGGACATGAAATGAGAAATGACCCGCACGCAAACGATTGCCACGTGCCACGGATGTGGTTTTAAGGGCCGCGAACGTTCCGGCCGCAGGGCCAGAGCGGGTCGTGAGAGGGCTTTGCAACGGCCCCGCAAACCAATTCAGCCGGGGGCTTCCGGCGAACTAGGAGATGAATTCATGCGCAAGTTACTTCTGGCCACCGCGGCCTCGATGGGCGCGCTGCTCGCCACCGCCGGCGGTGCCATGGCCCAGCCGGCCAAGCCCGTCGCTCCGGGGACTGTCTCCGTTCATTTGAATGGGTATCTGCAGTTTGAAATCGCCGATTACGGCACCAGCCAGATGAGCGGCAACGGTTATAAACTGTCCCCGGTCTCGACCATGGGTGATGTCCGCCTGTATCCCGGCTTTGACGCCGCCACCGCCAACGGTATCGATTTCGGTGCGCAGGTTGAAACCCGCATTACCACCTCCAACGCCAACAAGGGCGTCGGCAGCAACAGCACCAGCGGCACCAGCGCCGTCTATATCCGCCGTGCCTATGGCTATATCGGCACGCCGGAATACGGCTTCCTGCGCTTCGGCCAGACCGACAGCGCGTTCGACCTGATGCAGCAGGGCGTGATCGAGGGCTTTGGCGACGGTAATCTGTGGGCGGCCGATGGCGGCCCGGTCACCCTGCTGCCCAACAGCGCCCCTGGCGAGTTCATCTATGCCGACCAAGGCGCGCTCTACGCGACCGACAAGATCGTGTATATTACACCTTCTTTCATGGGCCTGAGCGGCAGCGTCGGCTTTGAGCCGAACTCCAACGGCATCAAGGAAGGCTATGCCGCCGCCTCCAGCTCGCTTGGCGCGGCTGCCACCTCCATCGATGGCAGCAGCAGCTCTCGCCGCCGCAACACCATTGATGCCATGGCGCAGTATGTGACCAAGGCCGGTGGCTTCGACACCAAGGCTTCTGTCGGCTACCTGCACGGCGCACCGCTGGGCAATCTGACCGGTCCGCAGCCCTATGACGATCTCAGCGTGTTCCAAGCCGGCGCGCAGACCACCATCGAGGGTCTGACCGTGGGCGCCAACCTGAAGACCGGCGCGGTCCAGGACGGCTACAACTTCAAGCCCAAGGGTGGCCGCAACGGCTTCGCCTACACGGTTGGCGCGAAGTATGAGGTTGGCCCGTACGTGCTGGGCGCCAGCTACTTCAACAGCCAGACCGCCGGCAACTGGACGATGGGTGGCAACACCGCCCGTACGCTGAGCGAATATGGCGTCGCCGTGGGTGGCAACTACATCCTCGCCAAGCAGATGAACCTGTTCGTCGAGTACCTGTATGGCCACAAGCATCAGCCCACCGCCACCTCCAAGGGTAACGGCCAGGTGCAGCTGATCTCGGTCGGCACCACGCTGAAGTGGTAAATCTGTAAGCCGCAAGGCTTGACGAGAAAGGGTGGCGGGCAACCGTCACCCTTTTTTTGCCCAGCCCTTGGCGGATAGGGGCTGGACCGCTAAACAGCCTGCAGTTTCGGGTGTGGAGAGTTCAGTTGCGGATTTTGACAAAATCAATCGTACCGGCCGGCATGCTCACGGCAATCCTGGCCTTAAGTGCCTGCGGCGTCACGCCAAAATCGCCAGATCTGAATAACCCCGAGACCATGCGCCTGCCCAAAGCCATGACATCGGACTCGGGCAATGCCGGCACTCTGTTCTCCTTTGGCCTGGGCGGCAATCATAATAGCGGCGGTGCAGGCAGCAGCCAGATCGAGGTCAACGCCTATCTGTGGCGTGCCACGCTGGATACGCTCTCCTTCATGCCGCTGGTTTCGGCCGATCCGTTCGGCGGGGTCATCATCACCGATTGGTATGTGCCCCCCTCAACCCCCAATGAGCGCTTCAAGGTCAACGCCTATATCTTGAGCAAGCAGCTCACCGCCAACGCCATCCAGGTGAGTGTGTTCCACCAGGTCCAGCAGAATGGCCAATGGGTCGACAGTCCGGCCGATCCGGCGGTGGCCAGCGGGCTTGAAAACCGCATTCTGGCAGAAGCCGCCGACCTGCAGGCTCAGGCCCAGCATACCAAATAAGCCATAAGGCCCCCAGGCCCACGAAAAAGCGTTCAGCCCCGGGCTGGACGCTTTTTCTGTTTCAACCCGGCCAGAGCCGTGCTGCGCCGCGCACACCCGATGAATCCCCGTGCTGGTTGCGCAGAATATTGGGGGTGACGACATCGGAGAACACATAAGGGCGCATCAGGTCGGGCAGCACCTCGTAAAGATGCGCCATGTTGGACAGACCACCCCCCAGCACGATCGCATCCGGGTCGAGTATGTTGGTGATCATGGCAAGGCCCCGGGCCAGAAACCCGGCATGATGCGCCAGTGCGGCCTGCGCCTTGGCCTCGCCCGCCGCCGCGCGAGCGGGCACCGATGTCGCATCACGCGCACCGGGCCCGTCGCACTCAAACGCCAGGGCCGGGCCGGATACATAGGTCTCCAGGCAGCCAGAGAGCCCGCACCAGCAGCGCCGCAGCGGCATTTCATCGGCGCTGGGCCAGGGCAGCGGGGTATGGCCAAACTCACCCGCCAGGCTGTGCCGTCCCTCCAGAATCCGGCCATCGATCACAATGCCGCCGCCGCAGCCCGTGCCCAGAATCACGCCAAACACCACGCGCGCGCCAGCGCCCGCGCCATCGGTGGCCTCGGACAGGGCAAAACAATTGGCGTCATTGGCCACGCGCACCTCGCGCCCCAGCAGGGCGGCTAGATCCCGGTCGAACGGATGACCGTTGAGCGCGTTGGAATTGGCGTTCTTCACCAGCCCGGTAGCCGGTGAAATACAGCCCGGAATCCCAACCCCCACGGTTGCACGTACACCTGCCTCCTGCTCCACCTGGCCGACCAGCCCGGCAATGGTGGCCAGCGCGTCTTTATATATAGGCGGGGTGGGCGCACGGCGGCGCAGCCATTCCTGGCCATCGGGGGAAAGCAGCAGAATCTCCGTCTTCGTGCCGCCCAGATCAATACCAATGCGATGATTCATTCCCCTTTCTCCCCCGATTTTCCGCCTTGCTCAAGCCCACGGGACAGCGCATGTTCGCTGACATGGGCGAACGTCTGATTGATGCGCAATTCCAAAAATCACCCATCCCCGTACTGCGCGCCGCACGGGCGCTGCGCGGCATGGCAGCGGGCGACAAGCTGCGTGTGCTCGCCACCGACCCCGGCGCGGTGCCCGATTTCAGGGATTTTTGCAAAAAATCCGGCCATCGGTTGATCGCGGCAAGCGAAAGCCGGGGCGTGTTCAGCTTTTCCGTGAAATGCCGGGAGGACGAGCCGGGATGAATGTCGCGCTGTTCACCCATCCGGCAGCACTCGCACACGATACCGGCCCCGAACATCCCGAATGTCCCGACCGTATGCGCGCCGTGCTGCGCGCGCTGGAAACCCCGGAATTCACCCCCCTGCTGCGCGAAACCACGCCCAAAGCCACCAGCGCCCAGCTAAAGGCCGTACACGACCCGGCCTATGTGGATCAGCTTTTTGCCCTGCCGCAGGACCAACTTACCGCCATTGATGGCGATACAATTTTTAGCCCCGGCACGCTGGACGCCGCCCTCTATGCCGCAGGCGGGGCTTGCGCCGCGGTAGATGCGGTGTTCGAGGGCTGGGCTGAGGCCGCTTTTGTGGCCATGCGCCCGCCCGGCCACCATGCTGAGGCCGACCGCGCCATGGGATTCTGCTTTTTCAACAACGCCGCCATCGCCGCCGCCCATGCCCGCGCGCGCTGGAATATCCGGCGCGTGGCCGTGCTGGATTTTGACGTGCATCACGGCAATGGCACGCAGCATCTCTTCGCCGCCGATCCAGAGCTGTTTTACGGCTCATCACACCAATCGCCCTGTTTTCCCGGCACGGGCCTGGCCAGCGAACACGGAGCGGCGGAGAATATTGTGAACACGCCGCTCGCCCCCGGCGCCGATGGCGCGGCCTTCCGCGCCGCCTGGCGCGAGACGATCCTGCCCGCCCTGACGCGCTTTACCCCGGAATTCATCATCATTTCCGCCGGATTTGACGCCCATGCCGCCGACCCGCTGGCCCAGCTGCGCCTACGCGAGGCCGATTTTACCTGGATCACGCAAGAGCTGATGGCCGTGGCCGATACGCGCTGCAAGGGGCGCATTATCTCTGTGCTGGAGGGGGGGTATGATCTGAATGCGCTCGCGCAATCGGCGGCAGCCCATGTGCGCGCGCTGATGCGGTTGTGATTTTGATAACAGCCGGGTAGGGGAAAACCATGAGCAAAAACGCCGACGATATCGCCGCCCTGTCGTTCGAGGATGCGCTGAGCGCGCTGGAGAGCATTGTGCGCGGGTTGGAATCTGGCCAGCAAAAGCTGGAAGATGCCATTGCCGCCTATGAGCGCGGGGCCGCACTGAAGAAACATTGCGAAGAAAAGCTGGCCCAGGCCGAGGCCCGCGTGCAGGCCATTGTGGCCCGCGCCGATGGCGGCCTGACCCTGAAAAACGAGGAGTAAAAATGGCGCTCGACATCGTGCCCAAACCGGACGCCCTGGCCGAAGCGCTGGCGGAAACCGCCCGCCTGGTGGAGGCGCAGCTCGACGCGCTGCTGCCCGTGCCCCAAACCGCCGAGGCGCGGCTGATCGAGGCGATGCGCTATGCCGTGCTTAATGGCGGCAAGCGCATGCGCGCCTTTTTGGTCATGGAAACCGCCAAGCTGTTCAGCGTGAACAAGACCTGTGCCGCGCGGGTGGCCGCCGCCGTTGAGATGCTGCATGCCTACTCGCTGGTGCATGACGATCTGCCGGCCATGGATGATGATGATTTGCGCCGCGGCCAGCCGAGCTGCCACAAGAAATTCGACGAGGCCACAGCAATTCTGGCCGGCGATGCGCTGCAGACCCGCGCGTTTGAGGTGCTGGCCGAGCCCGACACCCATGCCGATGCCGAGGCGCGCTGTGAACTGGTGCTGGCCCTGGCTGGGGCGTCTGGCATGCGCGGCATGGTCGGTGGGCAGATGATCGACATGGAATCAGAGGGCAAAACCCTGACAGGCCCCGAAATCACCCGCTTGCAGGCGCTCAAGACCGGACGGCTGATCCAGTTCGCGGCCGAGGCCGGGGCGATTCTGGGCCGGGCAGCGCCAGCGCAGCGCCATGTCATCGCGGCCTATGGGCGCGAGCTGGGCGGCGCCTTCCAGATTTACGACGATGTGCTGGATGAAACCGCCTCCGCCACCGAGCTGGGCAAGACCGCCGGCAAGGATGCGGCCCAGGGCAAGGCCACCATGGTGAGCGTTCTGGGGTTGGAGCGCGCCCGCGCCCAGGCCGAACGCCTGGCCGAGCAAGCCGCCGGCCATTTGGAGAGTTTCGGGCCGCGCGCGGATTTACTGCGGGCCCTCGCGCAATTCACCGTCTCCCGCAAAAGCTGACCCCCAGCCCCCTGATATAATTTACAAAAGTTTTTTGGGGCCGCCCTTTTTTACAAAAAAGGGGCGGATTCCCTGCCCCACCCTCTTTCCACGAGCCCCCGCAAATCAGCCGCCACAGCGGCGATAACCGGCGCCCAAGCGCCAGCTTCAGGCTGGGTGTAGAGGGTTAAGCTGGGATACCAGGGGCTATCGCGCCGGGCGGTAAGCCAGCGCCAGCAGGAATCGAACCGGTTGAGCAGCCAGACTGGTTTGCCCAGCGCGCCCGCCAGATGCGCAACCGCCGTATCCACCGCAATGACCAGATCCAGATTGGCGATAAGGGCCGCCGTATCGGCGAAATCCTCCATTTCGCCCATCCAATCCAGCACAGGCGCGCCGGGCGGTGGTGGCGGGCCATCTTTTTGCAGGCTCACGAAGCGCACGCCGGGTACAGCCCAAAGCGGCGCCAGCAAAGCAGGGTCTATGGAGCGGCGGCGGTCTGTGCTGGCCGCACGGATCGCCTGTACGCGTGGATTGCCCGCCCAAACCACCCCAACCCGCAAACCCGGCCCAGCATCGCGCAACAGGCGGTCGGAAAAAGCCGCCTGGGCGAGCGGATCAGACCATAAATAAGGGGTTTTGCAGGGGATTGTCTCCAGCACCGTGCCAAAAGCCAGCGGCAGGCTCATCATCGGGATGTGGAGATCAAAAGCTTGCAGCATTGTGCCTTGGGCAACCACTTCACGCACACCGGGCAGGGTCGCGCACAGGCGGGTCAGGGCTGGCGGCACTTCCAGCACCACATGCAGGCCCTGTGCCGCAGCCAGGGGGGCGTAACGGCAGAATTGCAGCGTATCGCCAAACCCCTGCTCGGCATGAATGAGCAAGGTACGGCCCAAGGCGGGGGCGCCATCCCATTGCGGCTGGGTGAAGGAGCGGCGCGCCGGGCCAAGCTCGGCCGTCTGCCAGCGGGATTCAAACGCGCGCCAGCCTTCGGCCAGCTCGCCGCGGGCCAGCAGCGCCGTGGCGAGATTATACCGGGCATCAGGCTTATCCGCCCGCGCCAGGGCATGGCGGAAGTTGGCCAAGGCGGCATCGGCCTGGCCCGCTTCAGCCTGGGCAATGCCGAGATTATTCAGCGTATCGGCATCCTCCGGCCGCACCGCCAAGGCCGCCTCATAAGCCGTGATCGCCGCGCCGGGCTGGCCATCGAGCCGCAATGCGATCCCCAGATTATACAGCGCATCAAAATTGTCCGGCGCCAGCGCCAAGGCCCGGCGCAAACTGGCCACCGCCTCGGCGGTACGGCCAAGCTCGGTTAAGGAAAGCCCACGGTTGACCAGCAGAGCGGGATCATCCGGGGTCAGGCGCAAGGCGGCATCGAGTGCCGCCAGAGCCGGCGCGAACCGGCCAACCCGCAGCAAGGCGACAGCAAGATTACCGCGCGCGGAAGCAAATTGAGAATCCCGCGCCACGGCCCGTTCAAAGCAAGGAATGGCTTGCGCAATCTCGCCCCGGCGCAGGCGCAAAAGACCAGCATTATTGAGCGCGAGCGCCATATCCGGCACCAGGGTAAGGGCGCGGCCCAGGCTTGCGGCGGCCTGTTCCAGTCGGCCAAGCGCCAGCAGCGTGGCGCCGAGATTATTGTGGATCAACGCGGAATCGGGCTGCAAGGCGGCAGCACGTGCATAGGCACTGACAGCCTCATCCAGCATGCCTTGCGCTTCCAGCAGACAGCCAAGATTAAAATGGAACAAGGCATTGCCGGGCGCAGCCGCAATGGCCTGGCGGATCAGCGCGATCGCGGCCACGGCGTCACCACGCCGCGCCTGTACCAAACCGTATAGATGCAGGGTTTCTGGCTGGCGGGGGCTGGCGCTCAGACTGTCGCGACAGAACGCGGCCGCCTTGTGCAAGGCGCCAGACTGAAAATAGCGCGATGCGAGCTGGAACAAAGCTTCCGACCGGGACAAAGACGGCGCGGCGGGATGAGGAAGAGACGCGACATTCATCCCCCTTATTCGCCCGGGGAGAAGAAAGTTTTACAACGCGGGGAGCAAGGGCGGGATTGGCGCGGCCGCTGGGCGCCGAGGAATATGATGCCGCGTGCGGGCCTGTTCCAACATGGCCACAAAGCTACGCTGTAGGGCCTCGGGGTCGCCGCAGCGGCGCGCCAGAGCGCGCAGGCAGAACTGCACCCGCGCCATGTCCTGATAATAGGTGGTGAAGGCGTAATTGAGCGCGCCACCCGCCAAGGCGCCGGTCAACGGCACCGCCTGAGCCAGGAATTTCTCCGACAGAACAATGCCAAATTGCGCCGCCGTATTGCGGATCAGCAAATTGATTGTGAGATGGTTCACGCCCAGGCGCGTTACCCAATAACCAATTTCGGCCTCATCATCCTCGCTGCCCGGCCCGCCAAACGCCAACACCGAAAGACAGGCGCGGCGTGTTTCCTCATCGCGCAGATCCTCGCCGCAATCGCGTGCGACCTCGGCAATGCTGCGCAGAATGGTGGTGGTGGTAAAGGGAATATCAAACAACACGCCGGGCAAGCCAATAAAGCCCGATGCAAGGCCGCTGGCGGTTGTCACCAGCCGGTGAAAGCGGTTGTTGATGGGGGGCGTGAGAGATGGGGGCTGCGTGGCCTCCAGCCCAAACGTGGCATAACGGTAGCTGGTCCAGAGCGTATCTTCCACCAGCGCCTGCGCGCGGCTGGTCAGCCCGTCCCAGCTTTCACCGCCCAGGCGGCCGCCAGTTTGCGCGAGGGTTTTGCGCAGCTCATCAACCCGGCGGCCGAACAAGGATGTCAGCCGTAAAAGCGGGCCGCGCGCATCCGCCATGATGATAGCGGCCTGCCAGAGCCGTTGCCGCTCTTGCGGGGTTAAAAACGAAGCTTGCTGGGCCAGTGTGTCTGGCAAGGGGGGAATGGTCTTCATGTCCGGGAGAGACGATGCGCCCAGCCCGGACATGAGATCAAGTGAAGATGCGGAAAATTATTCCGCGGCGGCGCTCACGCCCTTCACGGCCTGAACGATCTCGGCGAAAGAGGCCGGATCGTCAAAGGCGATGGCGGCGAGCACCTTGCGGTCCAGCTCCAACCCAGCCTGCTTCAGGCCGAAAATGAACTGGCTGTAGGTCAGCCCATGTTCGCGCACCGCGGCGTTGATGCGCTGGATCCAGAGCGAGCGGAACTCGCGCTTCTTGACCCGGCGGTCGCGATAGGCATAGCGCAGGGCCTTCTCCAGACGCTCCAGCGCGATGCGGTAATTGGTCGATGACCGGCCCACATAGCCCTTGGAGAGCTCCAGAACCTTTTTGTGTCGGGCATGGGTGGTCACACCCCGTTTCACACGTGCCATTGTACCTCTCCCTCCTTATTCCAGACCGTACGGGGCCCACTGCTTCACAGTGAGACCATCGGCATGGGTGAGGACCTGGCTGCCGCGATTCTGGCGCTTGGCCTTCTGGCTGCGGGCGGAAAGATTATGGCGCTTCTTGCCGGGGCCAGCGAGCACCTTGCCCGTGGCAGTGATCTTGAAGCGCTTCTTGACCGATGACTTGGTCTTGAGCTTCGGCATTTTGGTCTCCTGTCACATCAACCCCGCCGCGCGGCGAGGGTCCCGGATATCGGGGCGGCGGCCAGGCATGCCTAATGGCCCGGACACGCGCGCTTCACGTTTTACGGTGAAGCGGCGCGTATAAAGCCACTTCCCCCGCGTGACAAGAGACCCGTATATAAGGCAAATTCCGCATATGGCAGGATCTCCACCAGATGCGGCGGCACTCTACCAAGCAGCCCTGGACCACATGGCCCGCTATGCGGCGACCGAGGCGGGCTTGGCGCGCGTTTTGGCCCGCCGGGTGGAGCGTTGGGGCCGCCAGCAAGGCGCTGATGCCGCAGCCGATGAGATTGCCCGCGCCATGCGCCGGGCCAAAGCCGAAATTCCCGCTATTCTCGCCCGCCTGCGCGAGCTGGGCGTGCTGAATGACGAGGCTTTCGCCGCCTCCCGCGCCCGGCGGCTGACACGCGAGGGCAAATCCCGCCGCGCGACCCTGGCGCATCTGGCCGCCAAGGGCGTGCGCGCGCCGGCCTTGCCCGATGATCCAGACCGCGAATTGGCGGCGGCCTGCGCCTATCTGCGCCGCCGCCGGGCCGGCCCGTTCGGGGATGCGCCCACGGATAAAATCCTGGCCGCCATGGCCCGCGGCGGCTTTACCCAGGCGGTTGCCCGCCAAGCCTTGCGGCTGACACGCGATGAGGCCGAGGCGCTGATCAAGAACCTATCAGCCCCCGCGCCTTAACCCGGCAGCTTCAGCCCGGCCCAAACCGGGGTCAGCCGTGGGTCAAACGCCGTGGTGCCCGTTGGCGGCAGACGCGATTGCCGGAAAAAATACCCCTCAAGCGCCTGCTCAAAATCGGCCCGCGGCGCTTCATGCTCCCTAAGGGTCGGTGCCGTGGTCAGTGCCGCCGCATTGTCCAAGGGATGCGGATTTGCTGCCTCATATTGCCGGTATGGCAAAGGCCGCTCTTCCTGCTCATGCCGCCATGGCCCCGCAACCGCTTGGGGCTCGGGCATATGCCGCGACAAGGCGCGGCGTGTCCGCGCCTCCACCGGGTGAGCTTGACGCCGGTGCCGTTCAGCGGCCCTGCCCTGCCCGGTATGGCGGACCGGCGCAAACACAGTATGAGACAAGGCCACGGAACGGTGCGGCATGTGCGGCAATAGCCGCAGCTGCTCCCTGTTCTGGCGGTGCGCCAAAGCTTCAGCCCTGGCCTCGGCCCGCCTTGCATGATGCGCAAAAGCCCTCACCTCATTCGTCAATGCAACCGGCATTGGGGATGCGCGTACCGCTTCTGGCAACTGCCTGTCCTTATCCACCCCGGCGCGTTTCACGGCCGGCCGGCCAGGTGGCGGCAACACGGGGGCAAATCCGCGCATCGCTCGCCCACCAGCGGCCAAAGCCAGGACATGGATATCCAAAGCAGTGGCTGAATGATTGTTCTTGTCACGCAACAAGCTCCATTCTCCTCATCCTGAGTGCCGGCCCGCGCTGTAAAACGCGGACCGGCGTCACATCGTCAACCAAAAATCGATTTAAGGTCCGCCAGTAGAGTCTGCAGCAGATTAAGGCTGGCCTTTGCCTTGGTGGCATCGGCCGCAGGCAGCTTCGCCACGACCGGCTGGGCCGCGGTTGCCAGGGTGTTGGCCGCCGCCGTTGCCGTGGCCAACGCGCTGGCATGGGTAGATTGGCTCGCCTCCACCGCATTCACCACCGCTTCACCCACATGCAGCCCGGCCGCCACCGCCATGCCTATCGGGCCACCCATGGCCGCGCCCGCATCGGCCGCGGCATTCAGCCCGGCTTCGATCTTTTTTATCTCGTTCATAAAATGCTCCTGTTTGTTTACGGCGCCCCCCGCCGCTTGGGTTACGCCTTGGCCTTGTGCGCCAGCACCCCGGCAACCAAGCCTTCCGCATCCTTCACAACCGTTTCGAGATCAGCTGGATTTTTCGTCCGCAGCATCACCGTCAGATCGGTCATCGCCTTCTGCATCTGCGCCACCGTCACCGTGTTCTCGGGTTGCAGAATCTTGACCAGGCCCAGAATAATCCCGAGCAGATCCGCTGGTGGCAATTTCATGTGCAGCAGAAAATGCTGTAAAAATGCCGTTATGGCGGTCCCCAACCACAGGGCGAGGCCGGTGCGGTTAGCCGGAGAATCAAAAAATCTCTTAAGTGCCTTCATGCTTTGTCTCCTGTTGTGAAATTTCACCAGCAAGGCGGATCACGCGGCGCACCCAGCCCAGGCCAAATTCTGGCCAGTCCGCCAGCCCGGCATAAAATGTAATCCGTTGCGCCAAAGCCTCATGCGCCAGCGTTACCGGATCGGCCGCTTGAATCGCGGCCAATGTCTTGGGGCCTAACACGCCGTCAGTTACCTGCCCGGCGGCCTGCTGCAGCCAGACAACGGAACGATGCACACCGACATTCACCGCGGCATCAAACGCCACCATGGCAACCGGCAAAGGCAATTCATCGCCATGCAACGGCCTGAAATAATCGCGGCGATAGATATTTTCCGCCGCCGCCTCAGATAGATTCTGTATATCAAGATCAGGATAGGCCGCGGCACTGATGCCAAATTTTGTACCCCGCAATTGCCCTCGGCCCACCGCACCGCCCGTCCAGTTCCCCGGATCATGTTTATTGTTGGTAAAACCGCCCTCTGCGCTCAGCGTGAACGCAAAACAACGCGCAAATTCATCCATGGAACAACCTCGTTATCAAACCGCCACACGCCGCTGACAACAGGCTGATCACCATGACTCCAACCCGCCGTTCCGCATCGCGCTCTCCACGAATACGCGACAGATCGGCGCGCATATCGCTCAACCCGCTGACTAATTCATCGACTTTCGAAAATAATTTGCCGATGACCTGGTCCTCCTGGGCCAGGTAGCGTACCCGCCATGTTTCCAGCGCGTCCGCCTTCACCTCCAACACGCCGATTTCCTGGCGTATGCCATTTATGTCATTGCGCAATCCCGCAATATCAGACCGCAACAAGGCGACTTCATCGGTCCCCATATCGGCTCCCCTAATCTGGCGTATCAGACAATGTAATTGGATAAGTCGTGGCCTGGAGCGGAAAGTTCACATTCCACGCCATACCCAGATCATTGCCAATATTCCAGTTCTCTGGTGGCGTCAGGCTGGCTGCATTGTCAGTCACCGCATCGCCCCGGCCAATCTGCGTGCTACCATAAGGATAGAAGAACAGCACATTAGCAGACGGATTGGTAATCGGCTCAGCCAACATTACCGAAACATGGGTTGCATCAATCCTTACGGCTGCCACACCCGGAATAATAGATCCAGGCGCGGCAACCGAACCGCCATCCATCACCGCAAAACCAGCGCCATTCGCTGCTTGCAACGGCACAATTAAATCGTTTCCAGAATCATGTATAATGGTCAAAATCAGGTTCGTATCAGATGCGCGATAAACATGCATAATCTGCGGCCCTCCTTTTACAGGTAAGCCTGCTGTCGGCAGATCCGCGGCCTTAATCGTATCTGACAACCCCATGGCAACTGCCGCACGGCCAGCAGCGTGCGCACCGATACGGCCATAACGCAGCAGGTCCGGCTCATCCCGGTGCTCCGGATCTCCGTCGGCAAACAAGCCGGTCGTCGGATTATAAGAGGAGTTCAGAGGGTTTGAATCTGCTGTCTGTGCTGCAAAAACAACAATATTATTGGCGCCGTTCGCCGCAAGATCGGCAATCGACTCACGCACCATCTGCACACCGGCATTGGTTTCATAGGGAATTGCATTCCAGGTCAAAAGCGGCAAATTGGCGGCGGTGCGTCCCAGCAAACCACGGGTCAATTCCGCCAGACGCAGTACCGTGCCTTTGTACAAAGCCTTATTGGCATAAGGCATGGTGCTGTCCTGCTCCGACCAGGGCCAAACCATGAACGCAATATCCGTTTCATCCACAGCCGATATAATCGCGGCGCTGCCAGTCAGATAAGCCGTCAGCGCCTCAAAATCCGGGCCTGCCGCCCAGGTTGAAGGATCAGATCCATCGCCCGGGTTGGTCAGGAACGTGCCATTTCCTGTTCCAGGGGGAAAAAGCGGTGGCGATGAGTTTGAAATCGGATGGCCAGAAATCACGGAATAGCGATTTGGTGAGAGATACGTGCCCGACTCCGCCGCCGTCACCGCATAACCCGCGGCCCCCAAATACCAAGCCGCCCCTTGGGCCAACGCCAATGCACCACCAGAGCTGATGAACCACGCTGCGTTGGACTGGCCCATAACCAGCAAATTCACCCCGCGGCGTGTGCCCAGTACCCAGCGCCCCTGCGCGGAGATCAAGGTCGCAATATCGGTGGCGCTTAAGGCGCGTTCCCATGCCGCGGCTTCATGAAACCAGCATTGCGCCGCGCCTTGCACGCTACCATCATGCAACAGCAACACCTGCGCCATCGCACTGGCAGCCAGCGGGTTTGCCACGGCCGTCGCCACCTGCACCCCATCCAGCCACACATCAACGCCAGCCCCAGGGGTATTACGCAGAATCACGGCATGGCTGTGCCGCCGCGCCAGGGTGCTGCTCAGCACCGTCTCGCTGGCCGTTCCCGGAAACAGCGTCAGATTGCTGCCCTCGGCACTGTCGGCCGCCAAAATGGTGGTCCCTGCCCCGGCCATGGTATGCAGAAGCGGAATCGGGCTGTTATCGACATAATAAGTCCCCTGCCGCCAATTCGGCCGGGTCCAGACCATGTAACGCGTCCAGGCCGCACCTGCGTCAAACTCAAGCCCCGGATGCGCCAAGCCCCAATCCGGGTCGAGGGTCGGGCCATAACTCGCAATGGCGCCATCTGGCGCGCCTGCAGCCCCCAAATATCCATTCACCCGTGGCGCCGCTATGGTCGCCGCCGGGCTCGTATCGGCGCTGATATGATGTGGCGTCAGGTTATCGCTAGCGCCCGCTTTATCCAAAACCGCGCCAATCACCGTATTGCTTGCCGTCACCGGCAAACCATTCGCATCCACAAGCCCGCTCAGCAGGCCAGCATCCCACCAGCCGGACAACCCAGAAATCGCCGATGGATACGGCCCGCTGAACACGCCAGGTGGCGGCGCGCTGCCTGCTGGCAACGGCATGGTCAGGACGCGGCTTCCCATTCCGGCGGCCAACGGCGCGCCGGGTGAAATAAACAACAAGGTCATCTGATTAAGTCACCGTTACGGTAAAGCTGCTGACGGCAACACTGCCGCCCGATGTCGTCTCAACCCACACATAGTAATCGCCCGCGGTTGCTGGGGTTGTGACGTAAGCGGCCCACAGCGAGTTGGAGTAGATGATCGACGCTGCCTGCCAGCCTGTGCTGGGTGCTACGGTGTTAGAGGTAGACAGTGCCACCTGGGTCGGCACATTCTGTGCGGGCGTAATCGACCCGTTCAACGGAATAGTGCTGACACCATGCACATAAGACCCGCCCGGATTGTTGAATCCATAGGTCAGGGTAGCGCCAGCGGCCACCGTTATAGCGCCTGAAACCGCGCTCAGCCCGGTTGCTGTATCCTCGGCCCAAACGTAATACGTGCCGCCTGCCGTGGGGGTCAGCGATGCCGAGAAACTGCCGGCATTGTTGGTCGCCGCCGCCCAGCCGCTGGTGGGTGCCGTGCTGTTTTGCGTATCCAGAACAACATTCACCGTATCCGCCGTCGGGCTGACCGACCCGCTGACCGTAAGCGCCGTGCCCGCGGTGCCTGTCGAAGGCGCGGTCACGCTCAACGAAGCCGCCACAACACTCACCGCGGCCGAAAGCGTATTCACCGCCGTATCGGCTTCCTGCTGCGCCCAAATATAGAAGGTACCCGTACTTGCCGGCGTCAGGCTTGCCGTCCATGTGCTGTTGCTAACGGTGGCATTGCTCCAGCTGCTCGGCGCCGTGGTAGCGCTGGCGGACAGCCCCACCTGCACAGCCGCGCCCGCCGGCGCCACCGTGCCTGAGAGCGTCAGCACACTATTCACCGCCACCGTTGCCGGCAGGGTATCCAGGGTAATCGTGGGCGGATAAATCGTGAAGCTGTTGGATACGCCAAGCACGGCCGGATTATTATGGTCCCGAACCTGGATCGAATAGGTTCCCGCCATCAGCCCCGCCGCGGTAAAGCTATAGGCATTGGTTGTAATCACTGGGCTCGTGGCGGCAATCCATGTCGTCCCACCATCGGTCGAATAATCCAGCGCCGTCGGCGCATCGTTAAAGATACCGCCGGCGATGACAAAACTGGCATTCTGTGCTGGCGCCACAATGGAGCCCACCGTAATCGTCGGCGCATTGGGCACGACACCACTCCACCACACCAGCGACCCACCCGAATAGCTCAGCCCCAGCAAGCTCGTTTCAGCTCCAGGCGGCAATGTTTTACTACCGGAACCAGAGGTAATGCCCGTTCCCATCGTTACCTCACCTGACGCCAGATTAATCAGCCTGCAGCTGAATCCCGGCCCCATATTGGTAAAATTCGCGGTCAGGGTCAGGGCATTACTGGCCACCAGAATACGGTTATTATGCCGGGTGGAATCCAGAACCGTATTGGTCGTCAGCTCCACGACCTGCGCTTGCGCGGTTGGCAGCTTATTCTGGACATAGGTCCAAAGCGCGCCAAAATTCTGTACACTCAGCGTATTGCCGCCTTGCGCCACCAGCAATTCATCGGCATCGGCAACCGGGCCCGCGGCCGGCAACTGGTCAATCGTCTGGCCACCCAAAAACTGCCCATAGGGCATCCAGGCCAGCGCCCCATTCTGCCACAGCGCAATATAGTCAGATGCCCCTATCGAACTGGCGGAATTTCCCGCCGCCGGCCCCCCCAAACCAGGCCCCGCCGGGCCTGCGGGACCTGTCGCGCCCGCTGGTCCTTGCGGCCCCGCTGGTCCTTGCGGCCCGGCAGGACCAGCAACCGAGGATGCCGTCACACTGATCACGCCATTCGCATCAATCGCAAGTCCACTGCCCGCACTAAACAGCCCGCGCAATGCCGTCACTGGCATAAGACCAGGTGCACCATTGGCGCTGATCACGACATCATCGGACAAAGACAATGAAGCCTGCACCGGAAACCCGGCATGATCGGTGCCATTGGCCACCAAGGTCCCCGCGTTCAGCGCCAAACCCGTACCAACGGCAATCGCCTCGGGCCCGCCGCTTCCCGTGCTGTTACGGCCCAGCAACTCGCCAGTTGGCACGCTGATCATCGGCTGCAAATTCGCTGTCAGCTGGCTGACAGTCACCGAATAGAGCAGTCCCGTCTGCGACAATGGCAGAAG
This sequence comes from Pseudomonadota bacterium, assembly GCA_021808545.1. Lineage (GTDB taxonomy): Bacteria > Pseudomonadota > Alphaproteobacteria > Acetobacterales > Acetobacteraceae > Acidocella. The sequence continues at coordinate 33,632 of JAKBBM010000005.1, read as the reverse complement.
ATCGTCGGCTCCAACCGTGCTGACAGGCGGCAATTGCGCGATCGTTGTCATCAATCATGACCCTTACATTGAATTTTCATCGAAATTCCGGCCTAAATCAGGCCACCGCCACCCAATTGGCCGCCCCCGTGCCAGATTGTTTGACCCAGAAGGTCGTCCCGACACCGCCATTCAGATTCCGAAAGGTCGATCCCGCCGGTGCCGTCACAACATTCAAGGGTGATCCCCGGCCGATCAATTCCATGGCGCCGGTCTGTTCTGAGTCGGATATGATCCGAACCACCCCGCTTCCCGCCGGATGCAGAGACAAATCACCGCTAATGGTCTTCAGCGTCAGGCTGCCATCACCATTCGGTGACACATAGTCCTTTTGCGCAAAGCGCGCAGCCCGCCAGCCTTTATTATAGCCAACCCAGTCAATACTGGCCCCCGCCGGCACGGTTATGGGCGCACCCGTCCAGTTGCTTTGCGTGGGTGATGATCCAGCTTGCGCAAATGCCACATCCGTCAAGCAATCAACTGTCAGCTCCCTATTCTGCCAAACGGGTAGACCAACCATTGCCACCGCCACGGCACCGGTGCCATCCCCGGTAATGGTCACAACCGTCCCGGATCCATATCCTGATCCGAATGTCTGCATCTGAATGCCAATGACTTTCCCGCCATACACCCAGGCTTTTGCTGTTGCGCCAGCACCCGTACCAGAGAAACTAACACTCGCCTTGGTATAGCCAAATCCCCCATTTATAATTTTTACAAAGGTAATCTGCCCTTCGACTTGACTTGCCTGAACCGTCACAATGCTGGCCACCGGCGCGCTTGCCTGCGAAATACTCACCGCATCGGCGATATCGGGCACCGTCAATGTATATACACCATTGACCACAGCCGGATTCACAGCCCAGCGCGGGGTGAAATTCAGAAGATTCCCCCGCACCGTGATCGAATCCGTATAAGCAGATAGAGCATTGTTCAGATTGGCGCCGGCATTAGCGACAATCACATTATCCTCAACCAGCACATTCTGCGCGCCATCGCGGATCAAGATACCAACGACATTCCCACTATAATTAATCCAGTTACCGACAATCGAAAGCCCGGTGCAGGCGAGGCCAAAATTATTACCACTTCCGTCGGATTCAACATTCTGCACGGCAATCGACTGCCCCGTGCAATCCTGGATGAAGTTGGCCCGGGCGGTGCAATATTGCCCGCCGCCAATATTCAGCCCAATCAGTGCGCCATTGATATAATTATTATCGACCTCTGTATAAATCGACCCGCCGCAATCGATCCCAAAGGCCGAAGCCCCCGTGATCATATTGCCCGATACCTTGCAGTAGCCGGTATCGCACAAAATCCCAGCCCCACCCCCGCCGGTCGAGCTGTTGTCGCTGCATAAATTCCCCGAGACCAAGATATTACGGCCTGATATATAAATGCCGTACATCTTGTTACCATAGCAATTATTGCTGGCGATCACCGCCCCCAAAACATCGGGATTCGCATTGCCATATGTAAAAGGCTGAACCTGAACATTATTGGCGATGAAATTACCAACCAGAACACCAACATTATTATTCCAACATGTATTACCAACAATCTTAAGATTCCGAATTTTCAAGACAAAGCTGGTATCATAACTATCCACATTAATGCCGTTTCTGACATTATCATGTGCGCGGCAATTCGTAACACTAACAGCATCCACCGCAAAGACATTCAGCCCATGTTCGGCATTACCCGTGAACTCACAAGCATCGATATGATGCTGGGTAATCGCTGGATCACTCGCCAAATATGTCAACCCGCTTCCATATCCCGCCGCCTTGGCGTTACGGAACAGACAGCGCGTGATCATGGATTTTTTGCAAACGCCCTGGATAACAACGGCGAGAGTACTGGTGCTAATGGCCGCATTAGCATCAAAGATGATTCCATCGGCAAAGAAATTCGTCGCGAATACGCTTATCCAAGCCGGCGTCACCGCCTTACCAAGTTGCGATTGCGCCGGGCGCAGCAATACCGTTTCACCGGGCACGCCAAGCAAGGTGCAAGTCGTACCGGTCAAGTCGCATTCGCCGGCAATCGCATAGGTTTTCGGCCCTAGCCGAACTGGTACACCACTTGCCACAGCAGCCAGAAGTGCCGCGCTGTCATCGGTCTTACCATCACCCACGGCGCCAAAATCCTCGATCGAAACAGCATTGGCGGCCAACTCAGAAATCGTCCTCTTGGTGCTGGCGCCACTGGCCGTAGCCGTCAGCGCACCGCCGGGCAGACCAGGTATTGCGCCCATCGCGCCAAGGAAGCTGGCATAGCTGACACCAACATTATTTCCACCCTGGCCAATTGGCACAATATCCACCGCCACCGGCGCGGTACCGCTGGCCAATGCGCCAATTTCAAACGGTGCGGCGGCGGCAGAGAGTGTTGTGCCGGAAAGCTGCAGATTAGCACCAATCGCAATCGGCATGGGGGCAGCCGTTCCCGGACCAACACCGCCCAACAAACTGTTTTGGGGTAACGTCAGGGCCGTCTGCACCCCTGCCAGCACCTGCGCGCGCGTGGCCGCCAATGTCTGGCCGTTCTGAAAGATCGCGAACTCATCACTGTCGGAGACCGAGCTCGCGGGAGGCAATTGTCCAATGGTCGGCATGGGGCGGAGAACCTCAAATCATGGTCAAGGGAGTACCGGTCGGGTCGGTCAGCACCTGCCCGGTCGGCGTCGTCAGCGCATTTGCCGGTGCTGGCACTGTGGCCAGCGCCACCACGGGCAGTGTAATACTGCGCGCCAGCGTGCGTCCGCCGGCCGTGGTGGCTGTCACGGTCACGGTATAGTTCGTTGATGCCTGCCCGCCGGTTAGCCACAGCACCGCCTTGGCGCCATCGGCCGCCGCCGAAACCAAAGTCACATCACCCGGATTGGCGGGGCTGATGCTCACATCGAGGGCGTTGATTCCATCACCTGGATTGGCTGTCAGCGCCGGTCCGAGATCGAATACATAATCAAGCGTGTCCCCTGGATCTTTGGCCGGCCAGGCTAATGCGCGGGGCGGCGGTATCTGCGGGCCCCGCGGTGTGGGAACAAACCCGTCGATCTGCACATAGCGCGCGTTCGAGGGATGCCACAAATGGGTTGCCGGTGTCGTCATGCCGCCCTCCTCAATATTCAATCACGACAAGGCCGCCACCGCCCGCGCCACCGGTCGAACCCGCTGGGTTGCTGCCGGTGGAACATCCACCACCACCGCCGCCGCCGCCATAACCAGGGGCCGAAATACCCACCAAGGGCCCGCTCGTGCCGCGCCCATTGCCCGGCCCACCGCCATCGCCACCCCGGTATGCCACCACGATCGCGTCGGTTCCGTACGACCCTGGGATATTTAATTGGCCGCCAGAGGCCGTGCCCCCATTGCCGCCTGCATTGGAAATCAACCCTGTCGCGGTGCCGCCATTGCCGCCCTCGCCGCCATTGGCGGTCATATAGCTGCCAAAGCTCGACACACCACCGGCACTGCCATTGGCCGGGCTTGCGGGCGCGGTACCACCTGCGCCCACTGTCACGGGAATCACCTGGCCTGGGGTTAGGTTTGTTATGATTCCAATTGCCTGCCCGCCGGCACCGCCACCGCCACTGGGCATAGTGCTATGGTAGCCGCCAGACCCACCTCCACCTATCACGGTGACCTTCACCATGGTCACATTGTTGGGCACCACAAAATCGCCTGACGCGCTAAACACCGCCATGCTGGAGAACCCAGGCCGCAACGCTGGCAGTTTGTATGGAATAAAGGGCGCATCGGGCACCGTCGTAATATCCGACGCCGTCAAGGCAGACTGCCCATAATTCACGGTCACCACATACAAGCCAACCCAACCCGTATCCACCGCCGGGGTGCTCTGTGTTCCCGCGGGCGCCGCCGCCCCTGGCTTCACCTGCAGCTGTACGCGCTGCACACGCTGGATGTTCTGAGCCGTACCCGCGTTATTCGGGCCCGAATAAGGCTGACTCGGATTGGCCGCATTCACATAAGGCAGCACGACCGGGTCAGTATCTGTCTCAGAAAAGGCCGCCTCGATCAAATAATTGATCGACTGCCCAGACCGGGCGGGGGCTGTAAGCGTAAAATTCGTTGCCTGCAGGTTAATCCCTGTTTTCACGATCTGGTCAGCCACATCGGCTGCTAACGAACCATACGCCGTCGCATCCAAAGCGGTCAGCTGGGTAATGCTTCCCGGCCCCACAATTACAGTCAGCGATGCCGGCGATGTCGGTATACACGCCAACCCATCCACCACTACATTGCTGCCAAGGGTTGCAGCGCTGAGTGCTGCGATTCCTACCATGGCGTTCCGGTTCGGGTACAGAATATCCGTATCCAGGGGGATGCTCCCGGGATAAACAATATTACGATCCATAAATTATCCTCAGTTGGAGATTTTGGTCCAGGCGATGCTTGTGGTCGGCGTCACCGCTGCAATGGCGGCATAAATCTCACCATCGCTAACTGTACCGGCGAATTCCGACATATCGGCATAAGCAAGCGGGCCCGTATTGTACCCGCCGGGTCCAACATCGTAGCCGCCCGCATTGCTCACTGGCAGACTATTCGGCCTATAGGCTGTCACCATAAATTGGTAAGGCAGCTTCAGGCTACCATAGCCGCCAACCATATTGTATCCCAAATTAACGCTGTAACCACCAGTGTCGGTTGCGTTTCGTGGCTCGAACACGGCTGGTGTCCGCCCGGTTAGATTGACCAGCGCCTGCGTCACCGCGGCACGTGTCGCCCTTGGACTCAACAAATTATCACGGATGCGCTGACTATACGCAGTATCAGCTTCGGCCGCTCGCCTAGGCAGTGCCCCGCCAAAATAATCCTGTGCGGCAATGTCCAGGAACACTCCGCTCGCGGTGGCAATCCTTGTCTGTGCGCGCACCTTCGTTAGTAAGCTGTAAATGCCACTCCAGGCACTGGCCAGGCCGGTCAGCACCGCATCGCGCATCGGCGCTTTGTCGGCAAACCAACGGGGTGGGAGAAGCGATTTCAGCCTCACCAGCATATCATTCATATCGCCGATCATGTCACGATACCGTTACGACACCGGTCCGCACCGCGCCAAAAAGCGGCGGCACCAGATCCGCAGTCCCACCATTCAGCAGAAGACCTGAAATATTCGTGACAATATTTGATGCATCAAATCCGATCTGTGCTAATTTTGTATAGCTCAGCGTTGCACCAACCGGTAACGTCGCGATATAGGCCTCAATTGCGCCGGCTACAGCACTGACGGCCGCATTATGCACTGTTCCAACTGCGGTTATCAACGTCATCGAAACATTTGCCTGTACAACCACCGGCCCTTGCACGGCAAAGCTTGTCCCGACCGGACGTATCTCATCTACCGCCTCTTGCACGGTCGCCAGCAGATTGGCTTGCGGCGCACCAGTGCCATCATCCACCGTCACCACGAAATGTCCCATCAGCGGGTATCCCGCCTGGTCCATATTTTCGGTAACGCTATAGCTCAAGCCTTGCTGAATTGCCGATACCGCGCTGCCAATGGCCAAATTCGTCGCCCGCGGCAGGCTGGCCAGATAGTTGCTAAATCGGGCCTTGAAGGCGGCATCGCTTTCGGGGTCAATCCCGCCTGTGAGCGCTGCTAGATTGGTCACGGTATCCACACCGGCTAAAGCCGAAGCGATTACCGATATAGCACCAGGCTGCACATTTCCTATACTACCAGGCACAGTTGCTACGATGCTAGCCTGCACGCTGGCAACGCCTGGAGCAATGATATAGCCACCGCTTGCGGCATTGAAAGCAGGATTATTCGTATCGGCCACCACCAGAAAATTCTGTGTATTATCTGTGGTAGAAAGTTGGGTCCCCACGGGAATAAACGCGGCAATATTCGGTGTGAAACGCGAGAACATTACCTGTCCGCTCGACGCCACGGCCGGTAGCCGTGCAAACCCGAAATCAGCACCAAAACTATCGCAATCTAGCCCAGAGCTCGTTGCCAGCCTGGTTGTTGCCAGCAGCTGCACAGCCAGCCACTGCATCCATAGAGCCAGGGCCGCGTTGGCCTCCAGAATGGCCCTAAGCACGGACCCCACAGTCAGGTCCAGAAGATTACTGGCAGCCCCCTGTACGGCAGCCGCCATCCCTTCCACCAGCGTGGAGAAATTCTGTAACGATAATTGCATGGAATCCTACACGGAAAAGGAGAGAGACGCCGCCTGCCCATTGCTTGCGTCTGTATATTGAACGGTCGCCGCCACCGTACCGTCATCAGCCAGAACGGCTTGCACGGTGGGGGCAGGTGTTGGTGCCACGGCCGCCTCGCGCAAAATCTGTGTGCGCACGATTCCGGCAACCGCCGCCGGTGCACCCGCTTTACCCACAAACGTCCCTAACCCCGCACCATAATTAAGCTGCCAAATATATGAGCCCGTATTTGTCAGCAGACGGCGCAACACACGTTGGCGGGTCAAATCCGGTCCCCGCGCAAGTTGCAAATCCCCGGTCGGCCCCACGGCCAAATCCCCGCCAAATTCCAAAGCCAGATCAGCCATTACACGGTCTCCGTCGGTAATCCGGTCATTCCGCCCTGCGGGTCGGAATGGGCATGCTGGTCATATGCATTACGCAAAGCGGCCAGTGTACCGTGCGCGCCATTCTGGTCAGATATATTACCTGTCACCACTAAATTCCCAGTGATATTCACATTATCTGCCTGTAGAACAATCGTGCCATCATTTTGTAGTTTAAGAAAACTACCGCTTTTATGCTGTAACCATAATTCACCGGCTGGAGCTGGCAACGGCGCATCCACGGCCGACCATAGCGCTCCCATAATCACGCCCTGCTCGGCATCTCCTTCCTGGGCCATCACCAGCACCTGCGCACCTGGCACTAAAGGAGCTGCCATACCCCATCCTGCTCCTACCCAAGTCGAAATCACAGGCAGCCATCCCGTTAATACATTTTCTGGCTGCAACAAAACTCGAGCGGCATAAGTTTTAGGATCAAAACTGGAAACCAGACCAAAGCGCGCCACGCCGGCCTGTCCGTCCAATCCGCCCGCCCCGGCCTTGATCATGTTCCACAACCGGTCCATATGATTTCCTCAGTTCAAGGCATACGCATTAACAATCTGAACAAGACCCGCCTTCCCATGTAGCCGGCGGTTGACCGTGGCCACGGCATAAACCGTATCGAGCGGTGATCCCGTACCGATCATTTGTATTTGCATTCCCGGCGCCAGCGTTAAATCTAGCTTCATCTCGCCCAGAAGGATCGTGCCATGCCGTCCCAGCATCGCCAAATGATGTTGTGCCTCACGCATCGCCGCCGCCGGCGACAAATTCGGACGGATCAGCGTCGTCATCTCCCCTATTCCTGCCGTCTGGCTGATCACGCTCTTATGGCGGCAATTCCATGATTTTACCGTAGCCGCACTGGGCAAGGCGGTCACAATATCAAAATCGAGCCTGCTAAAATTTTTCCTTGTCACCGTCATTGTCTGGGTTACGGGCAGCGGGCCAAAATAGAGTGTCCGGCCATTGACAAACAGAACAAAATCCTCGGCAATCGCGAGCTTGGTCAACAGATTCCACGCAGTGCCCGCACGTGAATGCAAAAACAACCCGCTGCGCGCATGGTCAAGCTCATAATATTGGCCTACCTTCGCGCTAGTCGGCGTTACATCTGGTACCAGATTAAATCGTTGCGCGAGAGACCTTGCGATCTGGCTTGCCGTCTGATTTACAAAGCTCTCTGCAATCTCCGAATCAATCAGCAAACATGCCAGGTCACGTCCGCACAGCGTCACCGTATTTTGCGCGAGATCACAACGTATATTATCGATCTGCCCCGTTAAAATTGGTACAAATCCCAATCCATCCAGCGCGACTTGAATGATGATTTCCTGCTGTCCGAGCGCGGTAAAATAGGCCAAGTCATAGCCCCCAGCGCCCAGCGCAAAAGTAACCTGGAACCGGCTTGCCGCGAAATAGCCTACCGATTCCACTTGCAGCGCGGTCACACCAGGAACTGGAACCCCACCAAGGCTAACCCGGATCTGCGGCTGTTCAAGTGGCAATGCCGCCTCCCGCGGTGGGATCGACTGGCGGAATCACCAGCCTATTCACCCCTTGCAAAACGGGGTCCGAAATCCGGTTCGCCTGTGCAATTCTTATCCATTGCGTGGCATCCCCAAGATATTGGGCCGCCAGAGAGAATAAATCTCCACCCGCAACAATAATAATTTTCTCATTCATGCCAGCGCACCTCCCAGATTCGCCGCAGCGCGGTTGATATAGCCGCGCATACTGCTCATACCCGCCAGCTGTCCTGCCGCCCGGGCCAACCCACCCAACGCGCCAATGCCGGCTTCGGGCGTCACCGCGCCGTTCAACTGCGCTGCCAACGATGTAACCTGCTGTCCGGTTCCTTCTATTTTGCTTTCAAGCGTACTTTTCACGGTAGCAAAACCAGCAAGGCTCGCCGCGCTCAACCCAGTCAACGAGACTCCCGCCAACCCGCTCATCGCCATCGCAGCGAACAAATCCCCCTCCACTAAATTGGCTACTGGCGCCACATTTTGCGCCAACGCCGCGAGTGGATCCTCGACCACAACGCAACTAATCGTAAACGGTATCAGATTCGGCTTTTTGTATTCAGCGCTGAACTGACCAATTACAACCCGATAAAAGAACCCATCCCACACCAGCGGCAAGCTCGCCCCCAGCGCACGCGCGGTATCCAGCATCTGCGCGCGTGTTACCGCATCTGCGCCAGAGAAAATCCCAGAGAAGCTAATCAGGCCATCATCCAGCCCTAAAGCCTGCACCACCTGCCCGCCGCCAATCAGCTTCTGCACGGTCAAACGCTGCTTACCGCCAAAGCTGATTTTTTCAGGAACTTCCATGTCGCGGAAGGTTACCCCTCCTAACGACAACACAACATTGCTCATGCTTCCTCGCTTTTTCGCGATAGCTTTACATATCCCAGCGCAATTTTTGCCAATCGAAATTCAGGCCGGAAAGCCTGCCAAAATTTATTACATAGGCAATACGCTCTGCCTCGCTTAAGGCAAAGGCGACATCATACGGCACCCCGCAACTCACCAGATACAAACAATCTGTTAGCCCAGGGTGCCTACTCAGTTTCCCGCTTCGTCCAAAATTTGTTCGATGGGTGCTGGTATAATGGCTTCTCCCACCGCCTCAACCCCATCCTCACCCAGCCGTTCAATCACTGCCTCCAGGCTGTTTTCATTCACCGGAAACGGGATCGGCACATCATCAATCATCGACACAGAGGCCGCGATCCGCGCCAGCCCAACATAAGCACGATTTTCTGAGAGGTCCGGTCCCAGCGCCTTGAACAGCCGCAGCTGCTCAAGCACGCCCACGCGCCGTAGCTCAATACGACGCCCCGCCTTATCCGTTACGATTTGTGTCATCATACCCGCGTCCGGCCAGACGCAAAGAAATCTAGCTTCTGTGTCACCGCAGCATCGCCCCGGTACACGCCAGCCGAGCTCAGCTTGAACACAACGCCATTGAACTGATAGGTCGAGGTCGAACCATCCGGCTCATTAATATACTGGTACAGTGTACCCGCCCCAATCGACTGCCCCGCAAGATACGCCTTCTCAATCTGCGCGATGAAATCATCTACCGCCGACGAGCCGCGGTCGAGCAGGAAACTACCGCTCCAGCCCTTGGGCAATTCGGCCCCCAGCTGCACCCCATCCAGCCGGTCCACGCGTACCGACTGCGTCAGCTGCTGCGCCTCAAAGCCGGTGACATGAGAAAGATCAATCCGCCCAAACGGGCCCATCACCACAACTTGACAATCATTGCCAACCGTGAACGTATTATACGGCATCTCTTCTTCCCCTCATTCAGCCGGCAGACTGCATGGTTTGCGTGCTCACCTGCACGGTTTGTCCGCCCTGCACATTCACGATGAATTTCTCGTTGATCGCCTGGTAGCGCACCTGCACATCAGCCTGCACATAGCCAAGTGCTGTACGGCTCTGCGGATTATTGCTCTCATCACACACCACGGCAAAGGGCAGACCATTACCGCCATCAAGCAATCCTTGCGACATCAGCCCATTCAAGAATGCCAGTAATGTACTGCGGATATTCTGAAACAGCGTCGTATTCACCAGTTTCCCGACATAAGCGCCCATCCCGGCCGAAAGCGTGCTGGCGATATAATTCGTCATGCGCGTATAATTATCGCCATTCATCGCGGCATTGGACGAGCTATTATGTCCGCAGCGTACCCCCCAATAAGCGCCACCGGGTTGTGGATTGGCGATCACGTCAATGCCTGCACTGAACAACGTCTCCAAATCAGCGCTGGCATAGGTGGTCACGGTCCCGCCGCCGGGCTGGCCGGATTTCTGTGTGCCGATTATACCATAAATCGGCTTGTTCAGCGACGATTGCTCAGGCGAGAGATTCGCCAAACGTCCGGCCACGAATCCTTGCGGCGAAACCAGCCTGATCATTGCATTGGCCTGATCAGACCAATAAACCCAATCCCCAAACATCAGCTTCGCGGCATAGCTGTCGATCCCGGCTTCCGCCTTCACCGTCACCGCATTGGCGATATTATCGCCCGCAGGGCCGGTTAGAATCATATACACGCTCTCGGACAGACCAAATTGCACCTGCGGCGTCCACTGGCTCGAATCATCGGCATCAGCCAATAGCGCAATTGCGCAGCCCTGGCCGCGCAGCGCATACATACCCTGGCGCGGTAGCGTATCGCTGCCCACCAGTATTGTGGCCGTTACATTGGCGGCACCGTCGGTCCCGGGATTACCGGAGGAAAAGTTGAATACGCCCGCGACCGGCGTGGTTGCGGCGGCCAGCGGCGTTGTCACCACCAGCTGCGAAGGCCCGCGCAACGCGCCATTGCCATTATTCACTGCATTGGCAAGATTATCCCAAAACGCCGCGCCGGTGCCGGTAATATTATCGTAAATTTCCGGGCTCTGCCCTGGCAGCGCAATAGATAAACGCCAGCTGCTCGCGGCCGACCCGGCGGAGAATGTCAGAACAAGTTCATTGCCAAGAGATCCCGTATAGATGGCGGTAAAAGTAATACCGCCCAGCACGGTCAATGTTGCCGCGGTATCTGTTCCATCAGTTACGCGTACACAACGGAAATTCGCAGCCCCCTGCTGCACAGCGGTTGCCACCTGGGTGCCCATGTCATATTTACGCGGCATCACTGAGCCAAAACTGGCGGCATAATCGCTCATGCTGCCAATCACGGTTGGCTCGCCAACAGGTCCCCAGCTTGCCGAGCCCACAACACCCAGCACATCGGTTGGCACACCATTGAGCAACAATGATTGCGGCGGCACGATCTGCACATATAAATCGGGTACGATCAGCGCCGTGGTGTTTACGGCTCCTTGTTGTACGATCGGCATCTCTTATTTCCCCTTCGCGATCGTGGCCGCGCTCACGCGCACAACAAACCCGGCCTGCGGCCCGGCCAGGATTTTTTCCACAGCCCGGGCATCGGTAATCAGCTCGCCCCGTGAATGCCCATCGAATGGTTTCAGCACTACCAAATGAAATGTCATGATATCCCTCAACTCTCGAAATTGCCGATCACGGTGGCGTTGACACTCACGGCGAGCGTGCCAAACAGCATCGCCGGGCTCATCTGCGTCAGCGTGGTTGGATATTCCACATCGTAAACAAGATTGCGTCGGTACAGGCTTGCTTCGCCGGTCTTGTCTTCGGTCACGGTCTGCTCGAACCGCACCCGCCCGTAAGATCCATCGGCGAGCGGCATAAAAAGCGGTGTTGTCAGGGCCACATCAACAACCGGCACCACCTCATCGCGCGTTGCCGGGTCGGGGCACCAAAAGCTGATGCTGAATTCCTGCACCTGGCGCCGCAACTCTTTCAGTGCTGCCACTCCGGCCACCACGCGCGCCTTCACCCGCAGCGCGGTGGGCATGGCCAGCATGCTGCCCTCATAATCAACAATCCATCCCGCCGCACGGATCTGTGCGGCCAGATTGCTCGCCACCGTCGCCGGGCTGTCGGTTGCCTGCACGGCATAGGAAAAGGCCTGATCATCGACCATAATTCCTGCCAGCTGTCCCGCCGCGCATGTGCCCGCAAAGGTGGCGTACAAGCCTTTAACGGCCACCGTCAGCGTCTGGGTCACGGGTGCCACGTCCTGCCAGATTCGCGGATAGCGCGTCACATTCTTCATCCCCGCCGCTGTTGCGGCAACGGAGATATTCACAATACCCGCGGCCAGATCAGCATCCAGAGAAGACGGCACAGGATAACCGCGATACACACGGCACAAGGGCGTCACCACGCCTGGGGCTGCGCTCCCTTGCGGATAAAGCGCATTGGCCACAAGTGCCGCCAGCGCATTTTCCACATCGCTCTGGTCGGCCATCAGCTCACCGCCTGCAACAAAGACAACCGCCACACCGCATCCATCTGTTCCACCGCACAGATCACAAACCGGTCTCCCCGTTCATCAAGCAGCATGTCGGACAAAGTTGGCCGCACGCCCGGCACGGCCGGCAGCAGCGCGGTAAAGCCGGGCAATTTAGTATCGCCTGGCAATCCCGCCCTGGTCCTATCGCTCACCCCGCCTAGCAGCAGGCTGGCGGGAAAGCCCTTCAACAGCACCTGCTCGTTGTCTGGCGTCATCGCGCCGTAATGATTCAGTCCCGCCTGAACGGGCGCTGCCGCCCTCACTAAATCGACAACCATATTGGTCATCACCACCAGCATGGGCTTTGGCGGCTCAATTCCGGCTACAAACAGCACACCTTCCGGCCCGGCCAAATAATCGCCCACCTGCAAATAGGACCAATCGGCCCAGGCTTGGCGGAAGGGCGCGCCAAAACCGGCGGGCGAACTCATCGAACCCCCCGGCTGCGCCAGGGCCACGCACAACCGCAAAAACCGCTTCTCCAGCGTCAGCGGCGCGGCTGGCCCATCCGGCCGGTATGCATCGTGCAAAAACCCCGCGCGCCGGGCAGCACAACCCGCGCCGTAAGCCAGCCTGTCGGCCAAACGCACTCCATCCATGTCACACCACCAGGCTCACGCCGGGCTGGCCCAGTGCCGGCCCAGGCGGCAGCCCCAAAAAGCCGCATAAGCGCCGGCGCCAATTATCGAACAACGCCATGCGGTCGCGTAGTTCGTTGGCATTATGCGTCCAGGCCGTGGCACTTTCGGTGTCCAGATTATCGGAGGTCGGCGGAATCGCCGCCTCCAAGGCCGCCAGGGTCGAGACATATTGCAGCACCACGGCCATTTCCGCCGGTGCCAAATTATTCAGCCTGTATTCCAGCGTGCCGTAGGCCTGGAAGAAGCGCCAGGAATTAAATCCCGCCGCTCCCGCGCCATAGGCGGGATATCCGCAAAACCGCCGGATATCCGCCTTCTGGGCATCACTGAACGCAGACGGCACCGTGCCTGACATCAGTACGTATCCCCATCGCCGAGGGTAAAATACACATTGCCCGTGCCTGTCCCCAGAATCACGGCGGCATGGCTAACAAACGGGCCCGCATCCACCAGCATGCGCGCGCCGGGCGGCACGGGCGTGTCGGCGGTGGTGGCGGTCAGGCTGGCTGCGGCGCCAAGCCTGAAGAAGGCGGTGCTGGCGGCGGCGTTATAAACCAGCACGGCGTGGCCGCCGCCGACCAGGGCGGCGTTGCTCACAGTGGTGGAGGCTGAAACCGCCACCGTTCCGGCTGGCCGGAATGGTTGGGTCGAACCGGTGGACATCGTTTTGCTCCTTAACCGATATGCTCAATCATGACGGCGCGCTTGTAATTGGCGTTGGTTGCCGTCGGCACGGTATTGGGAGTGGTTGTGGTGTCAGAGGGGGCGCAGAACCCGCCAATCCAATACCAGCTCTGGGCGATGATCTGCTGCAGCCGGTCGATCGGCTCGCGCGTCACCATGGCGACACCGTCTAGAATGTTGACAAGACTATCCTTCGGCGCCACGTCGTCGGCCGCCATGCCGGCAAAATCACCCTCAATCAGCGCGCCCTGCCCGCAGACGATCGGCCGGCGGATCGACAGCCCCTCGATCGAGGGATGCGCCTGCACATAGGCTTCGGTGGTGGTGATAAAGCGCAAGCCCAGGAAGTCGCTAACCATACCCTGGCGGAACACCGGGTTGGCCGAGGTGGCACCCTGGAAAAGCTGCTTGAAATCAGGATCGGCGAAAAGCTGGCGCGCCGAAACCGGATCGAGATAGCAATTATAAACCCCCTGCACGGTCGGCACCGCATTACGCCGCAACAGCGCCACCGCATCCAGCAAATTACCCATGCTCAGCGTATCGGTGGCCTGCAGGGCGGCACTGTTACCCCGGCTCGCCGGGCGCACGATGGCGCTTGCCGTCGCCGCCTGCACGCTATTACCGGCAGTGCCATCGGCCACGGTCACATTGGCGGAAAATTGCAGCTGGCCCGAAATACCGTTCGGCGCGGTGGAGACATTGGTGGCATCCACCACCACACCCACAACCGTATAAACATTGGCCCCCACCGCCACGGTCATCGGATAAGTGGCGGAAACATTCTGCTGCACGCCGTTCACAAAAACGGTCTGGAACCCGCGCACATCATCCACTTCCAAAGCGGGTCCAGCACTGCTCAGCGTGGTAATCACCCGTGTGTTGCCGCCAAAATAAGGCGCAAACAGCGCATTGCGGGCCAGCTCATCCAGGCTGCGCGCGGCCTGCTCGCCATTGGTCGCGGCATTCTGCAGAAACTGGCTGGCAATGCCCACCCGGCTGGTCACCATATTCAGATCTTGGGTGGCGGCATAGAAATTCAGCGAAATCGTATATTGCTCAACGCCCCAATTGGTCGCGGTCAAGCCATTATCCAGGTTGGTATTGGTCGCGGCCGCCAGCGGCGTGGTCACGCTTGGCTTCAACCCGGCGCGGGTCTTGGTCAGGGTTTCGCCGATCCCCACAGCAAACTCCTCACGATCAGCGATCAGCCGGTAACCAAGGCGCGATTTCAGCGCGGTCTCGAACTCTCGTTCCAGAAAGCCCTGTTGAATGATCGGCTGCAGCGCCGTCGGAAAATTGGAAATACCCATCAGCTAAACATCCTTTTCTTCAGGCATGATTTGACAATGGCCAGAGGGCATCCCCTCGGACCTTAAATAATGTAATTTTAGTTTTATTAACGGCGCCGGATTAGTGTGGCGCGCGCCTGCAACCACTCTTCGTGGCTGAGCTCGTTGGCATGGCGGGTGCGTGGCGGCTCAGGCCTGGGCGGGTTTGCCGCGGCTGAGGATGACATCCCTCCAAACAACCACGGTTTGGCGCGTTTCAGCCCGGCCAGCAAAGCGGTTCCACCTTCCACTTCGCCATTATCATTCAGCTTCACATCACTTGTATCGAGCAGCTTCAGCCCGTCGAGATCCACCATTCCAGCGCGAATCGCCTCTGCCTTCAATTCAGCAAGGATCAACCGGTTCTGCGCCTCCTGCTGCAACCGTTCCAATGCCGTTTCGGCATTCTGGGCGCGGATCTGCCAATTCTCAACGTCATTTACTTCATCTGTCATGATGCATCCTGGTCAATTGCGTCCAACTCAGCTTCAATGTCCGAGATCCCGTGCGTGGCGGCGAGGTTCTTGACCGCGGTCGCGGTTGAGAGCTGCCCCGCATTCACCAGCGTCGCCACGGCCTGTGCTTCTTTCAGGCGGTCGTCGGCTGAAAGCGGATACCAGCGCGGCCAGCGCAAGGTCAGCCTCTGGGCTGGATCAAGCGGTACAATCCGCTCGCCCCGCACGGTCAATGGAAATAGGCGCGAAGCCTTCACCACCATATCGGCCAAAAGTAAAATACCGCCCACGCCATACGATATGCGCAAATTATCGGCGAGCCAGATCAAGCCCTGATTCATCATCTCCAACGCCCGCCCGCTTTGCGCCGCGGTTAACCGGTCGGCGCTGGAGCGGTTGCCATGCACGCTCTCCAAGGCCAGTTCGCGCAAGGTACGCACATAAGAAATCACCGCCTCACAGGCTGTGCCGCCAATCTCAAGTAGCTTTGCATCGCCCTTTTCCGAAACTACCAGAGCATTACCAGCACCTTTCACAATCTCGGCATCGCTGGTCGCCGGCTCCTTGATCAACAAGGTCGGATCTGAACTGTATTTCAAACCGCGCCCGGCCTGGCTCAACTGATAATCAATTTCGATATTCGTGTCGATTGCAGCACGGAACGTACAGGCGCCATCCACCCCTTCGCCGCCTGGCAGATTCTTAATCCACACCAGCGGTACAAATCCAAGATCATGGCGCACGCTACGCGCCGCATCCCGTACCGGCCGCGCAAACGGATCATTCACCGCCCAAGGCAGATACCAGATTTCCTCCTGCGCGTCCCATACGCGCTGGAACCAATATACCGTTCCTATATCGATATCATCATAACCTTGCGCTGCCAGATCCGCGCCGCCAACCTTGTAGCGCTCGACCACGCGTTCCAACGTATCCGGCGCATCCGCGCGCCATACCGGCGTCAGATACTGGCTTTCCAGAACGGAGAAGAATACCCGCCCCCGTAGAACCCTGAATAAAACCGCGACCGAGCCAACAGATCCACGCAATGCCGCGTCAACCATCACCTCATTCAACCGCGCCTCAGACATCACCTCCTGCAAAGCCCGGCTCATCTGCGGATCGGTGCAATCCAATGTCGGAAAATGCCCGGCACTGAACAACAGCGCCACGGAATCCTCCACCACAACACGGCACAGCGCATAACGCACCGAGGGGCGGCGGAGCTTTAGCGGTACATATTCCCCCGTACCATTGCGCTCCTCGTGGAACTGATAGGGAAGATTGTCATAAAGTGTGCCGTCCAGAACCCGCTTATATACTTCAAGCCTGTTGGCGCGTTCCGGCAGGCTCGAATCCGATGGAATCGTGCTACAAATTGTCTCGAACATATAATAATCCCGGTTTTAACGGCTAAACAAATTTACATTCAGCCGCCGTGCTGGCGTGCTGCCAACGGTTGCCAGTGTGTTTACCGCGCGGCTCAGCGCGTCTATCTGGTCGTCCTTGTAACCATGTGGAAATGCCTTCATCTCCGCCAACAGCGCATCGTTCCAAGGCCCCGCCAGCAATGCTAAATTTCCAGCATCCACTTGCGTTGCCGCAGGCATCGCCCGCACGACTTTGGCGTTACGCTCCGGGCTCGTTACCAGCCTGTAACCGGCAAGACTACGCGTCAGCATCGCAATCTGGGCGGCTCCCGCCTGGCCAGGATCCTGCGGCAAGGCAATCGTCACGTTGGTTCCATCAAGACGTGCGGTTTCCTGAATTTTTACCTCCACCTGTGCCGGTGATCCCTGAAACCGCACCACATCCAGCACCACCAGCAGCTTTTCCGTCGTCTCGCCAAGCTTCAATCCCACGGTATAGTCTGGGCTTCGCCCGGGCGCTGGCAGGCTGGCCGCCAAGTCCCAAGCTCGGATCACCTGCCGCACCTCTCCCGCTTCAGGTAAAATGCGGACCCTTTCTGTCCGGAACAAAGCCGCCTCGGGCGGGCGCGGCGCTTGCTGGTATAAAGCTGCAAAAGCTCTTTCCCCTACTTCCAGCCGCCGCCGCTCAATCTCTTCTCGTCCCTGCCATTGCGGCCACAAAACCTCACCTGCCGTGCGTCCCAGCGGATCATCCGCCTCCGCCAAGGCCGGTAATCGCAAGCACGACCATCCGCCATCCATGGCCATCATCCGCCCAGCCAGATCATCCTCATGCCAGCGCGTCATAATCAGCACGACCCGCCCGCCTGGCTTCAACCGGGCTGACAATTCGCCTCTGTACCAGTCGAACAACGCATCCCTTGCCGTCTGGCTTTCCGCCTCCGCCCAGGATTTCACAGGATCATCAATAATAATCAGATCCGCCCGCCGTCCCGTAATCGGTCCGCGTACACCGGTTGCGAAATATTCCGCCCCCCCCTCAAGATGAAATCTCGATGCCGCCTTGGCTTCTTTTGCCAAACCAACACCCAGCCATTCGCCTGTCTCCCCCATCGCCTGGCGCACACGCTGGCCAAAATAATTTGCCAAAGAGGCGGTATGAGCTGTGGCAATCACCTGCCTGCGGCGCTTTTGCGCCATGAAATATGCCGGAAACAGAACAGACCCATAAGTCGATTTCGCCGATCCCGGCGGCATCTGCACCATCAGCCTGTCACATGCTCCGTCTGCCACATCCTGCAGCCGGGCAATCAGCAATTCATGGTGCGCGGCGGGCACCTGTCCCCGCAACGCCATGGCGTACCGGGCATATTCCAAGAAACCCGCCGTCACCATGAATTTTTATGCTACCTCGTGTCTGCTGCAAGATCATTCAGTATATCGATGTCTATAGATCAAACCGGGGCATGTGGGCAACAAGAAAATAACATAATGTTAGAAATAATTTTACGGCTCACGCAAGTACCGCACCAGCATATCGATTGCCTGACCATGCCACCGCCGTACCGATTTATGATCAGCCCCTAATATCGATGCGATTCTGCGCCACGGAAACAACCACCGCCCCGTTAGCGGGTGTACCAGTGCACGCGCGCCGACAATCCGCCGCCAGACATATTTTTCTTCAGGAATCAGAGCGAGCCAGCCAAACGTTTCATCCATCAGGCTAATCGCGGCGGCGCCCGGTGCGGGCGGCCGGGCCACCGCCCCTTGCCAGCCATACGCGTCCATCGCACTTTGCACGACATCAAATTTCATTGTTCGCAAATGGGTAGAATACCCACGCCCCGGCATAGCGAGCAATGTTGCCCCCGCCGCTTCAAAACGCGTCACGAGTTCTTCCGGCGTTAACAAAATTGGCTGCCGCGGCCGCCCCTTGGCTTTGTCTAACCCGTTCCCCAGCCGCATCACTCTATCCGTCGGCACCGCGCTAACCTTCATATTCATGACTTATCTCCTTCGGGATAAGGATCACTCGTCAACAGCCCCCAGGTTATCCAATGCCCGGCGGGCAACGGCGGGCGGTTTGGATCGTCAAGCATATTATCTTCTTTTGGTACGGCTACCGGCTTTTCTGGAGCGGTTGCCCGCAGGCGCCGTCCGCGTTCGATCACGGTATTGCGCGAAAGTCCCAGCCGGCGCCCAATCGCGGCCCACGTCTCACCGCCCGCCCGCATCTCACAAACCGTCTTGTCCGCCAGTGCCGTCCATTGCCTTGCTTGCGGCATGATCATCTCCTCGCCTTGACCTCTTTTTGTTAGAAGTAATAACAAATCATGTCAAGAAATACTAACGTTGAGTTGGCGCAAGAGCGTGTTAGAGTAAGTTTATGCCGCCGAAGAAACACCCCCCCACAGAAACCGTAGGCGCGCGCATTCGCGCCTTGCGTCTTGCCGCGAACATGACCCAGGATGAATTCGCAGCCCGGCTCAACGTCTCACGTTCCGCCATCGCGCAATGGGAGACAGACCGTGCCGGACAAGTCCGCGACAATATGGAGCGGATCGCCAAGGTTCTGAACACGTCTCTTGGCTATTTGGTCTCTGGCGAAACCGGTTCTCTCATGGGAGACGAGTTGGCGTTGATGCGCCTTTATAGGGCCTGCTCAGCAGAAGATCGCCGCATTTTGCTGCAAACAGCGCGCCGCCTTGCACGCAGCTAACAAAAATTATTTTTGTAACAATATTGTACGAAATTTTTCAAAATCAACAATTTTTTCCAAATGCGTTTTTGTTTGCCGAATTTTATTTTGACTTCTTACTTAATCTAACAAAAAAGTGATCTTCCACTTTCCCGCGTTAATCCTGTCTAACGCCGCCCTGCGTTTCGTGCCCGCATGGCCAGCGCCAGCAATGTCTGGCGGCAATATTCATGTTCGGGCACATGGGTTGTCTTGCAGGCGGTCTCAGCGGCCAAAGCGGCTGCAATCGCCTGTTCCAGGGCGGGCAGCTTCCATAGGCGCAATGCCTTGGTCATAATTGCCTGCCGTTTAAAAAACACAGGCGGCTTCAGCCCAGCCATCGCCTGCTGGGCAGAGGCCCCTTCCGCCATCGCGCTGGCCGCCACGCGCAGGCGCATCAATTCACTCAGCAGCATACGAATCAGCCCAACCGGGGCCACGCCTTCCTCAAATGCCAGGCT
Organism: Pseudomonadota bacterium; assembly: GCA_021808545.1. Lineage (GTDB taxonomy): Bacteria > Pseudomonadota > Alphaproteobacteria > Acetobacterales > Acetobacteraceae > Acidocella. Next base: position 13,438 of record JAKBBM010000005.1, on the reverse strand, counting down.
TAGTGCGCGGTCGGTCGCGGCTAAATCGCCGGTCAGCGCCTCGTCAATCGCCTCGCCCATCGAACTGCCGCCCCCATCGGCTAGAATCGCGGTCACATCCTCCAAAGCAAGGCTTTTTTCCTCACCAGCATATAGGCGCAAAACCTCTAGCGCCTGCGCCAGCATCCCCTCATCACCAGACAGATTTTGCCCCGCCCAGGTTGCGGCTTCAGGCTCAATCCGCACCCCCATGTCACGCAACCGGGCTGCTATAATCTGCGGCAATCGCTCCGGCGCTATGGCGTAACAGGCCAGGGCCGCGGCACTGACAGCTTTTTCCACCATCCCGCGCAGGCGGGATTTCGGAGTCAGCTCCCCCGCTTCCAGAATAATCAACGCCTCTGGCGGTGCCTTTAGCAATTCCTCCACCGCCTTGGCCAGGGTTTCACGTGCATCGCGCACCCGCACCACGCGCCGCCCACCGGTCAGGGCGGCGGCATACGCCTCGGCCAACAGCGCGTCAGGGGGCGGATTCTGCAGCTCAACAAACCGGAACGGGTTTCCCATGGCCCCATCCACGGTCCGCGCCAGGGCCAGCCCGCGCGCGGCCGCCATCCCGGCATCGGGTCCATAAACCAGCACAACAGGAACCGACGGCGCCTTCAGAAACGGCTCAACCCTGCCCGCATCCAGCTTCATGCGTCAGGGTGCGTGCGGAACCAAACGGCAAGCTGGCTTGCGATCTGCGCCGAGATCTCGTCGGCAAGCTGCCGATCCACCGTCTCTGTCTCCAGGCTCACGGCGAAATATTGCTGGTCGATCACGTTATCGGCATCCATCGCTGTGGCCTCGCCCGTGACCAATGGCTTATCCGGCGCGCCAATGGGCGCCAAGGTCCAGCTGGCATGGGCGACAAAACGGTTACGGGTCGTCGCCGTATCTTCCAGCACACCAATCGCCGACTGCGCGATGTCGTAAGAAACCTTGAGGGTATAAAGCTCTGTTACCGGGGCGCCTGCGGCATGCAGCTTCACCTGCAGGCTCTGGCGCAGCAATTGCCCGGTCCGGTCGGGAATCGTCTGCACGGCCACTTCATCCAGCCGCGCACTGGTGGCTTGCCCTTTCCCACCGCCATAAAGCGGCGTGAATCCACAGCCGGCCAAAGCAAGCATTGTCAGAAGCGGCAGGGCTTTACGGCTTGACGACAAAGTTCACAATCCTGTCGGGCACATGGATTTGCTTCACAATGGTCCGCCCTTCCAGCAAAGTCGAGACCGTCTGCCCCGCCACGGCGACATTCTGCTCCGCTGTCTGCCCAGCGGGTACGGTCATGGTGCCGCGAAGCTTACCATTTATCTGCACGGCCATGGTTACCTCATCCACCACCAGCAGTGCGGGATCGGCCTTGGGCCATGGGCGCTCAGCCATCAGCCCCTCGGCCGGGCGGATTTGACTAAAAATCTCCTCGGCCAGATGCGGCATCATCGGCGCCACCAAATGCGCGATTGCATCCATCGCCTCAAAGCGCGCCCACAACATGGCGGGCTCGGCCGGGGTGGTGCCACTCAAGGCTCCGGCCAGCTCATAAATCCGCGCCACGGCCAGGTTAAAGGCAAAACTCTCCAGCGCCTCGGTCACGGCGGCCATGGTCCGGTGCGTCATCTGCCGCAATTTTTTTGCCTCACCCTCAAAGGCTGGCGGCTGCGGCACGCGCGGCTCCCCGGCAATCAGCATCCCCAGCCGGGCCAGGCGCTGTACAAAGCGGTAAGCCCCCTGCACGCCCGTCTCGGTCCATTCCACATCGCGCTCGGGCGGATTGTCGGAGAGTACGAACCAACGCGCCGTATCCGCCCCAAATCGGCCGACAATCACACCCGGATCAACCGTATTGCGCTTGGATTTCGACATTTTTTCAACCCGCCCCACCGTAACGGGCAGGCCGGTCTCACGATGGCGCACATCTTCGCCGGCGCGGATCACCTGGTCCGGGTAGAGCCAGTTGCCCTCCGCATCCTTATAGGATTCATGTGTCACCATGCCCTGGGTAAAGAGCCCCGCAAAAGGTTCCTTCACGCTCACATGCCCGGTCCGCTCCATCGCCCGGGTAAAGAAGCGCGCATAAAGCAGATGCAAAATCGCATGCTCAATCCCGCCCACATATTGGTCCACGGGCAGCCAGTGGCGTGCCGCGGCCAGATCTGTCGGGGTCTTGGCATGGGGCGCGCAGAAGCGCGCAAAGTACCAGGAGCTGTCGATAAACGTATCGAATGTATCGGTCTCGCGCCGGGCCGGCTTACCACAGGCCGGGCAGGCCACATGCCGCCAGTGCGGATGATGGTCCAGCGGGTTGCCGGGCGTATCGAAAGTCATATCCTGGGGCAGTGTTACGGGCAATTGGTCTTCCGGCACGGGCTGCGGCCCGCACGCCTCGCAATGAATCACCGGTATCGGGCAGCCCCAATAACGCTGGCGGGAAATCCCCCAGTCACGCAGGCGCCAATTTGTCACGGCCCGGCCGGCCCCTAGCCGTACCAATTCCTCGATCGCCCTAGCCTTGGCCGCCACTGTGGAAAGCCCGGTCAAAAACCCCGAATTCACAATCACGCCCGCGCCATCCAGCGCCTTGTCGCCGATCTCGGGGATCCCCTCAGCGCTGGGGGCCACCACCACCGGCACGGGCAAATCATATTTACGGGCAAATTCCAGGTCGCGCTGGTCGCCGCACGGACAGCCAAAAATCGCGCCGGTGCCATATTCCATGAGCACGAAATTGGCGATCCACACCGGATAGGTCTGGCCATTGAACGGGTTGACCACACTCAGCCCCGTGGCAAAGCCGCGCTTTTCCGCCGATTCAATCGCCGCTTCGGATGTCCCTTGCGCCGCGCATTCGGCGATGAAGGCCGCCGCCTTCTGATTTTGTGCGGCCACGGCCCGGGCCAACGGATGTTCCGGCGCAATCGCCAGGAACGACATGCCAAACAGCGTGTCCGGCCGTGTTGTGTACACGGTCACATTTTTCTCATCGCCCAGCGTCTGGGTCAGCGGAAACACCACTTCCGCCCCTTGCGAAAAACCGATCCAGTTTTCCTGCATCAGCTTCACGCGCTCGGGCCAGCGTTCCAGGCTGTTCAGCCCTTCCAGCAATTCGGGCGCGAAATCGGTAATTTTAAGGAACCATTGCGAGAGCTGTTTTTTCTCCACCACAGCGCCTGAGCGCCAGCCCCGCCCGTCAATCACCTGCTCATTGGCGAGCACGGTCATATCCACCGGGTCCCAGTTCACATAAGCGGCCCGGCGCTCAACCAGCCCGGCCTTCCAGAAATCGAGGAAAATCTTCTGCTGCTGGCCATAATATTCAGGGTCGCACGTGGCGAACTCGCGCGCCCAGTCCAGCGAGAAGCCCATACGTTTGAGCTCGGCGCGCATATTGGCGATGTTGGCATACGTCCAGCTTGCCGGGTCAGCCTTGTTCTCGCGCGCGGCATTCTCGGCCGGCAGGCCAAACGCATCCCAGCCCATCGGGTGCAGCACATCAAACCCCTGGGCCCGTTTATAGCGCGCCACCACATCGCCTAGGGTGTAGTTGCGCACATGTCCCATATGGATCTTGCCTGAGGGGTAGGGAAACATCTCCAGCACATAATATTTGGGCCTGTCTGCGGCCGGCACATCTGTCGCGGCAAAGCAGCCGGCATGCTCCCATGCGGCCTGCCAGCGCGGCTCGGCCTGGGTAAAATCATAGCGTGTGGGTTCGGTGTCTGACATGTCGCCCCGTCTTTAATCGCCGGGCCCAGCGCCGCCAAGGGGTGGGGCGTCTACACGGCAATGCGCACGCCCAATTCCACCACGCGGTCTGAGGGAATGCGGAAGAATTCCGTGGCCGAGGTCGCGTTGCGGGCCATGAACAAGAACAGCCAGCGGCGGACAAAGCGCAGCTTCGGCACCGAAGCGGGCACAATCGTATCGCGCCCCAGAAAGTAGCTGGCCTGCATCGGCTTAAAGGCAATGCCCTGCGCGGCCAGGCTCTCCAACGCGCGCGGAATATTGGGGCTTTCCATGAAGCCGTAATAGAGTGTCACCTTGTAAATGCCGGGCCCCGCTTCTTCCACGCGCACCCTGTCGCCCGGATCGGCCTGCGGCACATCCAAATTGCGCACGGTCACGAACAGCACCTGCTCATGCAGCACCTTGTTATGCTTCAGGTTATGCAGCAGCGCATTGGGCACGAAATCGAGATTGCCGGTCAGGAACACGGCAATCCCCGGCACCCGCACGATGCGCGATTGTGGCAGCCGCGCCAGAAAGGCGGCAAGCGGCAAGCTATCCTGCACCCAACGCGCCATAATCAGCCCACGGCCACGCCGCCAGGTGGTCATGATCAGGATGATGGACAGGCCGATGGCCAGCGGCACCCAGCCGCCCTCGATGATTTTCAGCGAATTGGCGGCGAAGAAGGCAAAGTCCACAATGCCGATCGCGCCAAACAGCGCCAGCACAGCCCAGCGCGACCAGCCAAACTGGCGGCGGTAGACAAAGGCGGCCAGTGAGTTGTCACACAAAAAAGTACCGGTCACGGCAATGCCATAGGCCGAAGCCAGCGCGTTGCTGGAGCCAAAGCTGAGCACCAGCAGCACAACCCCAATAGCAAGGATGGAATTAATCTGCGGCACATAAATCTGCCCCTGCTCGACCTCGCTGGTATGGCGCACCTCCATGCGTGGCAGCAAGCCCAGCTGCACGCACATGCGCGAAACCGAGAACGCCCCGCTAATCACCGCCTGGCTCGCGATCACGGTGGCCATGGTGGCGAGGATGATAAGCGGCAGCTGCAGCACATGCGGCGCGAGATTATAGAACGGGTTATTCACCGCCTTGGGGTTGGCGATCACCAGCGCCCCCTGGCCATAATAATTCATCAGCAAGCAGGGCAGCACGAAAAACAGCCAGCTTATGCGGATGGGCGCACGGCCAAAATGGCTCATATCGGCATAGAGCGCCTCGGCGCCGGTCACGGCCAGCACCACGGCGCCAAGTGCGAGAAAGGCGATCCGGTCATGCCTGAGGATGAAACTCGCGCCGTAATAAGGGTTTAGCGCCTCCAGTACGAATGGATGCTGCACGATCTGCACCAGCCCTAACACGCCCAGCACCAGGAACCAGACCACCATAATCGGCCCAAAGGCCCGGCCGACCTTGGCGGTGCCATGGCGCTGCACGGCAAACAGCAGCACAATCACAACCAGTGCCAGCGGCAGAACCAGATGCCCCGTGGCTGGGGAAAGAACCGTGATTCCCTCCACGGCGGAGAGGATGGAGATGGCCGGGGTAATCACGCCATCGCCAAAAAACAGCCCCGCGCCGACAATGCCAACCACGCCCACAATGGTGCGCGCCCGGTCGCTGCGCGCAACGCGCCCTGCCAGCGCCATGAGCGAGAGCGTGCCGCCCTCGCCATTATTATCCGCGCGCATGATGAAGGTGACGTATTTCATCGTCACGGTGATGATCAATGCCCAGGTGATCAGCGAGAGAACACCCAGAATATCGACATAGCGCAGGCCAGAGCCGGTAAAATAAGCAAGGCTCGCCTGTACCGCATAAAGGGGACTGGTGCCAATATCACCGTAAACGACCCCCAGAACGCCAATCAAGGCGCTCATGCGCAATTGCCTTTGGGTGTCGGCTGGTTGGTGCGATGCCATGATCAAATCACCCGATCCGTTGCCATGGGGCCGAGGCTGTAGCGGTTTGCCCGCCCCCCGGCAAGAGAAAGCCCGCCCGCCTAATCCGCCTGCGGCTTGGGCAGCAATATGTAAAGCTCACCCGGCTGGCGCATCGCCCCGGCAATGGCCTTGGCTTTGGCCCCGGCGCCAAAAAACAAATCCGCCGCATCCGCGCCATGAATCCCACCACCCGTATCCTGGGCGATGGTCAGCCGGTCCAGGGCAGCCTGCGTCAGCGGGTCGGTGGTGGCCACAAAAACCGGCGCGCCCAGCGGTATGTCGGCCCTGTCCACCGCCAAAGATCGTCCGGCGGTCAGCGGCACGCCCAGCGCCCCGGGTGCGCCTTCATCCGCGGGCAGCGGACCCAGCGGACGCAAAAACACATAGCGGGCATTTTGCTCCATAATCCCTGTCGCCTCGGCCGGATGCGCCTTCAGCCAGGCGGAAATGCTCTGAAAACTCACATCACCCGGGGCAATATCGCCTTGCTCCACCAAAATCCGGCCAATCGGCGTATAAGGCTGGCCATTTTGGCCATCGAAGCCCACCCGCAATATCAGGCCATTGGGCATCAGAATACGGCCAGAGCCCTGAATTTGAAGCATGAATGCATCAACCCGGCTGGCCAGATACGCGGTCACCGGCGCCTTGCGGTAAAGCCCGCCATGGTCGATCTGCTTGCGCGTCAGCTTCGCCAGCCTGGCATCGGCCGGTTTGGCATAAAGCGGCACGGTATAGCCGCGCTCATAATTCCTGGTGCCCGGATATTCCGGCTCAAAGTAACCGGTAATCAGCGCCCGTCCGCCCACGGCATAGGCGTTGAAATTCGCCTCGAAAAAAGCCTTGGCCGCTGTCTCATCGCCGGGCTTCACCGCCTCGGCTTTGGCGCAGACAGGCTGCCACAGCCCCGCCTGCCCGCCCCTTTCGGCGGCGTTACCCATCCCGCCCAGCCGCTCATCGGCGGGCATGCGCCGGATCGTCTTGCAGCTGCGCACAAAAGCGCTCAGCGCGGCGGCACTATTATCCGTATCCCAGCCCGGCAGGGCGGAGACATCCACCTTGGTGCCCGGCGGCGGCCCTTCCAACCCTTGGGGGTTGAGTTCGGCCTGCGGCACGGCACACCCCGCCAGCACGAGCAACACGCTTATAAGGAGAAAACGGCGCATGGACTCAGCCGCTGCGCGCCGCGGCAAGCCGCCAGGTCTGTTCCTGGCTCTTCAGATTGCGCTCAAACGTCCACAGATCGGTAATTTCGGTCACCGCCTCATTGCCCATCACCGGATTGCCGGCCTCATCCACGGTCAGATTTACCTGGTCAGAGGTAAACCGCACAATCACCGCCGCCTGGTCGTCCAGCAGCTGCGCATCCTCGATGGTGGCGGAGATGATCCGCTTAATCTCGGTGCGGTGCCGCTCATTCGCGGCCTCTCGCGCGGCGATGGCGTCTTGGAAGGTCTGGAATACATGCGGGCTCAGCAAATTCTGCAAAGTGGCGCGGTCTCCGGCGGCAAAGGCCGTCACAATCATACGAAACGCGGTCTCGGCCTGCTCCAAGAATTTTGGCGGGTCGAAATGCGGATCGCGCCGCACAATCTGCATAAGCCGCTCGCCCAAGGGCGAACGCGGGTCCGGCACCGCATGGCCCAAATCGGCCGGCTGGGCCTGGCCCTCTATAATCGGCCCCTGGCCAAAACCGCCGCGCGCCTGGCTTGGCGGGGCGGGCGGACGTTCAAACCCAACGCGCTTGCCCAGCACACTGCGCAGCCGCAGGATGAGAAATATCGCAATGCCTGCGAAAATAACGAGTGCCACGGGAAAACCGCCCATGGACTGGACAATATTATTGCCTTGCACCGGAATCCTCTTCATCTGCCGGAGCGATTTTGACATGTCTGGGACATATGTTCCAGTCAGGTGATCCGGAGATGAGCCAAAAGTAAAGGACTCGTGATGTTTCTGCTCCGCCATGGGCAAAGCTTTTTCAATCTGCATTTCACCCAGACCAAGCGCGACCCCGGCATCGAGGATCCCGAGCTCACCCCGCTTGGCCATGCCCAGGCGCGCGATGCCGCGGCCCGCCTGGCGGCCCAAGGTGTCATCACGCGCATTATCGTCTCGCCCTACAAGCGGGCTTTGCAGACCGCCGAGCCGATCCGCGCGCTCTGCCGTGTGCCGCTCGAAATCCGGCACGAGGTCCGCGAACGCACCGCCTTCACATGCGACATTGGCAGCTCTCCGGCGCACCTGGCGGCTACCTTTCCCGAGCATGATTTTTCACATCTGCCCGCGCGCTGGTGGCACGATACCACCGAAAGCGAAGCCGAGACCGAGGCCCGTGCCAGCGCCTTCCGCACGGACCTCGCCGCGCGCCCCGACCATGCCACCACCTTACTGGTCAGCCATTGGGGGTTCATCCTGGCCTTGACGGGAAAGTCCCTTAACAATGGCGAACTGCACGATTATGACCCGCGCAGCACACCGCCCGCCAGCCTTGTCTGGCGGCCCTGAAGCAAACCGTGAGAGCGATTCAATGCTGGAGACAGACGAACCGGCGCCGGTGGATTTATTGCGCCCCCAAGCGGGCAGCCCGTTTTTGCTAACCGCCGATCATGCCGGACGGCGCATTCCCCGGGTACTTGGCACGCTGGGGCTGGATGAGCCTGACCTGTCGCGGCATATCGCCTGGGATATCGGCATTGCCGGCGTCACCGCGTGGCTCAGCGCGGCCCTCGATGCCACCGCCATCTTACAGCGTTATTCCCGGCTGGTGATCGATTGCAACCGCCCCCCACATGTGGCCAGTGCCTGTCCCCCAATCAGTGAATCCACCCCCATCCCCGGCAATGCGGGCCTGACCGCCGCCGCGCGCGCGGCCCGCCAAGCCGCGATCTTCGATCCCTATCATTCCGCCATCGCGCAAAGACTGCGCGCCCGTCCGGAGCAGGTCTATGTCGCCATGCACAGCTTCACGCCCTTCTATCTGGGCCAGGCGCGGCCCATGCATGTGGCGGTGCTCTATAACCGCAATCCCCGCCTCTCACACCAGCTGGCCGCCTTACTGCGGGCAGAGGGCGACCTCGTCGTGGCCGAAAATGCGCCCTACCGCGTCTCGGATGAAACCGATTACGGTGTGCCGGTGCATGCCGAGCGCGGCGGACTGGACTATGTCGAGATAGAAATCCGCCAGGATTTGATCCAGGATGAAGCCGGACAAGCAGCCTGGGCGGCCCGGCTGGCGCGGCTCCTGCCGGCCGCCTGGGTAGCCTTGGGCGCGGCATGAAGACGGGGAGCGGAATTGTGAATCTTTTCGGCTTGCGCCGCACCATGCGCCCCCACACAACGCAACAAAGCTAGGCAGCACTATGGCGCGCACCCCAACCAAACCGCCCACACCCCCCGCCCGCAACCTGCTCTGCTTTATCGACCGCATGGATATGAGTGGCATTGGCGGCTGGGCCGTGGATTTTGCCGCCCCGCGCGCGAGCCTGCATTTGCGCGTGCTCATCGATGGCGTGATCACCGACATGTTAATTTGCGACCTGCACCGCGACGATGCGCATCTCGTCAGCCAGGAGAACAGCCGCATCGGCTTTCGTTACGAAATTCCAGAGCGCTACCGCGACGGGCTGCGCCACGAGCTGACCCTGGCGACACTCGATGGCACCCCCGTGCCGATGACCTCGCGCAATGGCGGCCAGCTTGCCGCGCTCAGCATCTGCCTGGCCAAGCCGGTGCGGATTGACGGGCTGGTGGATGGCATGGTGGACGGGCTGATCCAAGGCTGGGCCCTGCGCGTGGATGAGCACGCCGGCACCCGGCTGGGGGGGAGCCGCATTCTGGTGACCATGGAGGGCCAGCCCGTGGCGGAATTGCTGGCCGACCAGTACCGCGCCGATGTTGCTGAATCATTGGACTGCGAGGCAGCTTGCGGCTTTATTTTCTCACCCCCGCCAGAGTTACGCCGCAAACGCCGCAATGTGTTCCGTTTTCTGGTCCTGCCCGAACGGCACGAGCTGCAAGGCAGCCCGCTGGAGATCATCTACCCCGAGGAAGGCGCCCGTGAGCGGATCGAGGCGCTGATCGCGCGCACCGACGAGCTGTTCGCCTTCGCCTACCGTATGCGCCGCGACCTACAAGCCTCGCTCCCGCGTGAACGCTACCTGCTGGCCGATTATCCGCGCTGGGCCGCTGTCTCCCTGCCCTTGGCCGCGTCGCGCGCGGTGGCCCGGTACGGCGCCCTGCCCGCCAGCCAGCCGCGGGTCTCGCTCATCTGCCCGGTTTATCGCCCCGCGATCGGGGATTTCATCGCCATGATTGATTCTGTAAAGAAACAAAGTTACGGGAATTGGGAATTGCTCCTGGTGGACGATGCCAGCAACGATCCCGCCCTAACCACCGCCATGCGCGATTTGGCTAAGGCTGATCCGCGCATCAAATGCCTGGCGCAAAAACGCAATGGCGGCATCGCCCGTGCCAGCAACGCCGCCATTGCCAAAGCCAAAGGCCAGTTCATCGCTTTTCTCGACCATGACGATCTTTTGGAGCCCGCGGCACTCGAAATCATGCTGCGCGCGCAAAATGCCACGGGCGCGAAACTGCTCTATTCAGACGAAGACAAGGCTGAGCGCGCTGGCACGTTATGCGAGCCGCATTTCAAACCCAATTTCAATCATCGCTTCCTGCTGGAAGTGAATTATATCTGCCATTTTGTCATGGTGGAGGCGCAAACCCTGCGCCAGACGGGCGGGCTGGATACCAAGCTCGACGGCGCGCAAGACCATGATCTGTTGCTGCGCCTATGCGAAACCCTGACCACGGATGACATTCATCACGTCCCGGAAATTCTCTATCATTGGCGCAAAACTGCCACTTCCACCTCTGCCGCTGGCGCTTTGGCCAAGCCCAAAGCCGCCGCCGCCGGGGCAGCCTGCGTTGCCGCGCATCTGGCAAGGCGCGGCCTGCCCGCCCTGGTGGAAAGCCGCAACAACCTCACCTGTTACGAAGTGCGGTGGCAAATCCCCGCCAAAACCCGCAAGGCCGCCGGTGTTTCCATCCTGATTCCATTCCGAGATCATATCGACATGACTCTCGAATGTGTTGAGGCCCTGCGCCGCCACACGAAGGATGTGACGTTTGAGATCATCCTGCTGGATAATTGGTCAACCTCGGCCGAATCCGGCGCTTTTACCGCGCAGCAGGCCAACCTGCCCAACACGAAAATTATTCGCATTGCCGAGCCGTTCAATTTTTCGCGCCTCAATAATATTGGCGCCCGCGCGGCACAGCACGATTATTTGCTGTTCTTGAATAACGACGTCATCGTGCACGACCCGCTTTGGCTGCGCCACATGCTGGATGAATGTTTGGCTGACCCGTGCGTGGGGGCCGTGGGCGCAAAACTGCTCTATCCCGATGAAACGGTGCAGCATGCCGGCGTTGTACTGGGGGTTGGCGGCGTGGCCGACCATGCGTTTCGTGGCATTCCCGGCACAGCGCCTGGCTATATGATGCACGCTTTAGCCGCGCAGGAAATTTCCGCCGTTACGGGTGCCTGCATGCTGGTCCGCAAGAATGCCTTCCTGGCCACGGGCGGGTTTGACGAGCAAGAGCTCAGCATCGCCTTTAATGATATCGATCTGTGCGTGAAACTCCGCCAGGCTGGCTGGAAGATCATCTTCACCCCCGATGCCGTGGCCGAACATCGCGAGAGCATCAGCCGGGGTGATGATTTCAACGAAGCAAAAATCGCCCGTTTCATGCTGGAAAACGAGGTGATGCGCCAGCGTTACCCCGAAATTCTACCAAACGACCCCTATTATAACCCGCATTTCTCGCGTGAGGGCGGGGTTTACCGGGAACTGCGCATCCTGCCCGCCTCAGAAAAAAACTAAACCCCATCTACCTGCATCATGCGGGGCCAGAACACCCCCGCATGATATCCGTGGCCGAAGCCGCTCACTTGTTTGTTTTTCACAACAAAGCCCGGCTTTTGCCGGAGGGTGCGTTGTTTTTTCTATTCAGATCAAGGTTTTATTTTAATTTTCGAGACCAATGCTTCACGTGAAGCGCCAATGCTCAGCCATTCAACAGCGCCAGCAAGCCGTCCAGCTGGTCCAAATTGGCATAATTCAGGATCATCTGGCCGCTCTTGCCATTATATTTAATTTCCACGCGCAATCCCAGCCGTTCGGAAAGCGTCTCGGCTAACGCCGCCACCTCCGGATCCGCCCCTTTTGCGGTTTTTGCCTTTTTGGCCGTCTCCCCGGAACCGCCACGCAACAGACTGCTTACCATTTCCTCGGTCTGGCGGACGGAAAAATCCTTCTTCAGGACCTCATGTGCCGCCTTTACCGGTTCTGGATGGCTCAGCAATGCCCGGGCATGGCCCGCGGTCAGCTTACCCTCGCGCACCAAAACCAAAACCGGGGCGGGCAACTTCAACAACCGCATGATATTGCCGATATGCGCGCGGGATTTACCTACCGCATCACCCAGCGCGTCTTGGGAGAGTTTGAACTCTTCGGTCAGCCGCTTATAGCCTTCCGCCTCTTCCACGGCGTTCAAATTTTCGCGTTGTAAATTCTCCACCAGCCCGGCGGCCATCGCATCGGCATCGGTCAGCGGCTTCACCAATACCGGCACCTCGTGCAGGCTCACGCGCTGGGCCGCGCGCCAACGCCGTTCTCCCGCTATAATCTGGTAATATCCAGGCTTATCCGGATTAGGCCGCACCAGAATCGGCTGCAATATTCCGCGCTGGGCAATTGAGTCGGCCAGCTCCCCCAGCGCGGTCTCGTCCATTTCCTGGCGCGGCTGGAACGGGCTTGGCTCCATCATCTCCACCGGCAATTGCTGTACGCCCGGTGTGGCCAGGCTGGCCGGCACGGCGGCTTCGCCCAACAGGGCGGCCAATCCGCGGCCCAAACGCTTGGGTTGTTCTTTCGCGCTCATGCCAACACCTTTCTTGCTCTTGCCCGGCTCATAAATTCCGCCGCCAACGCCAAATAAGCCTGCGCGCCGGTGGAACGAAAATCATAAAGCAGGACGGGAATGCCATGGCTAGGGGCTTCGGTAATCCGTACATTGCGCGGAATCGCGGTCTCGAACACCAGATCCTTGAAATGCTCGCGCACGTCGCCGCTCACCTGTTCTGAAAGGTTATTGCGCTTATCCGTCATGGTCAGCACAATTCCCTCGATCTCCAATTTCGGATTCAGCGCCTTTTTCACCATCTCGACGGTCCGGTTCAATTGCGAGATTCCTTCCAGCGCGAAAAATTCCGCCTGCAGTGGAATCAATACGGCATCGGCGGCCACCAGCCCGTTCAGTGTCAGCAGCCCCAGCCCTGGCGGGCAATCGATAAACACCACATCCGCATCGCACTGGCTCAGCAGCGCCTCGCGGAGCAAAAATTCCCGCCCCTCCATTTGGCCAAATTCAAGATCCGCGCCAATCAGGTCCACGACGGCCGGAACAACAGCGAGATTCTCCACGGCCGTCGCAATCGCCGCCTGCGCCAACGAAACCTCGCCCGCGAGCAACGCATAGGCGCCGCCTTTTCGCATATCATGGCCAATACCAAGCCCCGTGCTGGCATTGCCTTGCGGGTCAACATCCACCAGCAACACCTTAAGCCCGCCCACGGCCAGCGCCGCGGCGAGGTTTATGGCGGTCGTGGTCTTGCCGACTCCGCCTTTCTGATTGGCGATGGCGATGATTCGCGGGCGCTTAAT